>CAXBPH010000234.1:0-11082 GCA_963977445.1 uncultured bacterium | reverse complement strand
TGAAGTCGAAGGCGTTACTCCGAAGTACCCGATTTGTCATGTAGCCCTCCTTTTGCGGTACGTCTCCAATGGCGATACACCAGGACGAAGCCGAAGCATGATGAAGTTCTCATAAATCGCAAACAGCGAATCCATACGCTTGTCGTCACGGTCGGGCCGTGTTTTTCATGGTCGTCGATCCGGGGTGCGCGCCAATCAGCCTGATTGAACCTCGCGTGATTGCACGATGGGGCAGTTCACAACACGATATGCACGACATCAGAACCCACGGGTTGTGATGCTACATCCTCGCTATGGTCCCCATAGCGGACCAATCTAAAGATAAGGTAAATGCATGATTGACTTAGTAGTAAACAAGAATTTCAATGTGAAGAATGAGTTGCTCTCGGGCCTGACGGTCGCGTTGGCCCTCGTGCCCGAGGCGGTTGCCTTCGCCTTCGTCGCCGGTGTGGACCCGAGTGTTGGACTCTGGGCCGCCTTTTTCGTCGGCTTCATTACCTCGGCCATAGGCGGACGTCCCGGCATGATTTCGGGTGCAACCGGTGCCATGGCAGTGGTGATGACCTCGTTTGTGGTGCTCTACGGGCTGGAATATCTTTTTGCCGCCGTCATACTTTGCGGGTTTATTCAGATGGCATGCGGTTTCCTGAAACTAGGGAAGTTTATTCGCCTCCTGCCCCACCCGGTTATGTTGGGTTTTGTAAACGGGCTTGCCATCGTCATCGGCAAAGCTCAGTTTGGCCAGTTGCAGGAACACATGGAGGTGGTCTTCGACGAGCATTCCGGTAATTTTGTGGTGGTCGGCGAATGGCTGAGCGGTGTCGGTCTCTACACCACGGTGGGCCTTATTATATTGACCATGGCCATCATTCACTTCCTGCCAAAGCTGACGAGTGCCATACCCGGTACGCTGGCGGCCATCATTGTGGTGACGCTTCTTGTACAGTTCACGCCCCTCAATGCGGTAACGGTAGATGATTTCGTAGTGACCCAGAAAACGGCCTCCGTCGAAAAACAGCGGAAGACAGCCGAATTTGAAGCGCTGAAACCCAACCTGGTCTATTCCGAGATTGACGTCAAAGGTCATGAAATTGCGGCTGCGCCCTTTGTCGTGCCAGAGACCCTTCCGGTGAAGCGCAAAGCCGGGCATTTCAAAATTCCTGCCATAAACGTTACCTTCCATGATTTTTTTATCATTTTTGGGCTGGCCATTACGTTGGCGGCTATCGGCTTGATCGAATCCCTCATGACCCTCACGCTCATCGACGATATTACCGAAACTCGGGGTCACGGCAACCGCGAATGTATCGGCCAGGGTCTGGCCAACATCGTGTCAGGATTTTTCGGCAGCATGGGTGGCTGCGCCATGATTGGTCAGTCCATGATCAACATGCGGTCCGGCGGGCGCACGCGCATCTCCGGTATTTCTGCCGCCTTATTTCTGTTGTGCTTCATTGTCTTCAAACCGCTGTGGGCCTATATCGGGATGATTCCCGTCCCCGCCCTTATTGGCGTCATGTTCATTGTCGTGATTGCGACCTTCGAATGGACGAGTCTCCGCCTGTGGAATCGCATCCCAAAATCTGATTTCCTGATTATCGTGATGGTATCCGGCCTCACGGTTGCCTTCGATTTGGCGATTGCTGTTATCAGCGGCGTGATTTTGTCGGCGCTGGTCTTCGCCTGGAAAAAGTCTCAAAAGATTTACGCGACTACGTCCGAAAGCAATGGGGTCAAGACCTACGAGTTGAACGGACCCCTCTTCTTCGGTGCGGTAACCAGTTTCCGTAACCTCTTTACCCCCAATGAAGATCCCGATAACGTAATTATCGAGTTTAAGGAATGTCAGGTTTTCGATCACTCCGGTCTCGAAGCCGTTAATGCCCTCAGCGAAAAATACCGTAGTCTGGGCAAGAACGTTCGCCTGAAGCATCTGAGCCGCGAGTGTCAGGCCCTCCTCCGGAAGGCGGGCGACATCATAGAAGTTGACCTTCATGATGACCCCAACTACCACATCGCGAGCGACGAACTCGCCGATTAACAACGATACGTCCATCAAAAACACATGGGTCACCCACGCGACGGCGTGGGTGGCCCGTTTCTGTTGTTGGCAGCGCGTGAAGCCTGGATCCGTTGGATGGGATTGGTGTGAGATTTCGGTTTGCATGCAGGTTTAAGGAAAACCGGTTATACTCAGGTCCAGTCATATTAGTCAGCCCGATTCAACCGGTGTCAGGAGAACGAAATGAAACGCGCCCTCATTACCTTGAGCTTATTTTTACTCTGTGGGTCCGTAGTGGCCGACACCGTGGAAAATAGTCCCGCCTTGCGCATGAACCAGATCCAGGTTATTGGCTCCCACAACAGTTACCACGCCCAGCCGACGGAACCCCTTTTCAGCATGGTGAAGGCCGCCTATCCCGATGCGGCCACGTGGGACTATGCCCACCGGCCCCTCAACGAACAGCTTGACAGCGGGGTGCGGAGCTTTGAGTTGGACCTCTACTACGACCCCGCAGCAATTCGAGTCTTTCATGTGCCCCAGTTTGACATGAATTCCAATTGCGAGACCTTTGTAGATTGCGCCACCGTTATTCGTGATTGGTCGAAAGAACATCCCGAACACGTGCCTCTCATCGTATTGCTCGAATTGAAAGAGGACAAGATACCCCAGGCCAATGTGCCCGTACTGCCCTTCGATGCGATTGCCATGGAACAACTCGAGAAGGAAGTTCTCTCCGTATTTGACGTGGCTCACCTGATCCGTCCTGACGATGTTCGGGGCGAGGCCGCTACGTTGAAGGAAGGGATTCAGGAAGCCGGTTGGCCCAAACTGGACGATGTCCGGGGGCGAGTCATGTTTGTGCTCCACACGAGCGGCAACCCGGCGAAACTCTATGCCGATGGCCATCCGACCCTCGAAGGACGGGCCATGTTTCTCCAGGCCTTTGCCGATGAGGCCTACGCGGCCGTCTATGTGATGAACGATCCCGACGACCCCGAAATCCCCAAACAGGTGGCGGCGGGCTTTATCGTGCGGACCCGTGCCGATTCGGATTTGAAGGAAGCCCAGGCCAACGACACCTCCCGTCGGGATAGGGCCATGGCGTCGGGAGCCCAGATAGTCACCACGGATTTTCCAAAGGGCGAGGCGGAGAAGAACACCGGCTATGTCGTCGGATTTGAGGGGGACGTGGTGGCCCGGGTCAATGTGGTCAACGGCAAGTGAACGTATCGGAAGCTTGACCACTTTCGCCTGCGCTCCCAATTGTCACGTGCTCTACTAAGAATACAGTGGGCACGTCACTTCGGGGTGGCTCACCCCGAAACTTGGGCAGATAGAGAGGGGGGAAGAAAAATGGCGGAGGAGACAGGACTCGAACCTGCAAGCCCGAGGGCGGCGGTTTTCAAGACCGCTGCATTACCAATTATGCTACTCCTCCGCACGGGTAGAGGAATTATAAATCAATCGGATGGGTGAGTCCAAGGTTTACGGTATTTATGCCGGGCAGGTCGGCGCCACCATCCCCAGATTAATCGTCGCTGGCGGAGCGTCGCTCCCGGAGTTCGGCGAGAAATTCTTCGTCGTAGAGGGTCTCTTTGTAGGCCAGTCGGGCGTTCGTGAGGGTCGTTCGGATGATGGAGAGCAAATCGAGGATGGCCCCAATCAGCACGACGCCGAGGTATACAAAGAGAATAGAAAGCCCCAGGGCGAGCTGGTGGGGGTTCTCCCGGGCCCGAAACAGGTGCACAGCGAGCAACAACACCACGGGAATCGACAAAAGCAGGTAAAAGCTCAGGGGCCTTCGCCGTTGGGCATTCTTCAGGCCTTCCCAGAAATGCTGGCGAAGGGTCCGAATGGGGCGCTGTTCGTGGGGTGGAATGTCCATAGCGTACTCTGTTTTCCCTAGTTCATGCAGCCGCCACCCTGCATGCGGCAGCACTGGGAAGCACCACAACCGCCAGGTTCGGGGGCGCTTGCCTGCATGGGGCGTATGTGGCTCAAGTGCTTTTCCAGATCGTCGGCGTCGCAGGCCGGGCAGTGGGGCACTTCTTCGCCGCGAATCAATAACTCGGCCTCGGTGCCGCAGGCCGTACACGTGTATGCAAATAGGGGCATTGGGGGGCATCCTGTTATGGTGGTTTGCCATTTTTAGGGGCCGATTGGACAGGCCCCAAGTCAGTATAACAGGTACAGCGCAGGTTTTGGAGGCAAGTTTGTGCCCGTGTCGGTTACTTCGGAGCGCCTGCGGAGCCGGTCAGGTCGTTGCTCAGGGCATCACCGGCTCCAATTGCAGCTTAATTCGTCCTATGTCTTTGTGCTACCATAAGGCCTCATTTTTGGCGTTCGCCGAAGTAACCGAGAATGAGGTTTCTCCCCATGAATTATGCTTGGATGTTGTCCACGCCCGCGATTGTTCCCCCGTTGGACCCCGATTTTCGACCTGCCGTTATGGCCAACCGCACCTTCGATGAGGCGGTAAAGGCTTCCGGTGACGGTGTGCCCCTCGTGCTCGGTCTGGAGCGGAGTGCCGGGGCCCTTTCCCGCTTTGAAACGATGGTTTTTCCAGAAGGCCACGAGAAGGCGGAAGCCAGCTGCTTCTACGTCGAACGCATCCTTAAATTCCTGCTCTGGCAGCGGGGTGCGTGGAAGGTCTATGTGGGTGGTCCCTCCTATGTGGCGGATTACCTGGCCGAGGCCTACAGCGCCAATGGTGCCCGTGCCTTTGACTACGGTTTCATGGGCAAAAGCGTCTACGAGCAGACCTTTACCGTGGTGGGCTGCGCGGCCGATGCGGTTCCAGCGGAAAATGAATCGACCCAGCCCCTGGGGCGCCACCTTGAAGGGTGCCGCATTGGTTTTGACCTCGGCGCTTCCGATCGCAAGGTTTCGGCGGTAATCGACGGTGAAGCCGTATATTCCGAGGAAGTCGTCTGGGAGCCCCGTAAACAGACCGACCCCACCTATCACTACAACGAAGTCATGGCTGCCCTCAAGACGGCCGCCAGCAAAATGCCCCGGGTCGATGCTATTGGCGGCAGCTCGGCCGGTGTTTATATCAACAACCGTGCCATGATTGCCTCCCTCTTTCGCGGCATACCCGACGCCCGTTTCGACGAAGTGCGCGATATGTTCAACCGTATCGGCAAAGAAATGGGTGTGCCCCTCGACATCGTGAATGATGGCGAAGTGACGGCCCTTGCGGGTTCCATGTCCCTCGAAGACAATGGGGTTCTGGGTATTGCTCTGGGCTCCAGTGAGGCGGGTGGTTATGTGACGATGGACGGCAACATCACCAGCTGGCTCAACGAACTTGCCTTTGCCCCGGTAGACTACAATCCCGAAGGTCCCGACGATGAATGGTCGGGCGACATTGGGGTAGGTGCCCGTTACTTCTCCCAGCAGTGTGTTTTCCGTCTGGCACCGGTCGCTGGCATCGAACTTCCTGAAGGCGTCACCGACGCCGAAAAGCTCAAGTCGGTCCAGGAAAAGCTGGAAGCCGGTCATGACGGAGCCCTGAAAATATGGCAAAGTATCGGCGTCTATCTCGGCTATGCCATCGCCCACTATGCCCGATTCTATGAATTAAAGCATGTGCTCATTTTGGGCCGGTGCACCTCCGGTTCCGGTGGGGATCTCATCCTCAATGGCGCGAAAGGCGTGCTGACCAGGGAATTCCCCGAACTTGCCGGGATTAATATCCAGTTGCCCGACGAAAAGAGTCGCCGCGTGGGTCAGTCCATCGCGGCCGCCAGTTTGCCCGCCCTGGGATAGGGAAACGCCAGGCAGCAATGCCGAGCCCCCTGTTGGGCGAACCAATTCGTAACGTAGAATATGAGGCCTACAATGAAATTTACCATCGACTCCGCAGAATTATTTATCCCCGACGGCATGGAAGAAACGGCGGCCCTCGCTCGTACCACCCATCTGGCCATCGGTGCTCACCAGGACGACCTGGAAATCATGGCCTATGATGGCATCGTGGAATGCTATCAGCAGCCCGACAAATGGTATACCGGCGTGGTTGTCACCAATGGCGGCGGTACCCCCCGCAGTGGCATCTATGGCAACTACAGCGACGAAGACATGATTGTCGTGCGCAATAAAGAGCAGAAGAAAGCCGCCTATGTGGGTGATTTTGCCGCCCAGTTTCTGCTGGCCTTCCCCAGTAGCATGGTGAAGGACCCCGCCGACCAGGGTCCCATCAACGATCTGGTCGCCCTCATCGAAGCCACCAAGCCGGAAATCGTCTATACCCACAATCTGGCCGACAAGCATGACACCCACATCGGGGTGACCCTCAAGACCATCGCGGCCCTCCGCAAGGTTTCTGCGGAAGCCAAGCCGAAGAAGGTCTATGGCTGCGAAGTCTGGCGTGACCTCGATTGGATGGTAGACGACGACAAGATCGCCTTCAACGTTTCTGAGCGGGAAAACCTCCAGATGGCCCTCGTCGGCGTGTTTGATTCCCAGATTGCCGGTGGTAAGCGCTATGACCTCGCCACCATGGGTCGTCGCCGCGCCCACGCCACCTACCACCAGTCCCACGGGGTTGATGAGTGCACAGGCGTTTCCTTCGCCATGGATCTCACGCCCCTGATCGAAGACGATACCCTCGATCCCCTGACCTTCGTCCAGGGCTATCTCAACAACTTCCTGAGCGACGTCACCGAGCGGGTGAAAAAGTTTCAGGGATAAGCGTTAAAAACACACTTCTATCTCCCATGCCCTTGCACCACGCAGGGGCATTTTTATTTTACAAGACACGATCATCGTGCCACGCGATCCGACAACGTCGGTTCGTGTGAGAGGTGTTTCGGTGATAGAAACATAACCCGGACAAACGAAGTGACTTCCTCGTAGCATGTTTGTGTTTTCATAGTGCTGTGGACGAAGGTGGCGTATCAAACTCCTACAAGACCAAAATGTCATCGCACACGAACCGGCGTTGCCGGATCGCGTGGCACGGCGGATAATTCACCCACAACCGCAACATGGAATTCCCTGCGCTCGGTGCTATACTGCCTTCACGAGACAAACATTGAAAAGGACCTCACTACCATGTTCAAAAAAGTCATACTTGCCCTCGCCCTTATTGGAATGATCTCCGGAACCGCCTTCGCGGAAGATCCCATTCTTTTCGGCCCCTACGTACAGCGGGTAGAAACCGAGAAAGCTACCGTCGTCTGGATCACCAGTGACCGCAAGGTGACCTTGACCGGCGAAGGGGAGTCCCGTACGCGGGATAACTACCGCACGAACACGATTCGCTTCGACGGCCTCAAGCCCGATACGGAATACAACTACAAACTCGAAGGCGGCCTCGAAGGCAAGTTTCGCACGGCCCCGGCAGAACCCCAGGATTTTCGTTTTGTCGTCTATGGCGATACCCGTTCCAATGCCGATGTCCACAAAAGTGTGGTGGATGCCATCCGCCGTCAGAAGGATGTGCGGCTGGTGCTCAACAGTGGCGATTTGGTGAGTAAGGGATCCGTTCTTGACTACTGGAAAGAATTCTTTGGTGTGGCCGAGCCCCTCATGCGCGAGACGTACTACGTGCCCTGTTTGGGTAACCACGAAGACAACGCCAAGGAGTATTTCGACTTCTTCGACCTCCCCGGCAACGAAGAACACTTCAGCTTCAACTGGGGTGGCGTCCACTTCGTGGCCCTCAACACCGAAGCGCCCGATATTCCCGATGGCACCGACAACATGGCGGAAAGCCAAATCTGGAACTCCGAAATCATGTGGAAGTACTTCGCCAAACAACGGGAATGGCTGGACAAGGATCTGTCCCTGAACTATGGGGCCGATTTCTTCGTCGTTTTCTTTCACGTTCCTTTTTACGACTCCAAACTCTCCCGGCGTGAACCCCAGATCGAAATTCGCATGGCCTTTGCCGATATCCTGGAAAAACACAATACGGAGTTGGTGGTCACCGGCCACACCCACAACTATCAGCACCATCAGAAGGGCATGAGCCACTTTGTGGTATCCGGCGGCGGTGGGGCAGGCCTGTACGACATCGAAGATACCCTCGGCGTCGGGGCCGATGACGTGGAAATCGTAGAGCAGGAAAAGGTAAATAATTTCCTCGTCGTCGATGTGGAGGGTTGGTTGCTCAACATCCAGGCCCTGCGCCCGGACGACAGTGTCATCGAAAAATTCTCCGTGGAATCCCAGGCCGGGTTGCGCCTGGTAAAGCGCCGGGTCGATTCCATCGGTGGTCTTCCCTGGGCGCAGGACGATGACGATAATGATGACGATGACGATGACGATGACGATGACGAAGTTGACTATGAGATTGAGGTGGTGAAGTAAGGACTGACAGGGGACAGTATCGCACCAATCGAACCTGTGTTAAGCCAAGAATGCCCGGGGCCAGCCACCGACAATGCCGGTATATAACAGACACCGGGATGGGTGTGATTGTACCCAAAAACAAAGAAAGACTTCCCCGCTATCTGTCGGGTACACTAGTCGCTCTTCAGACTTTCCATTTTGTACACCCGGTTTACCCGTGCATGATGCTGCCCAACCGGCGGCACCTTACGCAATACCAAGGAGCGCAATACAATGATGAGATTACAACAATCGACACGATGGAGCATGATGGTGGTTCTCGCAAGCACCATGCTGCTTTCGTCCTGGGCACATGCCAAGAACACGGCGGTGGAGCCCGAGCCCAAAAAAGAAGATTGGTGGCAGGAACGCCAAGCCGTAATGAATGAACGGGTCGCTCAAGGTAACGCCGATCTCCTGTTTATTGGCGACTCCATCACCCATGGCTGGGAAGGCAAGGGTAAGGCCGTGTGGGACGAATATTATGGCGACCGCAATGCGGTGAACCTGGGTATTGGAGGCGACCGCACCCAGCACGTACTCTGGCGCCTGCAAAACGGCAACATCGACGGACTTTCGCCCAAGCTCGCCGTGGTCATGATTGGCACAAATAATCACGGTAGCAATTCCGCCGAAGAAATTTCGGAAGGTGTGACCGCGATTATCCGTCTGCTTCGCAATGAGCTGCCCGACATGAAGGTGCTCCTCCTGGGTATTTTTCCTCGTGGGGAAAAGCCCGCGGAAATTTTGGAGAAGTTAAACAAGGCCAATAGTCTGATTGCCGATCTGGCCGCTGATCCCATGGTCGAATATTTCGATATGGGCCGCTTTTTCCTCAACGACGAAGGCGTATTGACCAAAGAAATCATGCCCGACCTCTTGCACCCCAACGAAGTGGGCTACAAGCTCTGGGCCGAAGCCATCGAGCCCCGCGTAGCCGCGCTCATGGGCGAATACACAGACAACACGCCGCCCACGGGCTATGTGCAGCTCTTCAATGGCAAAGACCTCACGGGTTGGAAGGGCCTCGTGGAGGACCCCGAAAAACGGGCCGCCATGACGCCGGAAGAACTGGCCGAAAAGCAGAAGGCCGCCGATGAAGAAATGCGCAGCACCTGGACGGTAACCGACGGCGTGCTCAATTTCAGCGGCGTAGGACACAGCCTCTGCACCGACCGGGACTACCAGGATATCGACATGTTGGTCGATTGGAAAATCAGCCCCAAAGGCGACAGCGGCATCTATCTCCGTGGCGCGCCCCAGGTGCAGATTTGGGACCCCGCCATGTGGCCCCAAGGCTCCGGCGGACTCTACAACAACCAGAAAAACCCCGCCGACCCCTCGATAAAGGCAGACAACCCCATTGGTGAGTGGAACCGCTTCCGCATCATCATGGTGGGCGAGAAAGTCACCGTCTACCTGAACAACGTGCTCGTGGTGGACAACGTGGTCCTCGAAAACTATTGGAACCGCGAAATTCCCATTTACGACAGCGGCCAGATCGAGTTGCAGAACCACGGCGACCCCTTGTCCTTCAAGAACGTGTTCATCCGTGAGATTCCCCGTGTAGTAACACCCGCACCGGAACCGGTCGCAGCAGAAACACCCGCGCCCGCGCAAAACTAAGACAAAAGCAACGGGCCCGCGGCATCAAGTCGCGGGCCCGTTTTGTATATTGGGGGGCAAATCGTGGTCGCTTTGGGTGCGGTATCAACCCTTGCGGACGAACTCGGTCTTCAGGCTCATGGCACCAAAGCCATCAATTTTGCATTCAATATCGTGGTCCTTGTCGACCAGGCGAATGTTCTTGACTTTGGTTCCGATTTTGACCACACCGCTGGAGCCCTTAAGTTTAAGATCTTTGATCACCGTGACCGTATCCCCATCCTCGAGGACGGTGCCACCAGAATCGCGGTAGACTTTTTCACCGGAATCCGGGGAGTCGGCCGCCTGTGCCGCCCATTCATGGGCACACTCGGGGCAGACATAGAGACTACCGTCTTCGTAGGTATATTCGGAGGAACATTTGGGGCATGGGGGTAAAGCGTTCATGGGATCCATTCGGGTACAGAGATTGTCGTAAAAAAAAGAAAGCTCAGTATAGCAATTGACGACCTGTACATCCCATCGACTAAGGGTCGCGTAGAGCTAAGGGGATTTAGTGGGCCGGGCGGGGGCGGGTGCGACGCGGTCGTATATGTTCCGAATCCCACTGACCCATTGGGCCGGTGATATCGGCATTCCATTTCCATAACACACGGGGAAAATCGGCGGATTACTTTCGATTCGTATCCAAAGTGACGCCTTTAAATGGCGGACGGGAAGGCCCACAACGTGTGGACCTTCCCGATAAGTAGAAACGGAATCCGGTAAACCTACGGCATGGGTGCCGTGATCGTTGCTGCATCCAAGGTAACTGCCGCGGTCTGTGTCAACGCCCTGCCGTCCAGCGTGGCGCCGGTAGCCAGCGTGATGGAAGCTTCCGCCAGTATGTTCCCTTTGAACAGGCTGTTTGTTCCCAGCGTGGCCGAGGTGCCCACCTGCCAATAGACGTTAGAGGCCTTGGCGCCGCCGCTCAGCACCACCTGGGTGCTGGCTCCGGTGGTGAGGGTAGAGCCCATCTGGAAGAGAAACACCGCGTTGACGTCGCCCTGGGCGTCGAGCGTCACGTTGCCTACCGACAGCATGACCGAGGTTGAGTTGGTGTACAGTCCGGGGTAGAGGGGAAGGCCGCTGAG
>CAXBPH010000233.1:0-11091 GCA_963977445.1 uncultured bacterium | reverse complement strand
CCGGACCGGGTAGACTCTCATAATACATGGATCAGTTTACAGGGGGCAGGCCAGTGCTCCCTGTCGAAGAGCTCTATGATCACCACCCAATGGCCCTCAAACGGCCCTCTTCTCCCTGCCCAGACAGAATTTTGGTGTGCCGCCCAGCGAGAACGAGCTTGGCTCGACCACTGCGCTGGCTCTCAACGCGGTCCCTGGTTTATCTACGGTATGTCGTCCCTTAGGGACTGAATGCAAAGAGCGCAAAGGCACGAAATATTCTGTGCTCTCTGCGCTCTTTGTGGTTCAACACCCACTGAATCCGTCGTAGGCATTAACTGCTTCGCGTGTGTTCACCGGGCATTCGATGGCGCCTCGAAACCTCGCTTCTTCACCCCTCCCCACAAATGGTATAGGTCCCCGAACCAAATACAAAAAATTTAAATTCTTGCCCTCCGACATGGTCGCTCAACGGCTCGCCGTCGACAGTCACGTCACGCGAAAACTCTTCAGGCAACCGTACCACCGCCGTCGTGTTTACCGGAATCTCGACCTCCAGCGTGAAGCTATTGCCGTCAATCTTCCAGTTCGACCGAATCAATCCGTGAATCGAGCGGTAACTCGTTTTGGCCCAAGTCAATCCGCCGCCCGGCTTAGGCGCGATTTCAAACCGTTTAAACCCAGGCTCCAAAGGCGCAACGCCGCCGACGGTGCTATAGAGCCATTCACCCACGGCACCAAAGGCGTAGTGATTGAAGGAGTTCATGCCGGGGTCCTGGAATCCATTCTCCGGGGTCCAGCCGTCCCATCGCTCCCACATGGTTGTGGCACCCTGGGTCACCTGGAAGAGCCACGAGGGATAGTCCGTGTTCATGAGCAACTGATAGGCGAGGTCAATCTTTCCAGCGTCTGCAAGGCCCGGAAGCAAGCGGGGCGTGCCGATGAAGCCCGTCGCCAGGTGATTGTCGAAGCGTGCGATTTCGCCGGCGAATTGCTCGGCTGCTTTCGCCTTGAGTGCCTCGGGAATGAGATTCATTGTGAAGGCCAGGGCGTAGCCGGTCTGGCTGCTTTCGAGTATCACGCCCTCGTCGTTGATGAAGTTCTTGGCGAAGGCGGTCTTCACCTCTTCCTTCAGTGCGCCATAGTGGGCGGCCTTTTCGGTCTCCCCGATAGCGGTTGCCATTTCTTCCATGAGCTCGGCGAGGTAGGCGAAGTAGGCCGTGCAAATAACTTCATCCTTTGCACCGCCGCCCTTGTTGAGCCAGTCGCCGTAACCCATCTTGGAGCGGATGCCCCCTTCGCTGGTGGACTCCAGAAACTCCATGCCGCGCACGAGGTTGGGGAAGTGCTGCCGGATAATTCCCGTGTCGCCGTAGTAGCGATAGATCTGGTAGGTGCAGATCATGGCGGCATCACCCCAGGCCACGGAACCACCACCCAAGGCCACGTGGGGCGCCACGTCGGCGAAGGAACCGTTTTCCAACTGGGAGTCCTGGACCAAATCAACAAGCCACTTTGTATAAAAGGCACCACAATCCATGTTGTAGAGGGCCGTGGGAATGAAGAATTGGGCATCCCCGGTCCAGCCCATACGCTCATCGCGCTGGGGACAGTCCGTAGGGATTTCGAGGTAGTTGCCCTTCTGGCCCCAGACGATATTGTGAAAGAGCTGGTTCAGCAGGGGTTCGGAACTTTCGAATTTTCCAGCGGGTTCGATGACGGACTGCAGCACCACCCCTACGACATCTTCAGGCGCGGGCGGGTTGGCTACGCCACTGATTTCCACGTATTGGAAGCCATGAAAGGTGAAATGTGGCTCCAGGGTAACTTCGCCGTCTTCCGCGATGGTGAAGGTGTCGATACACCGCGCTTTGCGGAGATTGGTCGTGTAGAGCAGGCCGTCGGCGTCGAGGCGTTCACCAAAGCGAAGTTGGACCCGCTCCCCGGCTTTCGCCTGGAGGGTGACCTTCGCCCAGCCGGCAAAATTCTGTCCGATATCATAGATATAGACGCCGGGTGTCACTTCCGTCATGGATTGTGCCGGCAACTCTTCGTGGGCCGTCACGGGCGTGCCCGGATGGGCCTGGACGGGCGCCGAATTGGATGTTCCGGTCGCTACGGGCGCCCAGGCGCTGTCGTCATAGTTCGCCGTAAGCCAACCGGGTGTTGCGAAGGCATCGTCGTGGGTTTCGCCCATGAGCATGTCCGCTTCGCGAATGTGGCCATAGGTCGCCTTCCAGTCGGCGTTGGTGTTGACGACTTGCGTGCTGCCGTCGGTGTATTCAATTTCCAGTTGGCCCCGGAAGCGAGGTTCGGCCCCGTAGTGGTCTCGTGCACTCTTCACATTGAGCTGGGGCAGGAAGCCGAGGTAGCCCGCATACCACCCATCGCCGAGGAGGGCAGCGAACACATTTTCGCTGTCACTATTGAGCAGGTCGGTCACTTCGTAGGTCTGATAGTGGACTCGCTTGTTGTAGTCGGTAAAGCCGGGGGCAAAAATGAAGTCCCCTACCCGTTTGCCGTTGATGTAGGTGTCGTAGATGCCAAAGGCCGTGGCGTAGAGCGTGGCCCGGGCGATATCTTTCTTCGCGGTGAAGGTGCTACGCAATTGGGGTGGTGGCGGCAAAACGGTGGGCGCGGGTAACTTCGGCGACGGCCACGGCGGGGTGCCCGCCGGTCCAATCGCGTGTGCCTCCGACCAGCTACTGTCAGCGTGTGCCTTGGCCATCCAGTCACTCGGTCGGTCGTCACGGAGGGCCTTCCACGTGGGGCCACTTTCTACCACGAGGTCGGTGCCGTCGACGTAATCCACCACGACGCGGGCAATGAGCCCAGCGGGATTGGGGGCATCGCCTTTGTTGTCGGCCAAAATGGCCAGGGTGTGTTCCCCGGGCGTAAGAACGCGCAGAAGGTCTATACGCATCACCTGGTTGAAGTCGGTGACCGTACCTTCCAGTTCGACGCCATCGAGATAGGGCCGGGCCCAGTTGTCTGCCGTAAGATAGAGCGCCGTTTCTTTAATTGCCCGTCCCGAATCCACGGTGAAGGTCGTCCGGAAGGCGACTTCGCCAATCGGTGCGGCCGACGCCGGGTTGCCATCGGGATACCAGATCCATTGGGCTTTCCCCATATTGAGGGCAGGTGCATCGACGGCTTCGTCACCCGTTGGGGCGTCGTAGCCAATCCATTCGGCAGACCAATCCTCGGGCGACAGGAGCCCCATGGTCCAGCGGGTGCTTTCGCTCCAGCCTGATGCCTTGTCATTGCCGTCCCAGACCCGCACCTTCCAGAAACACTGGTCTTTGGAACCCAGTGCCGTGCCCCCATAAGGAATGAAGGTCGATTGGTCCGATTCGACTTTGCCCGAGTCCCACAAGTCCCCCACGTTTTTCTGAAGCGTAGCCGCGCTTGAGGCGACGAGAATCTGGTACGCGCTTTGTACCTGCCCCCGCTCTTCGGACGTGAGTTGCCAACTGAGTCGGGGAGTCGTGGTATCCAGTCCCAGCGGGGCTACCTTGTATTCGCAACGCAGATTATTGACTTGCAGTGCCGCCATACTATTCATCGAGAGTAACATTCCCATGAGTAATAGAGAACCGATTCGAAAAGGCATCATCGTTTTCCTTAAAACGTATTGCCCCGTCGCGTCGGGGCAGGAAGGCCCTGGGGTATTGGGTTAGACGCGCACCAACTTTGTTATTTTACCTGTTTCGTTAGACATCCATTCAGCAACATAGATGTTGCCCTTAGCGTCCACGTGGACATCGTGGGGCGACGAAAAGGCCCCTTCGACCCAGTCGGATTGGGGCAGGTTGGGCCAGCCCTCTTTCTCCCAGCAATTGGGTCGGTCACCCAGGTGGGTTATGAGCTTGTCTCTCTTGTCGAAGATGGTGATACGAGAATGGAGGTCGGGCACATAGAGTTCGTCTCCCCAGGGGTTGACGGTGCAGGGAAAACGGAGTCCCCGCGTGATTGCGGAAATGGGCTTTCCTTCCAACGAGAAATACTGGAGGCGTACATTGACGCGATCAGCGACCAGAAGGCGCTCTTCTCCACTCCGGGTATCGATCTTGATTCCATGGGGACATTGAAGTTGGCCGAGGTCCGTGCCCGGTCCGCCAAAGGAGTCCATATACTCTCCGGTGGGACTGTAGCGATGAATCCAGCTTTGGCCATAGCCATCGGCAATATAGATATCGCCATTCGACGCCACGGCGGTCTCGGTGGGCACAAAGGGGTGATCCCCATCGTAGATATCGGGACGGGGCGGTGTGCTGATACGAAATACTTCTTCCCCATCGATGGTGGTTTTGACCATCAGGCCCGAAGACGTCGCCGCAAGATAGAGGAACTCTTCCCCACCTTCCAGATTTAATAGCATACCGTGGGCACCTGCGTGCCAGTCCGTGCCCCAGGCAGAAAGTAAATTTCCATCTGGGTCGCACGTGACGATGCAGTCTGGCCCCGTGTGGTGAATATGAATATTGCCTTCCCGGTCCTCGACTAAGGCATGGGTAGTGCCAATTTTGAGGTTGTTCGGGAAAATTCCCCACTGATTAATAACTGTATACCGGTGGCTTCCGCTCCCGATTTCCATTCTGTATTCCTTTCGTCTACGGCCCCCTGAGTGAAGCATAGTGTAGCACGTTTCGGCCATGCCCCAACAGGACTATGACCGTTTTGGTTTCACGGGGCGTAGAACCGACCCCGGGTGATAATTATGCTCAAATCTACGAGAAGGCGTGTTGACGTAATCCTGTGGGGTGTGCTAGGCTACTATCTAATGCTTGGCAGGGAGAGTATGGTACGACGCGCGTCCAGGTCGGTTTGGGCCGATAGGACGGAACGCCAAGTACAAACCAGTAGCAAGCACCGGGGTATTGGGGCCGGGGCATTACATGGGGCCGACAGTCTAGACACTCATTCTCAATGGGTAACTGTTATTAAAACAGAGACGATCGGGTGGGCGGCAGGAGAAGTTCTATGCCATGGGCATCAAAATCTACCGGAATACAGGATTTTAAGATTCTTGTTTTTCCCGTGGGTGCACTCTTAATTTTATTCGAGATTATGTATCCCATTACCGCGTATTTGGAGATGTCGCCCCGGGGCGGATCCTCCGAATGGCAACGTTGGCACCTCGGTGTTGTGCCGCTTTGGAAGTATGAGCACTATCATTTGCCGAGCTGGCACATGGCCAATATTGTTGTCCTTACCCTGAGTGTCAGCTTGTGGGCCTGGTGCATCTACATATCACGAAAAGTCTAAACTTCAGTGAATGTAGCAACGCACGGATTGCCTGATTTTCGAGGGTGCCCGTGCGCCGTCCTGCGCGGTAGTTGAAACGACTTATTCCGCAATAAACCCATGGACAACGCCCAGGTAATAGGCCAGCAGATAAGATACGGGGTCACGCAGCGTAGTTCCATCTCCCCGGTCCGTCAGTGTCCATGGGTCATCGCCCCAGTAGACGGCATGATTCTCATCCATGGGGTACACCAGCGTATCGTTGCGATACCCTGCGTTGGTGACGGGGGTGCCCGGACTACGGGTGTGGTCACCGAGCAAGCGGAGGTCGGTGCGGTGGGCGTTGGACATGGGCCAGTCAGTGAGATCGAGGGGGTACCGTTTCAACGTATCGACAGCCATTGCCATCCATTCCGTATCGGGGGTCAAATCCCGGGTTCTCCACTGGTCTGTCCGTGTCTTGCCGAGGCAAGACGCCGCATAGACGAAATTGAAGAAGGCGTTACGTTCGTATTTTTCGTTGTGCCAGTACCAGAATATGGAATTGTAGTAGATGCTCAACAGTTCGGGATCAGTTTCGTAACGAATCAGGGGATAATAATTCATGAAGGCCATGTTGTCGTCCGCCTGTCCCAGGGAGCCTGGACCAAACTGGATTTTGGGGTTGGTCATGACGTTGATGGCGTAGCCGTGTTCATTAATGAGTTGGAGATAGGCCTCTCGATAGCCCGCGTCTCCCGTAATGTGGTGGGCCACCTGGAGGTACATAAGAATACTCTGTGAATTGAGGCCGCGCTCCACCCACCAGGCCTGGTTCTGATTCAAATCGGCCGGCGAAAAGTGCCCCCACCGGGTGGGTGTGCCATCGTGATCGACCATATTGTAATCGTGAATCAACAAGTGGTCTGTCATGCGACGTACCACTTCATTAAGGCGCTCCCGTTCGGCATCGGTGTCGCAGACGTAGTCGTAGTAGAAACTGAATCCGAAGTAGTAACCGTCAAGTTCATCGGAACTGGCGTCACATTTCCAATACCACTTCCCGGTTTCATCGGTGGGCCAGCGGGGGTCCATGATTTTCCAGAGGGTGTCTCGTTCCTGACGTTTTCGGTCTGTCTCCGGGTTCAGGGTTTCATTGGGATCAGGACCATCCGTCGGCTGTACCGCCCGGGCAATGAGTCCCTTCGGCGCGGGATTGCTCCCCCCTTCGGTTACCTTGCTGAGAAAAGCGAGGGCTTCGAAGGCCTTGTGGGCTTTTCGTTCTTGTTCGGGGTCCTTGGTCGCGGCAAAGGCCAGACTCGCGGAGGCGAGATATATGCCGGTGAAATGACCATCATTGTCCGTAGCCCGGGCGGCCGCGGTGCTCTTGTCGCCTGGTGTAGTCATGGTAGCGTCGGAAACGTACTCGAGTTCCGTTCGACGATGGTATTTATCGATTTGTTCTTCAAAATAGACCGCTTTCTCGGCAAGGGTCATCGGCTTTGTAGCAATACACGAAATCCCTTGGTCGGTCGCAAACCAGGCGTTTCCGTTGGCCGTGACCGTTACGTCGTTAACCTTGTTGTCCAACAGCCAACGTCGCCCCTGTCGAAATTCCCACGTTTTGCCATCATAGTGGATGGCCCCATTGCTCGTTCCAAACCAAATACCCTCGGGGCCAGCGGCCATACAGGTAAAGTCATTGAAGGGCAGTCCCTCCGCCCCGGTGAAGAGTTTCCATTCCCCTTCGTTGATCCGGTAGCCCACCCCCTGTGGACTGGCGAACCAGAGTTGACCGGCCCCATCAAAGGTAACAGCCCGAACATCGATAGGTGCCCAGCGGACCTCCCCCTCGGTCGGCATCGCCAGTGCCCAGTCTCCGTCGTTAAGACTCAGATAGAGGCCCGTTTCGGTGGCTGCGGCCCGTTCGCCCTGTAACGCGACAACCTGTCGGATGACTCCGGCCGATTGGAGGCCCTCAAACGATGCTTTTTCCAAATCTTGCGACTTGAAAACGTCCTCGTAATCGCCCTGTTTCCAGGTGCCGTCGGTGAGTCGGATGTATCTTTTTGGCGTGGCGGCGAAGAGCGCTCCCCCATCGTTCTGTTCGATGTGATTGACCGGAGGCATGGGCGCGCCGTCCAGATCGGTATAGGTCACCTGGTATTGCTGCGCAAACGGGGCTACCTGGATGGGCGGGGAAAAGGGTTCATCGGCACGAATTGAGGGTGTCGCAGTAACGTAAAAGAGAACCGTAAGCAGGCCGAAATACTTCATCGCAGGAATTCCTCTTGAATTGGGGCTGACGGGTGCCACAGCACGGAATAAACAAAAAAACCGCCCAAGTCAGCGCTCGGCTGCCTTGGGCGGAGAAAGTTCTTCATGGTGGAGCTGAGGAGGATCGAACTCCTGACCTCTGCATTGCGAACGCAGCACTCTACCAACTGAGCTACAGCCCCATGAAGTGGAGCAAATAGTAGCAAAGCTACGTGTCCTGTTGCAACATCTCCGACCATATCGGACTACATCGGCGGCAGGCTGCGGGCTAGGAGGGCCATGAATTCCTGTCGCGTTGCGGCCTCATCGCGGAAGCTTCCCAGCACTGATGAGGTGGTCATGACCGAACTTTGCTTCTCTACCCCCCGCATCATGCTGCAAAGGTGTTGGCACTCGATAACGACGCCCACCCCCTCTGCCTGGGTCTGGTTCATGATTTCTTCGGCGATCTGCGCGGTCAGCCGTTCCTGTATCTGGAGGCGGCGTGCGTAGAAATCCACGATGCGGGCGAGCTTACTCAGGCCCAATACCTTTTCCTCGGCGATGTAGCCCACGTGACAACGTCCAAAGAAGGGCAACATGTGATGTTCGCAGAGACTGTAAATTTCGATGTCACGGCTGATTATCATGTTGTTGGACTGGGCCTCGAAGACCGCACCATTTATGATGGTGTCAATGTCCTGGCGATACCCAGACGTGAGAAACTCCATGGCCCGGGCAACCCGCTCGGGGGTCTTTAAGAGCCCTTCGCGGTCGGGGTCCTCTCCCAACTCAATAAGTAACTCGCGCACCAATTCGGCGATACGATCCTGGTTCATGGGGTGAATCTCTCCTTCAGTATTCGGGTGAAAGCCGTGTCTTTGTTGAGTTCGGCCATTTCCCTTTGGGATACATGTGTTGCGAGGGCTTCGGTATCGCCCGGCAGGGTTATGTCGGGTGCCAGCTCCAGGATGCCCGCGCTCAAAAACGGGCGTGTGAGAATATCAGGATCGGGCAAGGTCAGATCATCATTGTGGACCACGTAGTCCTGGTACAATATTAAATCGAGGTCAATGCAACGGGCCGCGTAGGCGTCGTCGGTGCGCTCACGACCCAGAGCCGTTTCAATGACGCGAAGCACGGCTGTTTTCAAGTCTAACGGTGCCATGTCGGTCCGGATCCGTGCCACGCCATTGAGATAATCCGGCTGCTCCGGCCGATCAATAGGGGCCGTACGGAAGAAGGTCGACAGGGCCTCGATACACACGAAAGCTTCCAACTGTGCCAGGGCCATTGGAATATGCTCCTCCGGCTTGATATTCGCCGCCACCGAGACAAAGGCGCAGGCACCAACCGCCTCAATCATGGCGGGCTTCGCGGGTACGGGTTATTTCCACGGCAACACTTCGGGCGAAGCGGAGGGCACCAGGCTTGTCCACGGTCACCTGAACCTGCTCCACACCCTTTTCAGATAGACACAAGTCAGCAATTGCCGTGGCCATTTTTTCAATCAATAAATAATCGGAACTTTCGACCAACGTCGCAATCCGTTTCTTCACGAATTTGTAGTTGACCGTATCCTCGATCTGGTCGGTCTCCCCCGCCTTCTTCAAATCGCTCCACAGGGTCACGTTGATAAGCACGTCCTGTTTGTTGGTGCGTTCATCCGGATAGATCCCTACGATACAACGTAAGCGGAGATCCCGTATGTAAATTCTGTCTAACGCATTACTCATACATGGAGCCTCGCAGATTGCGGCCGCCATCAATATAGATAGTCTGGCCCGTGATAAACTCATTAACAAGAAGAAAAATTACCGCGTGGGAAATTTGTTCTGCACAGCCATAGTCTTGCAATAAATTTGAATGCTTTAAGCCTTCGAGATAGGCCGTGTCTTCCCCCACGGGTGGAAGCACCAGACCCGGAGCTACGGCATTTACGCGTAGTGTCGGCGCGAATTCTACCGCCATCATTCGGGTGAAATCGTGGAGCACTTTCTTACTTATATGGTAGGAAACGTGTTTTTTGTCATAGTCACGAACCATGGTGTCCAGAAAATTGATAACGACACCGGGCTTCCCCGTCGCGGCCAGTTGGCGGGCGAGATAGAGTGGGGACAGGGAGTTTACGGCCAGATTTTCAGAAAGGTTTTCCTGAGTGACTTCCGCCAGGGTTGTTTCTGGAAAAATGGAGGCGCTGTTTATGAGGATGTCGATATGGCCCGCCTGAGACAGGGCATCCTCCCATAGGGATTCGACGCACTCAGGTTTTGCCAGATCACCTTGTACCAGATAGGCCGCTACACCCAGCGCCCGTATTTCCTCGGCGAGGGCACGGCCAGCTTGATCGGAATTCCGATAGTGGATTATGCAGTGCACGCCTGCAGTGGCGAGTTCTCGGGCAACTGCGGCACCCAATCGCACAGCGCCACCCGTAACCAATGCGGTTTTTCCCGCAAGCTCCATCAATCCAGACACGGTGTCCACTATCCCTGTTACATTAAGACCCCGGGCATGCCATGCAGCGGCCCGGGTATCTCGTCAAATTTCAAGGGGCAAAGGCCCGCGCTTCGTGCCTCAATTGTAAGGCGGCACCTGGGCAACGCCATCAAGTATGTCCACGGCCGGTAAAATTATAGGCATGACGTTGTCCCGTCGACCGGCGTTGCCAGCTTCGGCGCTGATAGCGCGGAGTACAAAGACACCAACGATTTTCCCATCGAGGCTGAATGAGGGACAACCGGCACTGGTGCTGGTGGGGTCGTTGCCAGGAATGTAATAGCGACGGGGCTTTTCAACGACGGCGTCGATGTATTCGAAGGATGCAGAATACACCCGGTTGGCGACGCGACCAAGTCGGTTCAAGGTCAGCACGCGGTCCAGCAATTGCACTTCGCTGTTGTTGTTCAAGTCGATGAAGGCCATGGGCGCTTCGGGCTTGGTAAGGGGCCGTACGAAGGCGAGGTCGAGTTCTACGTCGCGGATGACCACTTCCGCTGGAACTTCCGTATCATCCTGAAGCAGCAGCTTGATGTCGCTCAATTCTGCGTCCATCTTAAAATCGCTGCCCATGGTTTTGGAAATGCTGCTGGGATCCGTAGAGGACAGGGCCAACACGGTCAGGCCATCGGCACCGATAACCGTGCCTGTCGCTTCTACTTTGCTCTCGTTCTGGTTGGAGTTGCCGCCCATGGACCAGGTGATTTTGACCACCATCTGCACGGTGACCACGGCAGCCTTCTGTTGTTCCAGAATGGCCCGTGCACTTGCGGAATCTTCATCGGCACCAGCGACCGTTGTGGCAACCAGAGCAAGTACTGCGACGAAGGCCGTCGTAATTCGGGGAAGGATGTACATAAACGTCTCAATCCTCTTTGGGTTAATATCTGAAAAGCGCTAAGATTCGAAATCGCAATGATGCGTTCGAATCAGGACCATTTGGGTTCAATTTCGATGAAGAGCGTGTGAATGCCACGAAGTATTTTGAAAACGACGGTATCGGCTTTCTTCTCGGCAAGCTCCGACAGTATCTTTTCTATGTCTTCGACTTTATGCGCATCGTTGCCGTCGACGGACAGCAAGAGATCGCCGACAGATAGTTGACCCAGTGCCGCCCAGCCGCCTGAGGTG
>CAXBPH010000232.1:0-11136 GCA_963977445.1 uncultured bacterium | reverse complement strand
GTGCTCTTCGTATCTTCGTGGTTCAAAATCTTTGGTTGCGGCCAACGGCTGCTCTGCGTTCTATGTGGTTAATAAATTCGTTTCGGCAGACCCCATAGGGCATAGACGTGCCCCGCCTACCCCCGTGAATACACCGTCTTACCGTCGCAAATCGTGTACTTAACCAACCCCTTGAGGGTCTCGCCAATAAACGGTGAGTTTTTGCTGCGGGAGCCAAATTCTGATTCCTGCACTTCCCACTCGGCTTTGGGGTCGAAAATGCAGATATCCGCCGCACCCCCTTCTTTCAATTCACCCGCACCCAGATCACAGAGGCGCGACCCGGCTACTGTCATGAGCTCAATAGCCCGCTCGATGCTAATGTGACCCGGCTCAACCAAATCGGTGATGACCCGTGCCAGGGAAGTCTCCAGGCCGATAATTCCGAAGGGTGCCTCAGCAAATTCGACGGCTTTCTCGGTGGGCGTATGGGGAGCATGGTCCGTGGCGATGCAGTCGACGGTGCCGTCCTTGATACCTTCAATAATGCCGTCGCAGTCGATTTGCTCACGGAGGGGCGGATTCATCTTGGCATTGGTGTTAAAAGAACGAACGGCTTCGTCGGTGAGTGCCCAGTGATGGGGTGCCGCTTCGCAGGTTACATTGACGCCTTTGCGTTTGTAGTGGCGAATGGTGTCGATGCCTTCGGCGGTGGTCACGTGCTGAATATGCAGGTGGGCACCGGTAATCCAGGCCAGGCGAATATTCCGCGCGATGGCAATCTCTTCGCAGGCCTTGGGAATGCCGGGAATGCCCATGGTGGTGGCGGTGTAGCCTTCATTCATGGCACCGCCCTTGGAAAGATCGTGATCTTCGCAATGGGCCATATAGGGCAGGCCAACCATCTTCGCATATTCCATAACCCGCCGCATGACCGCGCTGTTCGGGATATCTTTTCCGTCGTCCGTAACGGCCACCACCCCCACATCTTTCAACTCGGCCATCTCGGTAATTTCCTGACCCGACATTCCCTTGGTGGCACAGGCGGCCGGGCGAATCTTGATGCAGGCCGTCTCGCGGGCACGACGGTTGACGAACTCCACCATGCCGGCGTTGTCGATGACGGGCTTCGTGTTGGCCATGGTCACCACGGTGGTAAATCCACCCCGGGCCGCCGCACGACTTCCCGTTTCTATGGTCTCTTTGGACTCGAAACCGGGTTCGCGAAAGTGCACGTGAATATCGACAAGGCCGGGACATACGATGCAGCCCGTGGCGTCGATAACGTCATCCCCTTGAAGATCTGCGCCGATAGCAACAATTTTGTCGCCCTCAACCAGAATATCCATGGGGGCAGACACGCCGCTGGCAGGCTCGATTAGGTGACCGTTTTTGATAACTGTGCTCATTCTCAATTCCTTGTAGGGTGATCGTGCAGGCGGGCCACCGCGAAGGATGACATCGTGCAAATTGTCGCGATTCGGTAGGATTCTATCTTGATTTTCGTCCGCTGTTGACCAGCAGGTGCATGACCGCCATACGGATGGCTACGCCGTTGCTCACTTGCTCAAGGATGACACTTCGGTGCCCGTCGGCCACACTGGTGGAAAGCTCGATATCCCGATTGATGGGCCCGGGGTGCATGACCAGCGCGTCGTCCTTGGCGTGCACCAGGGCAGCGGTATCGATACGAAACAGGCGGATATATTCTCGCAGACTGGGAAACAACCCATCGGCCTGACGCTCCAGCTGAATGCGGAGGGAGTAGATGATGTCGGCACCGTCGATGGCCTCTTTCAATTTGTGGGTCACATCGACACCCATGCGCTCGATGCACGCGGGCATAAGGGTAGAGGGACCGCAAAGAGTCACCTTGGCCCCAAGCTTATTCAAACACATAATATTACTGCGGGCTACGCGACTGTGTTCGATGTCGCCGACGAGGGCTACACGAACCCCATCGAGTCCGGCGTTGGGGTCCCCACGTAAGGCCCGAATGTGATTGCGCATGGTAAAGGCATCGAGCAACGCCTGGGTGGGGTGCTCATGCCGTCCATCACCGGCGTTGATGATGTGGGATTTGTGGCGGGCAGCCAGAATATGGGGTGCCCCTGCAGCACCATGACGCAGGATGATAACGTCAGAATGCATGGCCTCTATATTGTCCAGGGTATCGTGGAGGGTTTCTCCCTTCACCGAAGACGACGAGCTGGCCGCAATAGAAAGGGTATCGGCGGAAAGGCGTTTGGCGGCCAATTCGAAGGAGGTGCGGGTCCGGGTGCTTGGCTCATAGAACCAGTTCACCACGAGACGGCCCTGGAGCAATGGCACCTTCTTGATGCCGCTTTCTCGTTCGGAAACGGCAACAAACTGGGGGGCCGTGTCGAGAATCAGTTCGATTTCTTCACGGGTAAGCTCCTCGATGCCGAGGAGGTCCTTGTGGGACCAGATGTTTTCTCCAGACGTAGGCAACTGAGGTTACGCTCCTTCCGCTTCGGTTGCGAGACGGGTTAAGAAAACGCCGTCTTCTCCATCGATTTCCTGGAGGCGTGCCGTGACCCACTCATTCGCTTCGGTCGCCATCGAATGGCCCAGATAGTCCGCCTGAATAGGCAATTCCCGACCACCCCGGTCCACCAGACACGCCAGCTGTATACGACGGGGACGTCCATAGTCCATCACCTCGTCCATGGCCGCACGAATGGTTCGTCCTGCCGCGAGGACATCGTCCACCAGCAAAATGGTCCGGTCATCCACATTGAATTCGAAATGGGTATTTCCCTTGCTTACGGCCGAGCCGATACCGCCGCGAAAGTCATCGCGATAGAGGGTCGTGGCCAGGGAGCCGACTGGCGGCGTAACCCCCGTCATCTCCCCAATCAACGCAGCCAGACGATCAGCCAGGGGGCGGCCACGGCGGAGAATGCCCAAGAGCGCCAAGTCTTCCAGGCTCTCGTTGTCATTGACAATTTCACGGGCCAGTCGGCGCAGCGTATCGGCCATTGTGGCCTGATCCATGACTATGGTTGCTTCTTGTTCCGAGGAGAAATTCTCAGTCATCGCGGTGTCCAGACAAAAAAATACCCTCTCATCAGCCGGAGAAGGTTCGCTTGTTCATTTAGTGGGGACCTTTATCTTTTACGTGGGCGCAGCCCCATGCATACACCACAGGAAGTCTAACAGGGACGGTGCTTAGATGCAAACTTCTCTTTCAAAACGGGTGACGGGAGGGCTCAAAACGGGTGACCTGCGCCCTGTAGTGGGTACATTCGGAAATGCAGGGCACGCCGCAAAATCACCCCGCAGACGAATTCAATTAAAACAAGATGTTGCATCGGACCCCTCCATTTCGTATGCTGGGTGTGCCCTATTTGCGTTATATGCAGTATGGGAAAAACAGTTCTGCCAAGGACTGTGCCACTTTGGAACTGATGCGTCGCTTGGGGTGACGGTGCTCGACAGTTTCTCACGTTAGCGTCCTCCCCCTTTTCCTGTATTGGGAACACCTGCAGATGAGTGCGGACATAGACATTCTAATCGGACTTGCGGCGCTCCATGTAGGCCTCATTCCCACCGGCGACCTTCCACTGAACGCGCCGGAGGATGTTGGTCCCCTGCTCACCGATCAATGCGGCCGTGAACAACTGGTTCTGTTACGCGACCGCACCCTGTCCCTCCTCCAACAGGGAGACTGGGACCTCGCCCATGTGGTGGGCGCTCTGTCAGATTTTATGGTCGCCGAAAATATGGCCGGCGGGGGCACATCCACAATACACTTCATAGACCCGGATTCTCCGGACGCGCCGGGGGACATGGTGCGCATTTCAGCCGAGGTGCCGGGGCGCTATGAATATGCCAAGGAACACGCCCGGGGTGGCATGGGCCGCGTTCTCATGGTCTACGATAAATTCCTCACCCGTCGCATTGCGCTTAAGGAACTGCTCCCGGCCCATCTGAATTTTAATGACGGGTCTACATTGGACGCGCGGGTCACGACACCCGACCACGAAACCCAACAACAGCGTGCACGCTTCCTCTATGAAGCCCGAATTACCGCTCAATTGGAGCATCCGTCCATCGTACCGGTCTATGAATTGGGACGACGGGAAGACGGAAAGCTTTATTACACCATGCGGCTGGTTAAAGGCCGTAGTTTGAGAGATGCGATTCGGAAGGCGGATTCTCTGGAAGCCCGTTTGGCGCTCCTGCCCCATTTCATCGACCTTTGTCAGGCAATCGCCTACGCCCATAGCCGGTCCGTCATTCACCGGGACATAAAGCCGGGCAACGTCATGCTGGGGGACTTTGGTGAAACGGTAGTCATCGACTGGGGGCTGGCCAAGTCAACACGGGACTCGGCGGTGGGTTCAACGGAAATAGATGCGCTGCGCGACGCCCATGTGGATATGTTGGGCACGCCCGCCTATATGCCACCGGAACAGGCCTCCGGCAATGTAGATGATGTCAATGAGCGCTCTGATGTGTACTCGCTGGGTGCGGTGCTTTATGAACTCCTGACGGGAGCCGCCCCCTATCCAGACAAGACCCCTGCGGCGGCGCTGTCAAAGTTGCTCGCCGGGCCGCCCCCATCGCTCAGCACTGCAATTCCCTCTGCCCCCGATCAGCTCATGGCAATCTGCAACCATGCCATGGATCGCAATCAGGAATCCCGCTATCAAACCGCAAAAGAACTTTCTACAGATGTGGAGCGCTTTCTTTCGGGTCGGCTGGTAGGTGCCTACCAATACAGCCTTCGCGAATTGTTTGTTCATTTCGTACGGAGCTTCAAGGCCCCGCTAATTGTCGGTGCTATCGGAATGGCGGCCTTCTTCCTGACCATCTACCTGAGTTATCAGCAAATTCAGACGGAACGGGACAGGGCGGTAGCCGAATCGTTTCGGGCCCTGGAGGCCGAACAAGGGGCCCTTGCTGCTCAGAGCAAAGCAGAGCAAGAGTTTTACTTCGCAGCCATATCCAGCGCGCGCAAGTATATTGTTGATGGGCGCTATGAAAAAGCGATGGACCAGTTGGATAAGTGCCCCGGGCGCTATCGCCATTGGGAATGGGGCTATCTGCTCTACCTGTGTAATCAGGACCAGCGGACCTTCCGGGCCCATCAGCCGGAAACAGTCTGGTCTCTCGAATATACGGTGGACAATCTATATATGATCAGCGCGGGCTTCGACAAGACGGCGCGCTTCTGGTCCACCCAAAACGGCACACTTGAAGACACCTATACCAGTCCCTATGGCGCCGTCATTGAAATCTCGCCCCACCCAACCCTTCCTGTCATCGCCTGTGCGGAAGAAACAGGCTATGTGAGTTTCTATAACTACGAAACCCACGAAATAGAAGACACCTGGAAGATTGCGGAGGATGACGTCAACTGCATTCAGTTCAACGCCGATGGCTCCCTTTTCATTACCGGAGACGATAAAGGATACATCCGTCTGTGGGAATATCCCACGCGAAACGAGCGCTACGTCATTGCGCCCGACGATCGGGGTATTGAAGCCCTCACCTTCAGCCCGGACGGCACCCACTACGCCAGTTGTGATCGCAATCCCATTGTGACCATTCGTGACACCGAGACGGGCAGTGTTCAGCTTCGACTGTCGGGCCATGAGGGGCGCATCACGGCTCTCGCCTATAGCCCCGATGGCCGTCAATTGGCCAGCGCCAGTCGCGACGGGACCCTGAGGGTCTGGAACACGACCACGGGTGCAATTTCCAATGTAATTACGGCGCACGACGGCACCGCTGTCTGGGCGCTGGCCTACAGCCCCGATGGCCTGTCGCTGGCGAGTGGTGGCTCGGACCTGACGGTCCGACTGTGGGATACGCAAACCTGGTCGGCCCAGCGGGTATATCGCGGTCACCAGAAGCAGGTATATGCCCTCGCCTACGGCACCGATGGACGGATGCTGGTATCGGGGGATGATGAGGGACTGGTAAAACAATGGGATACCATCTTCCCCGGTAAGTCCACGGATATGTGGGCTTTGCCCGGCCACACCGGCGTCATAAACCAGGTTGCCTACAGTCCAGATGGCGCACTCATCGCCACCTCGGCGGGCGATTGGAAAACGTCCGATGACATGACGGCGCGTATTTGGGATGTAAATTCGGGTGCCCTTATCAAGGTGCTCGAAGGGCATACGGCCTCGGTGCGTCAGACAACCTTTCACCCGACGGAACCCGTGTACGCCACATCGAGTCATGACAGGACAATACGGGTCTGGAACCGGAATTCCCATACCACACAGGCCGTCCTGGGACCGTTTGAGACGGGCGTGAATGTTGCCGCATTCGTCCCCAATAAGCCCGGCATGCTGGCTGCCGGACTCCGCAACGGCCATATCGTTATTGTAAATTGGCACGATGGAACCATTGCGAAAGACTGGCAGGAACATGAGCGGGAGATCCTGGGCCTCGTCTATAGCCCCAATGGTCGCTGGCTCGCTTCCGGCAGCGCCGATGAATCGGCCCACGTGTTGGATGCCACGAACTATACCTGCGTTAAGACGATTACCGAACACCAGGCGCGCGTCCCATCGGTGGCCTTCTCCCCCGATGGACGTTGGCTTGCCACCGGCGGCCATGACTGGAAGATCAACCTCTGGAGCACGAGCAACTGGCAGAGAATGCACACGCTCGCTGGGCACACGCAGGGCATCTACACCCTCCAGTTCAGTGAAGACGGACGACGAATCGTGTCTTCGGGCAGTGACGAAGCCACGATCATATGGGACATGTCCACATTCCGTGAAGTGCTACAAATCCAAGGCTGGGTGAGCGCCATGCGCCCGGGCAACGGCGATATCGTTACGGGCAGACGGGGTATTGAGGCCTTTGTGTGGCCCGCCTTCCCCTGGGACCCCTCCGTCTACGGAGAAAATACGGACGTGCCCCTCAGCGAGCGGGTCGAGGCGTATAAACAAAAATTCTGGCAAATGCGACGAAAGTAACGTCCATCATCCTAATTCCCGTCGCACCCGTGCCCGAGGATGCATCCCAACACCTGCGCATCGTTCTGGTACAATAATGCACGAGAAACACAAGACACCAGAATTTCACCAGGGAGTGAACCATGACGGACGCAGACAGCATTATTACGCTTCGCCAGTTTCCCAACGCCATGCTCGCCGAAATAGCACGGACGACGCTGGAAGCCTACGGCATTCCCGCCATCATTTCTCAGGACGATTGCGGCGGCTTTGAACCCAACCTGAATATTGCATCCGGGGCGCGCCTCCGGGTACATCAGGGGAATGCTCAGGCGGCCGTCGATATCCTTGACAGCACCGAAACGATGCTGGAAGACGCCTAAGCGTTCCGCCCAACCCCGCTACATGTCCTTAGTTCACTTTGATGGTTATACCTTTCGCTGCGGCATCGTAGGTCCCGAAAACCACCTTCAGCACACGCAGACTCTCTACCGCCGTAATCGGTGGTGCCGCGAGACCGGCACTTGCCCGAACACAAGCCCGGACCCAAGCCGTGTAAGCAACGTGGGACTCCTCTCCATTGTAGACCTCGGTCAGGGGTGCACCCGAAGCGGTGCTATGCCAGCGAACACGCCGCCGAGCATCGGAATCAATCTGCAGCCACCCTTTGGATCCCCAGATCTTGAGTAGTGATTGTGAGCCGGTGTTGAGGTAGTAGCCCGAGCTCATTGTGCCGAAGGTACCGTTCCCAAATTGCACGGACAGGGCGACGGAGTCTTCTATACCTATGGGCTCTCCCCCCACGTTGCCCGCGAAACCCGCTACGTGCGTGATTGGTGCGTCCGTCAGATACATGGCAAGATCGAGCCAGTGGATGCCCAACCAGGAAAGGTGGCCCCCGCCGGCACGGGACTTATCGGCAAGCCATGAAGATTGGTAGCCTGTGGAAGCCAACCGGGTCTGATCCTGGATAAGATTCATCTGGACGTTGTAAAGATCGCCCAGGGCTCCTTCGGCAATAAGAGCCTTGGCTTTTTGAATTTCAGGATTGAGCCTGTTGGCAAGGGCGAGCATGAGATAGCGCCCGGTGCTCTCGGCTTGTGTGACGAGTGGCTCGAAGTCTTCGACGCGCACACAGGCCGGCTTTTCAGCCAGGACGTGACACCCCGCCTTCAGGGCTGCCGCAATTGCTTCCGGTGCCAGTCGCGCCTCCATCGAGATGAGCGCCATCGTCGGTTTTTCTTTGGCGTACAGGGCCGTCCAATCCGTGTAGACGGCGGTGAGCTTATCGCCCAGCGCAGCCCGACCTTCTTTTTCCGCCGTGCCATCGGGGTCGGCCAGGACGACCGCGGTAGCTTCCTCCGTCTCAGCGAGCGCATTGAAATAGGCACCAAGGTGTGCGCCACCGGCATGGGTAATCACGGCAACCGTGATCCCCTTGGAGCCGGTCGCTTGAGCGGTGCCGTCTTCTTTTGCTCGTCCATTGGCTGCGAGGGCCAGCAGGGCAATAAGAAACAGCGGAAGACGTCGTAGATTGGTCATGGTCGATTCCTGATTCTATGGGACGCCGTACGTGCCGTCCTTTTTGCTGAAAACCCCCAAAACAAAAAAACGGGCAGTCACGGTCGATACCGCAGACTGCCCGGGAATAGTTTAGTTCTTCGCTTATTTTTTCTTGGGCCGATAGATGTGGGTTGCCGTGCCGAAGACAGAGGCAGCGGCTTCCATGACGGTCTCACTCAAGGTTGGGTGTGCGTGAATGGTCAGGTCGAGATCGCTGACCAAGGCACCCATCTCGATAGCGAGGGTACCTTCCGCAATCAACTCACCCGCACCGGAACCGACAATGCCCATACCCAGCAGTTGCTCGGTCTCGGGGTCGGAAATAATCTTTGTCATACCTTCGGTGCGATTGATGGTGGTGGCGCGACCGGATGCTGCCCAGGGGAAGCGGGCCACGTTAACGGCGCGGCCTTCTTTCTTGGCATCTTCTTCGGTCATACCACACCAGGCCACTTCGGGGTCGGTAAAGACCACGCAGGGGATGGCCTGGGGTTCAAAGGCCGCATTGTGTCCGGCGATAACTTCCGCAGCGACACGTCCTTCTGCCGAACCCTTGTGGGCCAGCATAGCCCCACCCACAATATCGCCGATAGCGAAAATATTGGGGTCAGCGGTACGACACTGGTTGTCTACTTCGATAAAGCCCCGGTCATTTACCACCACGCCGGTGCTCTTCAGGCCCAGGCCGCTGGAGTTGGGCTTGCGGCCGATGCTGACAAGCACCTTGTCGAAGACCCGGTTGGGCTTCTTGATGCCTTCGCCTTCCAGGACCACTTTGATGCCGGCTTTTTGCTCTTTCATCTCGGCGATCTTGGTGTTCAAGAGGATCTCTTTAAACTGACCTTCCAGGCGCGCCTGAAGGGGCTTTACCAGATCACGATCCGCACCGGGAAGTAATCCGGGCATCATTTCCACGCAGGTTACTTCCGAACCGAGCGCGGCATACACCGTGCCCAGTTCCAGGCCGATGTAACCACCACCCACCAGCAGGAGGGATTCGGGAATATCTTCAAGCAGCAGAGCACCGGTGGAATTCATGATGCGGTCAGATTCGATAAGGGGACCGAAACGGGCAGGCCGTGAGCCAGCGGCGATGATGGTGTATTCTGCGCTCAGTTTTATCTGCTTGCCGTCGGCCTGGGTCACGACGAGATTCTTCGAATTAACGAAGTTGCCCCGACCCTGGAGATAGTTAATATTTCGTGCCTTCACCAACTGGCCCAGGCCACCCGTCATCTGGGCGACGACTTCGGCCGTGGCGGCACGAACCCGATCCAAATCAATCTCGGGCTCGGCGTAGGTAAGACCAAAATGGGCCGCCTCACGGGATTCATTGATGACCTTGGCCACATGGAGCAACGCCTTGGAAGGGATGCACCCGCGATAGAGGCACGTGCCGCCGGGGTTCTTCTCCACGTCGATGAGGGTGACGTCCAACCCAAGATCGGCGGCCATGAAAGCGGCAGCGTATCCAGCCGGACCACCGCCCAGCACCGCAACCTGCGTGCTCTGATTACTCATAAGTTATCCTCTTCCCCGAGGGGGTGTTTTCGTTGACTGTTCAATTCCCACCGTCGCCAATCAGGCTTCCAGGATCAGTTTCCAGGGGTTTTCCAGGGCTTCTGCCACCCAGCGCATGAAACGGGCCGCATCGGCACCATCAATCAGGCGGTGGTCGTAGGAGAGACTCAGGGGCAGCATGGTGCGGGCAGCGAGCTGACCATTTTGAAAGACGCCCTCCACGGCCGACCGTGATACGCCCAGGATGGCGACTTCGGGCGAATTAATGATGGGCGTAAAGCCCGTGCCGCCGAGACCACCCAGGTTACTGATGGTAAAGGTCGTGCCCGACATGTCGTCGAGAGTCAGTTTGCGGTCTCGCGCTTTCTTGGCAATGAGCGGAAGCTCCTGTGCCAATTCCTGCAGGCTCTTCTTATCCACATCGCGGATACCGGGGACCATAAGTCCCGCAGGTGTTTCCACGGCGATACCAATGTTGTAGTACTGCTTCAGGATGACTTCTTCCGATTCCATATCAATGCTGGCATTGAACTTCGGAAAGCGGCGAAGGGCCTCGGTGATAACCTTCATCAAGAAGACCGTCACCGTCAGGCTACCGCCCTCGGCTTTAATGCCCGGCGCATATTGTTTCCGGATCTGCTCCAGCGCAGTAATATCGGCCTTGTCGAAATGGGTCACGTGAGGAATAGTCGTCCAGCAGTGGGTCATGTGGGCGGCCGTCTTCTTGCGCACGCCGCTCATGCCATCACGGACCACTTTACCCCAGCGATCGTCGTCCATCGTGCCCGTCACCGCAGGCACGCCAACATGGACGGGAACCGGGGTGGTACCTGGTGCACTTGCGGGCGCTGCTTCGTGGGAGGGCGCTGGCGGTGTCGCGCCACTATTGGAGGCGAAGGCCTCTACGTCCTGGGCCGTTACGCGACCACTTGGATCCGACGTGGGCACATCCTGTAATTGGACGCCCAGATTCCGCGCGAGTTTGCGCACGGAAGGGGAAGCCAACACACGACCACCGGTCGCTTTCGCAGGGGCGGCTGCCGGTGCCGACGCTTTTGCGGCGGGGGCAGGGGCCGGAGCCGCCGCCTTGGCCGCGGGGGCAGGAGCCGGTGCTTTTGCTGGCTCC
>CAXBPH010000231.1:0-11141 GCA_963977445.1 uncultured bacterium | reverse complement strand
ATCAAGGCGCGAGTCCACAGGAAATACCGGTATTTTCAAGGGCTCGCAACGCGGCGTTCGGTCAAGAAGGCCGTTCGTAGCCCGCGTTCGAGTTTTGCAACGGGCTGCTCTGGAGTGGGCGGTGACGCTGTCACCCTTGTTCCGTTCAAAATCGTTAAGTCGGAGGGGCTTTTCCCCACGCGCTCCACGTGACCTCGCGTCACCGGAAAATAGTTGGTTGGTGTGGCTTGGCCCACCCAGAAGAAAGCAGGTAGTTATGCGAAATCTTCTCTTGTGCGCACTTGTTGGCGCCGCGACAATCACCGCTCATGGTGAATCTGCCGATTACATCTATGTCCCCCCGGTGAAAAGCCTCGCCGAAACGTCAAGTCCGGTCAACACCGCTACGTTGGACGCCATGCTCGATGGGGACTATCCGCAGTTTGTGATTGATACCTATGCGGGACAGAATTCTGCCCTCAAACACGCAAACGTAAAGCGGGAGCTACAGGTCGGTGCAGGCATCGAGTTGGATTGGACCGGCACGGACTTCTTCGGAGCGCCCACGCAGGATGGAAACACATTTCACTGGCGCACCGCCCTCACTTCGGTCGATGCCACGGCATTGCGCCTGAAGGTAGACCTCAGCCATCTCCGACCCAACGAGACCCTTTGGATTGTCGATGTAGAAGGTCGCTACCCCCTGGGCCCCTACACCCTGACCGATGCCGAGTCCGACGGCCAGTGGCTTCCCACGACCATCGGGGATACCGTCGTCGTCTGGGTATCTTCCCCGGCGAAATCGACACCGGACATCACCGTTCTGATGGCGTCACACTACTATGAATCCCCTGTAACCAAGGGCACCAATCCCTGCCCGCTCCCCGCCGACTGCATCACCGACACGTCGCTGCAGGAAGTCAGTACGGCCATCGGGCGGCTCTCTATTACCGATGACCGGGGCACGTCGGCCCTTTGTTCCGGGGCCCTCATCAACAACGGCACTACGGAGGAACTGGAATCTTATTTCCTCACCGCCGATCATTGTTTCCAGGATTACCCCGGCACCATTTTCGCCTCCGCACTCGAAGTCATTTGGGATTTCCGCGCCAACGGCTGCAATGGGGTGGAGCCCGCTGGAACTGATTTTGCCCAGCTTCCGCGCAGTGTGGGCAGCGCCTTTCTCGGTAACAGCGCAACTATAGACGGCATGTTGCTGAAGCTCGGGAGCGTACCCAATGGCACACGAGGTCGTGCCTGGCTCGGCTGGGATACCCGCACCCCCAACGCGGGCGAGCGTGTCGTTTGTCTTCATCACCCCGCAGGCACAGCGATGAAAGAAAGCATTGGCACCGTTTCCCGCATTGAGGTGGACACCAACTTCGGCCAGAATCAGACCACCATGAGCTGGAGCGAAGGCATCACCGAAGGGGGCTCCTCCGGCGCACCGTCGATGTTTAACAACGGCCAGTTTCGTATCTTCGGCATGCTGAGCAACGGCAATTTTCAATCCTGTAGAGGGGCAGGCGAGCGCCTGGACCAGTATTCTTCTTTCCGGGATTTCTTCGTCCAGATTGGCGGATTTCTTGTGGACACCACCCCGCCAGGCACCGGGCGCACCGCCTATGTCACACCCAACACGGGTGGTGGCGGCGGAGGGGGTGGCGGCGTCATACGTGGGTGTGTCGTTGGCCCTGCGAAAACCCAAGCCGCCGTTGGCGACCTCCTCGTGGCCGGATTGGCCCTCATGACCCTCGCCGCATGGCGCACCGCAGGCCAAAGACGGGGCGACTGATTGATACAACGGCTTAGATGAAACAAGACCCGGTCTATACTTAATAGACCGGGTCTTTTCTATCGGTACCCGCTGTCGCCAGAAAGGAAGCAGCGGCCAGGTGGTGTAATCAGATGCCGTCCATGACGCGATTATAGCGGCCAAAGGCCTTCGCGCTGTCCTGGGTCATGGGGAATCGGTCGCCCGGATACTTGCTGAAGGTTACGTGTCCATCCATATACAACACGTTGGCACCACCGGGCACGTGGGAGAAATCCTGGGCGTTGGTGGTGATGTGGTCCCACATGATGGGCACGGCACTCTGGGCCTGGGCACTGCCGGCCGCATTGTTAATATCGGTGATGAGGAAGCGTTCGATGCCTTCACGCAAACGCAGGAGCGTATCGCCGCCCCCCGCCTGGGAGCCTGAATGAATACCGCTCACGGTGAAATCACTGTCGCTCTGTACGCCGGGCGCGGCGGGATTGGCGTTGGCGTTACCGAGTTCTTCCCACGGCGTGCCTGCAAACTCGGCCTCTTCAAAACGGCCACCGGGGCCGGTACCTTCGGTGCCAATGAGGCCGGTAACGGATTCAAGACCGAGAATATTTTCGTCGTCGAGTATCAGCCAACCCGTGTAATCGAAGGGCTCTTTTACCAATTCGCAGGGTTGAATAATACCGTCGTCGTTGCCTTTGGCGGCATCGTAACGGGCCATCGCATCAACCTGTCCACCCCAGGAAGGACACCAAACCACGTTGGTATCGGTCAGATACTCGGGGATAACTTGCTCCCCATCGAAAATCATGGTGTCGCTCAAGGTCAGGTTATCGCAGTTGAAGGTCTTGCGTCGTGGAAATCTTTCGCCATTGGACTCGTTGGCGTACATCTTGAACACCACGCCCATTTGCTTGAGATTGTTCTGACAACTGGTCCGGCGGGCTGCCTCGCGAGCACGGGCCAGGGCCGGCAGGAGTATGGCGGCCAAAATGCCGATGATGGCGATTACCACCAGGAGTTCAATAAGGGTAAAACCTGACTTTTTCATGATTATTTTCCTTTTGCCATTGCACACACGCTGGCTACCAATTGAAAAGGGGGCATTTGGCTATTGCATCGCCTGCCACCACCACAAAGCTTTGTGCCACCATCTCGAATAAGAGAAGCGCCAACTAACGTAAAGTTCAGCCATATTAACATCAGACTTAGTGATTTTGCAACAGGAATCTCTGCTATCGAATGCCTCTGGATGCATGCCAATCATTTACAGGGCAATGCGCTTGCCTCCTGTGTTGCGCAGTAAAGCTGGATTGCCCCCCTGTCGACTGCTATGATCGCCCCTTCACGAAACGCATTACCTTGGAGTACCCCATGTCTGCCACCCTTCATTTCCTCCGGAAACACAAGATTTTTTCTGCCTTTCTTATCCTTTTGTGCATTGCCGCGCTGTGGTTTCGCAGTCGGCTGGCCGGCCCCTATCCCGGCTACGAACTCGACTTCGTGCTGCCAGAAGATATGTCCGTGGCCTCAACCGGCCTGGAAGCCGGGGTCGCCATGGAGGATATTAGCCCCAACTTCGACGACTATGACCCGTGGGTCGATGTGAACGACAACAGTAAATACGATGAAGACGTGGACACCTACGAAGATCGCAACGGCAACGGCAAGTTCGACGCCATCTGGATGGCCGGCTTTAACTCCAATCGCCCGGCCAAAGGGATAAACGACACCCCTTGGGTGCGGGCCATTGCGCTACGTAACAATGGCGTGCTTGTGGTCCTCGTATCCATCGACAGTGTCGGCATTTTTCACAACGACTTCGTCACTATTCGAAAATCGGTCAGTGAGACCTTCAATATTGACCACATCCTTTTCTCCAGCAGCCACACCCACGAAACGCCGGACACCATGAAAATCTGGAGTGGGCCGACCCCTATCTTAGGCTACGACGAACGCTACATGGCGATGGTCCGGGAGAAAACCCGCTCGGCTATTGAGCAGGCTGTTGCTGGCCTCCGTCCGGCAGATATGTATTGCACTACGGTAGAAATCGCCCCGGAGGGCTTTGTGGACGACTCCCGCAAGCCCATCGTCATGGACGACACCATGTATCTCATGCGATTTACCCGGCGCGACACGGACGTCACCATTGGCACCTTCGTCAACTGGGGAAATCATCCCGAGACGGTGGGTGGCAGTAATGGGGATATCACGGCCGACTTCCCCCATTGGCTTCGTGAAGGCGTTGAGAATGGCGTGCCGGACCCCGCGGGCGTAGAAGGTTTTGGCGGTATGTGCCTCTACTTTCAGGGAGAAATTGGTGGGCTCATGACCCAACTCCACACCACCGTGCCCCACCGTGATGGCGAACGAAAGTTTGAAGACGCCACCTTCGAAAAAGCAGAGGCCCTGGGGCAAAACCTCGCCATCGTCGCCTGCAACGCCCTGCGCAGCGAAAGCGTATGGAAAAACGACGACCCCCGTCTCGCCGTGGCCGCGCGCACTATCCGCATCCCCGTGGAAGGTATGTATAAGTATTTCATGATGTTTGGCCTCATCCACGAAGGCTACAAACTCGGTCAGGGTGCCCGCACCGAGATTAACGTCATCCGTATTGGCGGCGTCCTTCTTCTCAGCACTCCCGGTGAAATCTATCCCGAAATCGTGGAGGGCGGCATCGAAGCGAAGCCAGGCCGTGATTTCGAAATTGAGCCGGTGGAAGTTCCACCACTCCGCGATGAAATGGAGCGCAACGCACGCATGGCCCTCGTCATCGGCCTCGCCAATGATCAGATAGGTTACATGGTCCCCAAGAGCCAGTGGGACAACAAGCCCCCCTACGTCTACAACGACAAAGCCCAATACGGCGAAGAAAACTCCGGTGGCCCGGATGTGGCCCCCACCATTCATCGTGAGTCCATGAAGATGCTCAAGGAAATGAATGAGTCCTTTCCGGAAGAAAATAAATAGAAACTGTGGGCGGGGTCCAATCCCCGCCCACCAGTTAAACACCCTGGACGAACGGTTACCCGCCGAAGCACACCGTCAGTTTCCAGAAGCGGACCCCGCCCCCAACAGACGGGACTGCGACTCCACCTTCCTCCCACGCAATCTATTGCGACCCACCCCAGCGGCAACGACAGGGCAACGTAGCACCGCCTCCCGACGGTGTACCTGTCCCTGACGCGCTTCCCGCGTTGCGTCCCCACCCGATATCGGTATAGACTCCAAGCGTGTTAAATCGACCGTTTGTGGCGAATCCATATTGCAAAATCAAACGCCCAACAATAGCCACACCGACCATTCTATTCAGGAAAGGCCTTCTGATGCGATTCGTAGCCCTCGCTGTAACCCTCCTCATTTCACCGGCGGCGCTGGCGGGTCCGAACGCCTCGCTTGCCGATCAGGTCACTATCCGTCGCACCGAGTACGGGGTGCCACACATCCTCGCCGATACCGAAGAGGCCGCCGCATTTGGCTTTGCCTGGGTGCAGGCCGAGGACCACTTCCCCCTGCTCTATCAATCCATGGTGCGCGGTCGCAGCGAAATGAGTCGTTGGTATGGGGACAGTGACGGCAATGTGGAGTTTGATTTTCAGACCCGGCAATTGCGGGCACGTAAACTGGTGGTCGACACCTTCCATCTCCTCCCCGAAGACTACCGCAAGGTTGTGTCGGGCTTCGCCACGGGTATTAACGCCTACATGAATGCCCATCCCGAGGAGACCGAAGTATGGATGACCCCCGTCTCACCCCATGATGTGCTTGCCGCGTGGCAGATTGCCGTCATGCGCTTCACCTTCCTGCGCGGCAACCTCATCGGACGCTTTAACCAGGCCATGGACACGTCGGAGAACACGATGGCGTTGACCTTTCTGGATCAGGAAGAGACCATCGGTTCCAACACCATTGCCCTATCACCCGACCGGACCCGGAGCGGACACGCCATGCTCCTCAATAACCCCCATCAGCCTTGGTCCGACCAGGCCCGCTACTATGAGGCCCACATCACCGTCCCCGGTTTTTACGATTTCTATGGTTCAACCTTTATTGGCGGCCACATATTAACGACGGGCTTCAATCGCTATCTGGGTTGGGCGCACACGGTGAACCATCCCGACTTGGAAGAGTTTTACGAAGTGCAGATCGACCCGGAGAATACGGACCACTATCTTTTCGACGGCGGCTCGGTGCCCTTTGAAAAAGACACCGTCACACTGGATCTGGAAACACCCCGCATCCGGGAGTCCTGGTGGACACCCCTGGGACCCGTCGTTCGCAAAACAGAAGACAAGGCCTACATCCTCCGGTCCGCGGGCCAGGGACAGTTTCAAACGGGCCTCCAATGGTATCGAATGACCCAGGCGAAGAGTCTGGAGGCCTTTCGTGAGGTCCTGCGGATGCAGCAGATTCCCATGTTCAATATTGGCTATGCCGATCGCGATGGCAACATCATGTATGTCTGGAATGGCACGGTCCCAAAATTGCCCCACGAGGGACATCGCTACACCCCCGTACCAGCGAAGGAGACGGCCGATGTGTGGACGCAAGTTCATCCCTTCGACGAGTTGATGCAATTGGTGAACCCGCCGGGGGGCTACGTTCAAAATTGCAACTCGCCGCCCTACTTCACCAACCTTCATGCCCCCCTCGCGCGGGATGACTATCCGGCCTACTTTCCGGACAACAGCCTGAGCCTCCGAACACAACAAGCCCTGAGCCTGGTACATAACAGCAAGGTATTCAGCCTGGAAGACCTGGTAGCGGCAAAATACAACACGGGACTACTCCTTGCCGACCGGGTGAAACCGGACCTTGTAGCGCTGCTCAATACCGCTGACCTGAGCGGCGAAGAACGGGAGGCCGCCGTCCTGTTGCGGGATTGGGACAACTCGGCGTCCCCATCGAGTGTGGGGAGTGTCTTGTTTGCCCAATGGTGGGAGCTCTACCGGAAGGGGGACAACGTCTTTGTCGACGAATGGAATGCATCCGCGCCGGACACGACGCCCCGTGGCATCGGAACACCGGAGCGCGCCGTGGCGGCCTTTCACACGGCCATGGCCGAATGCTCGGAACGCTGGGGATCGTGGCGCGTCCAATGGGGCGACGTGCACCGCATGCGGCGCGGTAATCTGGACCTGCCCGTCGGTGGTGCCGACGGCGCATTGGGCTGCGTCCGTGTATTGGACTACCACGATGGGGACGATGGAAAACGGGTCGTGAATGGTGGAGATGGATTTGTGTTTGCCGTCGAGTTTGGCGACATGCCGCGAGCCTCCTCGGTGCTCGCCTACAGCCAAAGTGATCGCGAAGGCTCGGCACACTACAACGATCAGGCCAACTTGTTTGTGGACCACAAGATGAAACCGGTTGCCTTCACGGAAGATGAAATCGACAACCAGTTAATTCGGACTTACACGCCTGGGGAATGAAGTTGGTAGTGAATTGTCTCGCAACCCCAAACGAACGCACTGCTTGTTCAACCCCCTCGACAAGGTCAGTTCGTCTACCTTTGCTTTACCTCAATCCTGCACGTCAACCTTAGGTTTTGTTTAGTATGAACGCACTCTTCAGTCCGTCGGAAACCACGCTTCTCCTCAATGACGCCGAACTGCAACGGTTACGCCAGGCGGTAGAATCACGTCGCTCGAGCTTATACCGAGGTCGCCTATTGCTCTCGCTCCACATCGGTGAAGTTAGCGAATCTTTCCATGGTGACCCCACGACGCCACCGGCGAATGCCTCTCGGCTGCTGTATCAATGGGAGGGTTCCACCCACTGGCAAGCCACCGCCTGGGACGAAGCGGGCACACTCCTCTGCGATATCGTGAGTGACGGCGAGTGGATAGAGGCGGGCGGGCGGCGCTGGTCCTGGAAGGCCGTGGCTATGACGGACACCGGTGTTGGCGGCAACGTCGTTCCCGAGACGCTGCCAACAGATGACCAGCTATCCGAAGTATTGACGTTCCTTTCCCATCTGTGGCCGCAAACCTTGGCGACCGGCCATCTGGGATTGACTGGGCCACCGGATGAGGATGGGTTTCAACAGCTGGATGGCGTCTATCGCAACACCTCATCGGATACCCTGCTTTGGCACGTTACGGTGTACGACCCATCCGTTCTGCAGGTGCGTGTTGGGCGTTGGCGTTGGCTCCAGTGGCTCTGGGCACGGTGGACCCGCCCCGATCTGACCTTCGATGAATTCTTCCGTGTGCCGAACGCCGAAATAGTCCATGAGGCCATTTTCGAAGTTGATGCGGCCCATTTGTATCCCATTGCCTGTAGATATGTATTGGGCGGAAAGGGGGGCCTTACGCCAAACGCAGGTGCCCAGGAGTGGCGCGAGCCCGTGCTGCTGGAAAATGGAATTCACCTGCCCCGGGCATGCGTATATTACGATGCCGCCTACAATGGCAGCTTACGCTATCAAAGTGAACTCATATTGGGTGAATGCCACATTGGGAGCAATGCCAAATTATCTATTCGGCCCATCAACATGGATACGCCAGTTGTTGCATGACGTCGACGTCAGCTTCATGGGACATCGGCTATAATTCATCCCCAAGCAATACACGAACTTGACCGATCGTTTTTGCAACGGCACCGCGATTGGCCATAACCGCCCGTCGTGCAGCGGTACCCATTTGGCGTTGCTTTCCACTGTCGGTAAGTAAGGTACTCAGTGCCAGATAAAGATCTTCCGGACAAGCCACCTGGATGGCCCCCCCCGCAGTCACCAGTACTTTTTCGGCCTGGGAAAAGTTGCTCATATAGGGCCCGAAGACAGTGGGAACGCCCAGAGCAGCCGCCTCCAAAGGATTGTGGCCGTTCACGCCGGGGTAGAAACTCCCCCCAACCACCACCACGCTCGCCAATGCATAGAGGGTTCCCAATTCGCCCAAGGTGTCGAGCACGAAGACCCGGGCACCTTCCGGCCGGTTTCTATCGCGCAGTTGAGTGCGACGGATGACGGGCTCGCTGAAGGGCTCAATAACTTCCTCGATTCGGTCCAGGTGACGCGGGGCGATAAGCAGTTTTAGGCGAGGATTCTCTTCTTTCAAGGTGGCCCAGCAGGCGGACGCCAGGGCCTCGTCTCCCGGGCGGGTGCAGGCGAAAAGCAGAATGGCCTGGCCTTCCCGAAAGCCCCACTCCTGGCGCATGCGACTACGCTCGCGCGCGGGGACCGAATCACGAACGGCATCAAACTTCACACTGCCCGTGATCGTAATGCGCTCGGACGGCACGCCCAGATCCATCAGGCGCTCCTTAAATAGTTCATCTTGCATACAGGCACCCTCAAGGCTCTGAATCAGTGGGCCATACCACCAGCGATAGCGCCGGTAGCGGTGGAGATGTTTGTCGCTCAGTCGGCCGTTGGCCAACAGCACGGGAATCTGTCTCGTTGCACATTCGTGAAGTACGTTTGGCCAGAGTTCCGTTTCAAACAGAATAAGAATTCTTGGCGCGGCGGCTGCCAGAAAGTGTCGAACAGCGGGCTTGGTATCCACCGGAAACCAGGCGACATGCTCGGGTCCATAGAGGGCCTCACAGTGCACCCGCCCGGAAAGGGTGGAGGTCGTCACCAGCCACGGAAGGGCAGGAAAGGCCTTCCGCAGCGCCGTGACCAGGGGCTGGGCCCCATTGGCCTCCCCCAGACTGCAGACGTGCACCCAGATAGCCCCAGCGGTTGACGGGGGAACCTGGGGCTGAAAGCGCCCTATCAGCGGCCCATATAGGGCATGACGACGGAGCCAGAATCGGACGGCTGGACTGACCAGCTTCAATATCAGGTTATAGAGAAATAGTCGCATGGAAACCAAAAAACGGACGACCCCAGTATATGGAGCCGTCCGAAGTTGTCATGAAATCAGGTGTGCTTATTCAGCCGACGCGAGGTCGAAGAAACGGGCACCCGTTGAATCGATGATGTCGGGCGTTACGAAGATTAGCAAGCTCGACTGTTGTACTTCACGGGACTTACCGCGGAAGAAGTAGCCTAGAATCGGGATGTCAGCCACATAGGGAAGCTTCTGCTCACCCTTGATGGACCGATCCTGTACCAGACCACCCAGTACCAGCGTGTCACCATCGTGAACGATAACGTTCGTCCACACGGCCTGCCATGACGTAATGGGCAAGCTCGTGGTATTCACGATCTCATTTTCGCCAGAGATACTGGTATTGGTGAAGTTCTTTTCACCGATACGGGTACGTACTTCGGGGTTCAACCACAGGCGGACCTGGTCGTTATCCCGAATCTGGGGCGTAACCGACAGACCGATACCGAAGTTGAACGGGAAGGGCGTTGAGTTCGTCGACAGGATAGGCTGGGTAACACCGTTTACGCTATTGCTACCGGCGATAACTTCCGTGTACTTAAAGGCGTCAAAGTATTCCGTCGTGTAGTCAACGATTACCGCAGGTTTACGGTTCATCGTGGTCACACGCGGCGCACTCAACAACTCGGAATTCTCGAGGCTGTTCAGGTAGTCAAACGTAACGGAGATGCTGTCACCATTACCATTGTCGAGAATGGACGACACGAGGTTGAAGGTCGTTGCACTCGGTCCGGGGTTGACTACCGCACCCGCAACGGTCTCACGAAGGGTGTTGCTGAATGCATTCGATCCGTCAGGACGTTCGCTAAGCAGAATGTCTTCTGTCTGACCGTCACCATTCACGTCGAAGGCATAGGTTTCTTGGTCAAGTCCAGTGGGAAGCTTTGCACCGCTATTGCTCTGTGAACTCACGTCCCACTTGAACCCGACCTTGTCCATGTCACTAACACGAATCGTCAGGAACTTGGCTTCAATGCTCACCTGTTTAGGCGTCACATCCAACTGAGCCAACTGTTCTTCAAACAAGCCCAAATTGCTTGGCGTGTTGGTAACAATCAGCATATTGTTTGCCGGGTTATAGATTATATCGGAAAGGCGCTCCGTGGACGACGGTGCATAAACGTCGGGAATCAGACGCTGAAGCAAGTCGAGAATTGGTGCCTCCTGCTGGCCACTGCTGTTGGCACCAAGATTGGCACTGCCGCCACCACCACCGAGCCCACCGCCGCCACCACCGTCCAAATTACCACCACGGCCACCGCCGCCACCTTGGCGACCGCCCGTACCGGTACCGGCACCGTCGAGACCAACGATGAAGTTTGTGGCCGGAATTTCACCAACCTGCGCGTCATTAATGGTGCTGAACAGGGCAGAGATGTTCTGAATACTCGTTACGTCACCGCCAATGCCACCTTGACCACCACGGCCACCACCTTGGCCGCCACCACGACCACCACCCTGGCCACCGCCGCCGAAGCCACCGCCACCCTGGCCGCCGCCGCCGAAGCCACCACCACCACCGCCTCGACCACCGCCACCGCCGCCGAAGC
>CAXBPH010000230.1:0-11167 GCA_963977445.1 uncultured bacterium | reverse complement strand
AAGCCCAAGGCCGCAGCGAAGCCCAAGGCCGCAGCGAAGCCCAGTGCCAAGGCAGCGGCCAAGGCAAAGCCCAAAACGGCGGCAAAGTCCGCTGCGGCCCCCAAAGCGGCCGCGCCCGCCAAAAAGGTCCCGGCGGTATCCCGTGGAACCGGCAAAATATTGTCACGCCAGTTTCTTTTCGGGCTTTCCGAGGCAATCAGGTCCGCTGTGGAGCCCATGGTCCGCCAGGTGCGTGGTCGTGAGGTCGTGGACGTTGCCGTAAGCGGTGATGCGACCTTTGAAATAGACAAAGTGGCCGAACGGGCGCTGTTGAACTATCTCAAAGGACAACGCGCTCCCGTTGCCTACTATTCAGAAGATTCCGGTTATTCCACCTTTTCCAGCGAGCCTCCCAAGCACCTTCTCGTGGTAGACCCCATCGATGGAACCCGCGCGGCCATGAATGGCTTCGAAGGTTGTGTCGTGGCGATTGCCAGCACCCGCGTGATCGAACGACCGACCATGATTGATGTGGACACGGCGTGCGTTACAGAAATCGTCGGCGAGCGGACTTTTTATGCGGAGCGGGGCAAAGGCACGCGGATCTATGTGAATGGCAAATCCAAAAAGCCCAAAGTGTCCACCAATACCGACCTCGAGACCGTCGCCTGGTCCATGACGGTCCCGGCGCGCCCAGCCTCGTTGATATTTCCAACGGCGGCACCCCTTATCGATCTTACGAGTCTCAAGGGCGGATTTTTTGCCTGCAACAGCACTTCCTTCAGCTTGACGCGCTTATTGACCGATCAGCTGGACGCCTGTGTAGATTTTGCCGCGCGTTACATGAAGGATATCCCGGACCTCGTGCGCGACCAATTCATCAACGCGGGCCGAGGCACTATTCTGGGTATCGCGCCGTATGACATGGCGGCGGCCCTGTTGCTGGCGGAAGAGGCGGGGTGTGTGGTGACGGATGCCTATGGCAATAACTTTGAGGATGTATTGCTGTTAGATAGTTCGGAAAACAATCACCAGTCCCTTATCGCGGCTTCCAATCCGGAGCTGCATGCAAAGTTTTTGAACATTCTGGATGCGCGCATCAAGCAATATGTTGCGGCGATGCATCGCGCAAAAGGGTAGCGGCGCATGGACGATTTGAGGGCGTCTCGACGGGTTGAGACGAATAAACACCACTCTTCAAGGGTATGGACCTGTGGGTTCGCAACGAACGTACGGCTTGACGTCCATCGTATCGATATCGCAAGAGAGGTGTCCCCTTGAATACAACATCCACCGTCGAAACAACACCCTCGGTGCTGTTTGAACTTCGCGGCGTGTGCAAAGAGTACACCATGGGTGAAGTGGTGGTGCCCGCCTTGCGCGGCGCGTCCCTCACCATTCAACGCGGCGAGCTGCTGGTGATCCTTGGTCCAAGTGGTTCCGGTAAGAGCACTCTCCTCAATATTATCGGTGGATTGGACGCACCCACCCGGGGTGAAGTCATGTTTCGCGGGCAAGACCTGGCTCGTTTCAACGAATCTCAACGCACCCAGTATCGCCGTAAACACATCGGATTTGTTTTCCAATTCTACAACCTCATGCCCAATCTGACGGCCGAGGAGAATGTGGAATTGGCAACAGAAATTTCCACAGACCCCATGGCACCTGCGGAGGCATTGGATATGGTTCACCTGGGTGAACGGCGCACCCACTTTCCCTCCCAGCTATCGGGTGGCGAACAGCAGCGGGTGGCCATTGCCCGAGCGGTAGCGAAACGTCCGGAAATTCTCCTTTGCGACGAGCCAACGGGGGCGCTCGATATTGCCACCGGAAAAGTGGTGCTCGAAGCGCTGTGTGAGATTAATCGTCGCGTCCAGACGACCTTGATCCTGATTACACACAATGCTTCCATCGCAGGCCTGGCCGATAGGGTAGTTGAAATGCGCGACGGCGAAGTGCACCACATTACCATTAATGAGAAGCGTCAATCCGTTGACGACCTGGCCTGGTGATGAGCCCGTTCCATAAGAAGCTCTTTCGGGCCATGTTCTACGCCTGGCCCCAGTCCCTTGGGGTTATTGCGGTCGTCATGTGCGGCATAGCGGCCTACATCTGCGTCTATTCGGCCTATTTGAACCTGAGCCTGACCCGGGACACCTATTACACGCAGAATCGTTTTGCGGACTTCGAAATCATGGTGGAGCGCGCGCCCGAGACGGTTATTTTTAAACTCGAGAATTTGCCCGGTGTTCGGCAGGTGCGAAAGCGCATCGTTGAAGAAGTTAACGTCGACATTGACGGGGTGGATGAACCCCGCATCGGCCGTCTCATATCCATGCCCTCCCGCCATACCCCGGTCATCAATGATGTGGTTATGCTTCAGGGACGCTACTTCGACACGGGAGAGCAGCAGGTGGCGATCCTGAGCGAGCATTTCGCCCGTGCCAATGGATTGGAAGTGGGGGGGCGATTCCAGATTTCTGTGGACAACAAGAAGTACAGCTTACGCATCGTTGGCATTGGTGCGTCCCCCGAATATGTCTACATGATTCCCAATGTGCAGGCCCTCGTGCCCAGCCCGGAGCGATTCGGCATCTTGTGGGTGCCCGAGGAATTTGCCGAAACGGCTCTGGACCTTAAGTCCGCCTGCAACAATATCATTGGCCTCGTCGACGACCCCGAGCAACTCGATGTCATCCTTGATGAGGCGGACAAGCTATTGGATCCCTACGGCGTTTTTGCGAAAACCAAGCGGGAAAACCAGCTGTCCAATCGATTCATATCCGACGAAATCAAGGGGCTGGGGGTATCGGCTCGCATAATCCCCACCCTGTTCCTGGGGATTGCCGCACTCATCCTCCTTATCCTGTTGAACCGCATGGTTCGAACAGAGCGCACGCAGATTGGCCTCATGAAGGCCTTTGGCTACTCCAATTGGTCGGTAGGTTTCCACTACATCGAGTATGGCCTCATTCTCGCCGTAACCGGATGCCTGGCGGGCTTTCTGCTGGGCCAGTGGATGGCCGGCGGCATGATCAAAATCTATGTCCAGTTCTATCAGTTTCCCATACTCGAATCCCGGGTCTATCTGGATGTACTCACACGCTCCATGGGCATCACGCTGGTATTTGCCACGCTGGGTGCCCTGACGGCGGCCATTCAGGCGGCGCAGATTCAGCCGGCAGAGTCCATGCGGGCCGAAGCGCCCAGTCGAGTGGCCCGCATCTGGCTCGAATACCTGCCCTTCATCTGGCGGCGCATCAGTTTTACCTGGAAAATGATACTGCGCAATATTTCCCGCAACCGTTTTCGTTCGTCCGTAAACTGCTTTGGTGTAGCCATCTCTCTCAGCCTGCTGCTCATGGGATTCTTCATGTCGGACTCGGTGCAGTTTGGTATGGACTTTCAATTTCAGGATGTGCAGCGGGAAGATGTGAAGGTGAGTTTTCAGAAAGAGCAGGGTCGCGATGTGCTCTATGAGGCCAGCCGTTTTCCCAACGTGCGCCGGGCCGAGGGCCTCCTGGAGTATCCCTTCGAAATTCGGGTGGGGTGGAAGAAGAAAGATATTGTGGTGGTGGGTATTGAGAAAGATGCAGAAATGCAGCGGGTCATGAATTTCGACCTGGATGTTTTTCCCCTCGGCGATGGGGGATTGGTTTTGGCGGAAAGTCTTGCCGATGACCTGTCTGTGGGGCCGGGTGACATGGTGACCCTGGAGCCACTCATGGGGCGCATCGACCAAATCTACGAGGTGCCGGTACGTGCTGTGGCCCAGCAATTCCTCGGCACGGCGGCCTATATGGACCATGGCGCGCTGAGTCGTATGCTCAACGAACCGTATGCGATCACCAGCGCCCTCCTACGCATCGACTCGGGTAGTCGGGACGTGCTCAACAAACGGCTGAAAGACATCGGCGGCGTGGCGGCGGTCAGCTTCAAGGCAGATGCTTATCAATCCATGATGGACACCATGGGGCAGAGCATGAACATTACCAATTCGATTCTGCTGGCTTTTGCAGGTGTTATCGCTTTTTCCATCATCTACAATATCACGGCCGTCTCCCTGTCGGAGCGGCAGCGGGAACTCGCTTCCCTGCGCGTCCTGGGCCTTTCCATTCCGGAAGTGGGGCGTATTATGTACATGGAGAATATCCTCATGGGCGCACTGGGGGTGGTGATTGGGTTACCCATGGGCATGGGCATCTGCGCCTTACTCGTCGAGGCGTACAGCAACGACATGTTTCGCCTGCCCTTTCATATCGCGCGGCGAACCTATATATTTTCGATACTATTGACTATGTCCTTCGTCCTGCTGGCCAATCTGGCCGCCCGCCGAAAGATTCGGCGGCTCGATCTCGTCGAAGTACTCAAAGAACGGGAGTAGCTCATGAAACGGGTAGTCTGGGGAATCCTGGTGATTATCCTCATAATAATTGTGGCTCTGTCCCTGCGGCCCCAGGCCACCATGGTGGAACTGGGCACGGCCGAACAGCGGACGGTAACCGATTATATTGCGGAAGAAGCCAAGACCCGTCTGAAAGATGAATATATTATCGATACGCCCCTGTCCGGGACCGTGGAGCGCATTATACTCGAGGTCGGCGACGTGGTGGCGGCCAACGATGTGGTGGCGCGCATTGATCCTTTCGATCTGGAGCAGCAGATTCGTGGGACGGAGTTTCTGATTCGCCAGAGTCGTGCGCAAATCAGTGGCGTGGACAGCGGCAAGCCCAAGGACCAGGATATCGATTCGGCGGCGGTGCGAGCCCGGGAAATGCGTGATGCCCTGCGTATCGCCGAGAAAGAGCACACGATAGCCACCATTGACTTTGAGCAGGCCCAGCGGGACTTCGAGCGGGCCCGTCAACTCGTAAAGGAGGGGGTGGCGAGCCAGTCGGCCATGGATGATGCGGAGCGTGCCTACAAGGGCCTCAAACAGCAGGTCGAACGGACGGAGTTGTCCGTGTCGGCGGCGCGAAAGGGCCTGGAGATATCCGAGCTTGCTTCCAGCCGCGTCGTGGATTCCATGGACGACAACGAGTATCTCCGACGGGTCTATGAGGCCGAAATCGAGAATCTGGAGTCCCAATTGGCGGTGTTGCGGAGCGACCTCGAGAAGACGGTGATTCGGGCACCCGTCGCGGGGCCTATTCTGGAGAAATATGTCGACAACACCCGGGTGCTTGCTGCGGGCACGCCTATCTTGAAACTGGGTGACCTGAGCACCATGGAAATTGAGAGCGACGTGCTGTCGGAAGAAGTGGTACGGGTAGCCGTGGGCGACGAAGTTGAACTGCTGGGCAAGGCCCTGGGGGTGACGGATGTTACCGGTGTTGTTGACCGCATCTATCCCGCAGCCTTCCAGAAGATTTCCTCTCTGGGTATCGAACAGCAGCGCGTGAAGACCATCATCGCCTTCGACAATTCGGTGCTCGGGCTACGTGCCGGTACCCGGCTGGACGTGCGCATTATCACCGACAAATCAGAAAATACCGTGGCCGTTCCAGAGCGTTCCGTATTTCGCCGGGAAGGCGCATGGTATATCTTCGTGGTGGAGGGGGGAACGGCCGTGTTGCGTCCGGTCACGCTCGGCATCAAGAACGATACGTGGGCCGAGATTACCGATGGGCTGACTACCGAGGAAACCATCATCCTTGAGCCCAAGAACGACCTCGAAGCGGGACAGCGGGTGGTGGGGAAGGGGGAATAGTGAATAGTGAATTTAGAATTTAGAATTTAGAATAGTGAATATTTAATGGTTTTGTTGTGAACAAGGGGGCCGTCCCGATTTTCGCGATAAAACGGGTCCACATGCTATGCTGCACCGCACCAATTTTATTCGATAAATCAATTTCAGGAGTACGTGAGACATGTTGAAAACGTGGGGCTTCGTTGCCGCAATTGTAGTAGTCGCCGGATTGGCGTTAGCCGATGAAGAAAAACCATCGCCCTCCCTGAAGTGGGAAGAAGCCATTCAGGCTTTCGAAAAGCAGGACGCGGAAAATCCCGTAGCGCCGGGGGGCATCCTTTTTCTTGGCAGTTCCAGCATCCGCATGTGGGATCTGGGTAAGTGGTTTCCCGATATGCCTGTGCTGAACCGCGGCTTTGGCGGCTCCGAAATCGCCGACTCCCTTTACTATTTTGACCGTCTGGTCGTGCCCTACGGGCCCAAGGCCATCGTGTTTTATGCCGGGGATAACGACGTGGCCCACGGCAAGACGGCAGAGCAGGTCCTCGACGACTACAAGGCCTTCGCGGCCCGGGTGCACGAAGCCTTTCCCGAGGCGAAGCTGCTCTACGTGCCCATTAAGCCCAGTCTGGCGCGCTGGAACCTCTATCCCGAAATGAAAAAGGCCAACGACTCCATCAAGGCGGCGATAGAGACCGATGAACGGGAAACGTATATCGAAATCGAAGGCCCCATGCTCGACGACAAAGGGAAGCCCAAAAAGGACTTGCTGCTTGAAGACGGGTTGCATATGACCGATGGAGGCTATCAGATCTGGACGGATTTGGTGAAGCCGCAATTAACGACTATGTTGGCGCCGAAAGCGGAGTCGGTAGAGGCCGCGCCGCCCACGAGCGAATAGTGAATTGCGACTCGTGCAAGGTGAATTGAGTACAACGGCATGTGTTGGCGCGGGGCATTTTTTCACAGGTCGAAAGCGTTGTCCGTATTTGCGGATACCGGTGCGAGAAAGTGCTTGCGCCGTGAAGCAAGAAACGGGTTTATTATTATGCCTATTCAACGTGATAGGTTGTGAAATATATAGTAGTTCTAAAACGGATTGTTTCACTGCGATGCCTTAGGTGTGTGTCTTGTAGCAGGGATTTTCAATGGCGACACGTGTCGCAAGGTGGGGTGATTGAAATGAATACAACCATCAAAATTTTCATGGCATCAATAGCCTTTGCAGCGCTTTTCCAATTCACTGGCTGCAACGAGGAATGTGGGGGAACCGCACTCAGGGGTACCTGGGTAAAAGACTTCGACCAAGGTATCGGATATACCATCCTCGAGAGCGCAGATGGGGGATATCTATACGTTAACTACGATTCGTTTGGCACCGGAACGAGCCTTTCGAAGATCGATAGTGCAGGGGAAGACGTTTGGTCTACCGCTCTGTCCGGTCTGAGTGTTGTTGCTGAGGACGTCGATGGCGGACTTTTCGTTGCGGGGGGGAGTTATTATGTGACCCAGGTATCCCGCCTTAATTCGAGCGGTGGAATCCTGTGGTCGCGTACCTTCGAAGGGAGTGGAGGGCTTAAGTACCTCGTCGCAACCTCGGATGGAAATGCGGTGGCGACGACGTATTTGGACCCAGACGGGAATTCAGTCGGAAATATCAGCGTCGTGAAACTTGACCAGAACGGAACTGCCATCTGGACGCGCGTTCTAGACTTTAGCGACGATAACTATCCCCATGGCGTTGTGGCTACAGAAGACGGTGGGGTGACCCTTCTTGTAGAAGGCTTTGACTACGCGAAGCAGGGCGACTCTTCTAAATCCTCGCCAGTGGGTATCAGCACATTTCGTTTACTTCGTTTGGCCGGAGATGGGACCGAGGAATGGAACATCGTGCAGCCGAGAGGCACATTATCCGGGGGAAGTCTTGCTGCAACGAATGATGGAGGCTGTGCCATTCTAGATTATGGCATGTTGGTTCGTTTCGATACACGCGGCGAAATTCTCTGGGTCAAAGCGTATGAATCTGCACTTGGCTCAGCGCGCGGCATACTCCATGCGGTGCCGGGCGGTGGCTTTATTGTTGGCTCCAGTAGCAATGTAGAGGGTCCGGGTCCTTTCTATTTCCAAAGTTGTGGAAACATTGTATTGACCCGACTCGACGAAAATGGAGATATCACAGGGGAGCGGGAATACGACACCGGCGCAATCGAGTACCTGTTAGATTTCGCCCCAACGTCAGACGGGGGAAACATCATCGTGGGTCAGAAGCGGCGTGGCTTTGGCGGCTTCTGGAAATCGTTTCTGTTGAAGGTCGATGGCGATGGGGCGGGCGGTAAAGAGATTATCGAGGATGTCAACGGAATTTTAGTAGACGGAGAATAGTCATGAAAAACACCGCGACATCATAACGTTTACTGACGGTCGCCGCTGTGTTGGTCTAATTTTGAGGCCGTGGTCCGGGCTGCCGTAGATCTTCGCGCGCTTCCGGTCGGTGGCTAAATCATAGTTAATCCACCGGCTCAGCCGGTGATAATTCATCAGGCTCAACCGTTTCTGCGTATGCCAGAGCGATTTGGACATCTATCAACGCGTGGGATTACGAAAGTGCCCCGGCGGACTAAGTTCCGTCGTCCACTTCGTGGACTACCAGGAGCGCGCGGAGTTAATTGTTTGCCGGCGATATCGGGCCCTTTCAGGGGTCTTCCTCCTACCACCGGCTCAGCCCGTGGTTGCTGAGTGCGAAATGACTACCCAAGCATTGTAAATGGGTACGCGCTTAAATACATCCTCATCTGCCATGAGTTCAATACTGGATGGCTCCAACAAGTATTGAGGGAACACCGCGCGTACAAAGCGGTTACCAGACAATCAGTCGCACCATGCCCCGCAAATGCGCTACAATCGTGCGCTATGAGCAACCCCACCGACCAGATTCTGACCATTACCCAGCTGACCCGCCGCATTAAGTCCCTCTTGGAGGGTGATTTGGGCGTGGTGTGGCTTTCGGGGGAGATTTCCAACTGGAAACGGGCCGCATCGGGCCACGTCTATTTCACCTTGAAAGATCAGGACAGCCAGATTGACGCGGTCATGTTCAAGGGGAAGCTCTCGCGTCTGAAATTTGAGCCGGAGGCGGGGTTGGAGGTGCTGGCGCAGGGGCAAATCTCGGTCTATGAGCGCCGGGGCAACTATCAGATTATTGTCAGCGACATGCAGCCCAAGGGCGTGGGTGCCCTGCAGCTGGCCTTCGAAAAACTGAAGAAAAAGCTTGCGGCAGAGGGGCTTTTCGACGAATTACACAAACAGCCCCTCCCTATGTTACCCAAACGTATCGGCGTGGTGACGTCGCCCACCGGTGCCGCCATCCGCGATATTCTCAACGTGTTGACCCGCCGCTATGGGGGAATCCACGTGATTATTCATCCCGCCCGGGTTCAGGGCGATGGGGCGGCCCCCGAAATTGCCGCCGGTATTCGCGCTCTGGATGCCTATGGCGTCGACGTGATGATTGTGGGACGTGGCGGCGGTTCCCTCGAAGATCTGTGGCCCTTTAACGAGGAAGTCGTGGTCCGCGCCATCTACGAAGCCCGTACGCCCGTAATTTCGGCCGTTGGTCACGAAGTGGACTTCTCCCTTTCCGATTTTGCAGCGGACCTTCGGGCACCGACCCCATCGGCCGCCGCCGAGTTGGTGGTGAAAGAGCAGACCGCGCTGGGTGAACAGGTGCAACGGCTGCGTAAGCGCCTGGGACAGGGGCTGGAGCGTCAATTGACGGCAGTTCGCCATCGGGTTCAACTTGCCCGGGGCAGCTATGTGTTGCAACGTCCCGACGAACTCGTGCGTCAGCGTCGTCAGACCAGCGACGAGCTGCGTATGCGCCTCGAAGACAGCATGGGGGATCAACTCCACGATGCACGTACCCGGTTGGACCGAGCAGCACGATCCCTGACCCTCTTGTCACCGGCGAATCAATTGGACCGTACCCGGGAGCGCTTTATTCGACTTCAGGAGCGGCTGCGTATCGCCGGACGGGATATGGCGGACGATCATCGCAATCGCCTGCGTCCCCTGGTGGCCCAGCTGGATGCCTTGAGTCCCCTCGCCATTCTATCCCGTGGCTACGCGGTGACGTGGAAAGAGCCCGAACATACCCTTGTCCGCAGCAGTGCGGATGTGCAGTTAAACGACGACGTTTACATACGATTGGGCGCGGGCGCGATCCGCGCGACCGTAAATCATATTGAGGAACAGGTAAATGGCTAAAGCCAAAGAAGAAGAGAGTTTTGAGAAGAATCTGGATTCCCTGGAATCCATCGTTTCGGCCCTGGAAGAAGGGGGCCTTTCGCTGGATGATGCCCTGAAGCAATTTGAGTCGGGTATCACCCTGGCGCGTCGCTGCGAAAAGGCACTGAGTGACGCCGAGAAGAAGATAGAGATTCTTACCCAGAATGCCGAGGGTGAATTGGTGGCCGAGCCCTTCGACGAGAGCGAAGAACCTGCCGCACCGGCGAAAACGGTTGCGGCCCCTGCGGCGAAGACAACAAGTGCGCCCCCGGCCCCCAAAGCGGCTGCAGTGCCTGCACCCAAGTCCACCCCGGCCCCGCCTCGTGCTGCTGCGTCCAATCCTTCGGAGCCCGAGCCTACGCCCGAACCCGATGACGAGGATTTACTCTTCTGATGTCGGCACCTGATTTTCTCCGTGCCAAGGCGGAAAAAACCGAAGCGGCACTCTATCACTATCTGGATTCCTGGGTCGACGTGCCCGAATCCCTGCAGGAGGCTATTGCCTACAGCCTCTTCGCCGGGGGGAAACGACTGCGTCCCGCCCTGGCGCTGGGAGCCGCCGAACTGGTCTCCGGGGATGACACGGCCGCCTTGCCGGTGGCCTGCGCCCTGGAAATGATTCACACCTACTCGTTGATTCACGACGATTTGCCTTCCATGGACAACGATGATTTGCGCCGTGGGAAGCCTACCTGCCACAAGGCCTTTGGGGAGTCTACCGCCATCCTGGCGGGGGATGGGCTTCTCACGATGGCCTTTGATATGGCCGCCGAATGTGGCTCCACCGCTATCGTGCAGGAGATTGCACGGGCCGCTGGTGTAGCCGGCATGGTGGGGGGGCAGCAGTTCGACCTCGACGGGGAAGGCAAGAAGCTGGCCATGGCTGAACTTCAGCGTATTCATCGCGCGAAGACGGGTGCCCTGATTCGCGTTGCCCTCCGTGTGGGGGCTATGGCAGCCAACGCATCGTCCGCAGAAATAGACGCGCTGACGGCCTACGGCGAGCACCTGGGCCTGGCATTTCAAATAACGGATGATATACTGGACGTTGTTGGGACCGAGGCGGTCCTGGGCAAGCCGGTGGGGAGCGATGTCTCTCTGGATAAATCGACCTATCCCGCATTGATGGGATTAGACGCGTCCCGCCAATTTGCGGCCGAGGCGGTGCAATCGGCTATAGAGGCCCTCGACGTATTCGACGAAGGCGCGACAGCA
>CAXBPH010000229.1:0-11175 GCA_963977445.1 uncultured bacterium | reverse complement strand
AGAGACTGGGGGATGGCGGCAAGATAGGTGAGCGAATCGAGGGCTACGGCCACGTGTGATGTCACGTCGGGGACATAGCGATCGGGTAGAAAATAGAGCGTGTCGTGCGCAAGATCGGGGCGGCCCTGGGCGAAGAGTTGCCGGGCCTGTTCTCGGGGATCGTAGCCTGCTCGCCGCGCCGTGAATATGACGACCTTTCCCCCTTCCACCAACCAGTACTGGTGCAACTGCCAATCATTGGCGATGAGGGCCTCTTCCAGATCGTGTTCTGTAATCGCGGCGATACAGCCCATTATGACGCCGTTTGCGTTTAATGCGGGGAGTACCGGAGCAAAGAGGCCGAAGAGGGAATCGATGTCGTCGGCGGGGGAAATATACAGGGCCGCGTCGAGGTAATCGGGTGGTAATGGAAAGGTCTCGAGGGCGGTGTCCAGCACCGCCTCGAGACCGAGGGTAGAAAAATCTTCGGAGTCCGCCAGGGAGGCGTATCCGTATACAGAAAACTGGGGGCGCTCCACGAGAGACGGGGCAACCTTGCACAGGCACGATCCCGAAAGAAGAATTCGATTCACGAATTGCGGAAGGAGGGCACCATAATCTGGTGGGCCATCTGTCTCGCCGTGATAGGCGCGATTGTCCCCGGGAGAGTGGGTCACTCTTTTGTCGCTACACCATGGATTTTGAAATTATCGAAGTTGCCCGTATCGTCGAAAGAGCCCACACCGATAGTGCCATGGAGAAAAGTCTTGTCGACGGTTTCCATAACGGGCTCCTCCATATTATTGAAGTACACCTTGATCGTTCCGCTCTCCGTATTTCGCTCAATACGAATGTGATGGAAACCTTGTGTCCAGTCGGTGCCATTGGTACGCTTCTGCGCGATGCTCACACGGGGCGCGCCATTTACCAGAAAAATAGAGTTGGCATGATCGTCGGCCGTGGTCGCCAGGTGGACATAGTAAAAATGGGTGGGGTCCTGGTAGCCGAAGAAAAAGCAGAGGTCCCGGTGGCCATATTCACGACCGGTTTGTTTGCCATCCACATCGAGAACGAAATCCGTCACATCGACATCTTTGACCCGGGCAATATTGTGGGGCGAACGCACTTCCGCATCGTAGTCACTCTTGCCGAATAGAGACAGGCGAGCGTCTCCCTCATCTTCCACGATTTTCCAGGCGTTGGAATCGGTCATGGTCCACGCCGTGAGGTCGCCGGAAAAATCGGCCTCAAAGAGTAGGGGAAGGGCGGGTGCTTTTTCCGCCGTTGATTCGGCGTTGACCAACGGTGCAATCGTTGTTCCAAGGATGACTACGTCAATCAGTGAGCAGCGCAAAGGAAAATTCCTCCTGGTAATTACACGGGTCCTGTAACAGAATATGTTTACATGGAACGAGTGTATCGAAAGGAGGAATCCGGTGCAAGGTCTACCGGCGTGTGGACTTAGTCAAAGGGCGGGGGATTGGGTCCCAGGTGGAATATTTGCACCTTAACCAAGCCCGCTTCTCCGTCAAGGCGGCGCATGGCGGCCAGGGAGAGGTCGATAACCCGATTCTTGGCAAAGGGGCCCCGGTCGTTCAGCTTGCAAACGACGGAATTCCCGTTTTCACCCAGCACGAGGTAGTAATGGCCAAATTCGCCATCCAACATCGCACACGTGAGCAGGTCGTCGCGCAGGGGTTCGCCTGACGCCGTAAGGGCACTACTACTGGCCACCGTATAGTACGATGCCACGCCCTCGGCCACTGGTTGCAGCGGTTGCTGCGATAGTATCATCAGGGCAATTAGTTCGAACATAGCTTCTGGTCACTCCGCTTGCTCGACCGGGCTGCATTGGGCAGTATTCTCTGGTCGAAACGTCGGCTGAAACAGGGGGCGCATTACAACATTGGTGTAGCTGGGAGCGCACTGGTTGCACTCACAGGGCCGTCTTGAACACAGCTAAATCAAGTAGACGGCATCGCCCAGTCATTTTTCGAATGAAATGGTCTATTGGTGTTTCATTAACTCGCGTCGCATTGACTCAAGTATGCCCACGGCCAAACGAATTTGCGCGCGGGGTCCACGTCCCAGAAGAGCGATTTCCCAAGTATATCGCTTCTGGGGGGTGACAAAAACCACCATTGCCACGTCGTTGTCAGAGGAACTCAGACAATGAAGTGTGCAGTTAGCTCCGAAGTCTATCATTTGTTTCCGAGTCGTGTCAAGATCAGTTTGTGGGTCCGATTGGTCGCTGCCGACGGGTAAAATTCTGCCTTCGACAAGTACTTCGGGGTCGGCCTGCATCAATCGCTGCGCGACGAGGCCACCGCTGACGGTTTCCAGGGTGCTCAATCGGAAACCCTGTTTGCGAAGCAGGGCCGCTACCTTCGCTTCGAGCACATCGTCCTCTTCCCCCATAATGCATTCGGGTAGCCGCTCGTTGATCTGTGCTGCGACAGGATCGATCAGCGCCCGTGCGTGTGTTTCGTTTTCCGCCTTGGCGGTGATTCGAATACGAACAAACTCGGGGGAGGCCAACAATCCAATGGTGGGATTGGTGGCGGCGTTCATGAGGTCTCCGATGGCGTGATCAACGGCCGATTCGCCCATGGCACAAACTTTGAGTACCCGTGAAATCACGGTGCCGGATATGGAGAACTTTGATTTCAGATAGGGCAACACACTGTCGTGGAGCATGGCCTTTAATTCGTGGGGCACGCCGGGCATGCAAATTATTACGCCCCGATTACTTTCAACAAGTACGCCAGGGGCGGTTCCGTTTGGATTTGCGATGGCGATGGCACCCTGCGGCAAGGTGGCCTGCTTCTTGTTATTTTCGGTTACGGTACGTTTTATTTTGGAGAAACGGGTCAGGATGGCTTCAAACAGCTCCGGCCGATATTCCAGCGGGAGCCCAAGCAGTTCACCAATGCACTCGCGCGTGATATCGTCTTCCGTCGGGCCCAGACCACCACTACATAAGATGACGTCACTGCGATCAAGGCCATCACTGAGTGCGGCCATGATGCGTGACTTGTTGTCGCCAATCGTCGTCTTTTGATAGCAGCCGATACCGTGCTCCGCCAATATCTGGGCGATATAGGTGGAATTGGTATCCTGGATCTGTCCCAGCAGCAATTCGCTGCCAATCATCAATAATTCGGCATTCATGGGGTGTCTACTCCGTCATACAGTTACGAAGGCCATATATTAGCATGTTTCCATGAGCGGTTTGTGCGTAAGGGGCGGTGGGGGCAAGACGTTCTGTGTGCCGCACCATCTCCAAAGACGGTAGCTACAAGCCTTCTTACCGTTCGGCGCAAACAACATAGCGATAGAGGCAACAGTGACATGCAAAAGCCGAACTAAAGGTGTCACGGGCAAGTCTGCAGGGACTTGCCCGTGTAGGAAGGGGGGGGATCTCTTGGACCGTGCAGCGGTGGTGACAGCTTCGGAGTCTGACTGCTACACGCCCATCATGATATTGGCCCGCGATATTTTCTCGATGGCGATAGCAAACGCAGCCGTACGCAAGTCGGGAATATCTTTCCGAGTCCGATAGACTTCACGGAGATGTTGATAGGCTTCGCGCATGGTGTCATCCAGACCGGAGCGTACGAGATCCAACTCGCTGGCACCGCGACGAATCCGCCGGGCCAGTTCATCGGGAACCGACTTTCCTGACATGGTTTCCAGGGCCGTTACGATATGATCACCACGTGCTTCGTCGGCCCGCCGTCCCAGGCGACCGAGGCGGATGTGGGAGAGGTTCTTAATCCATTCGAAATAGGAGACCACCACACCACCGGCATTGAGATAGATATCCGGGATGATGACGATACCTTTTTCACTCAGAATCTGGTGACCGCCGTAGGTGACCGGTCCGTTCGCGGCTTCCGCCACGATGGCTGCCTTGATTCGAGGAGCGTTCTCGCTGGTGATCTGACCTTCCATGGCCGCAGGGATAAGTATGTCGCACTCGCCTTCGAGCAAGGGCATACTTTCGGGAACAAAGGTTGCCCCCGGGAATCCTTCAAAGGTCTTGTGTTCCAGTTGCCATTTTTTCGCGGCCTCTACATTAATGCCCTTTGGGTTAATAAGAGCACCGTTGTATTCCAGGATAGCGGTGATGATTGCATCGTCCTCTTCCTGCAGAAACTTGGCGGCCGGGTAGCCTACCTTTCCCAGGCCCTGGATAATGATGCGTTTGCCTGCGAGGCTGCCGGTGAGTCCGGCATCCTTTACATCCTCACTGTGGCGGAAGAATTCACGAAGTCCCAATTGAACGCCCCGCCCGGTGGCTTCGCTCCGTCCGAGTATACCGCCCTGATTGACGGGTTTTCCGGTGACGCAGGCCATGGCATTGATGTCCGTGGGATTCATTCGACGATATTCGTCTGCCATCCAGGCCATTTCCCGTTCGCCCGTGCCCATGTCGGGTGCCGGCACATTCAGGCTGGGGCTGATATAGCCCTTGTTGGCGAGTTCCCGTGCAAAACGTCGGGTAATGCGTTCCATGGCATTGTCATCGTAATCATTGGGATTAATGCGCAACGCACCCTTGGCGCCACCAAAAGGAACGTCGACGATGGCGCACTTGTAGGACATGAGGGCCGCGAGGGCTTCCACTTCGTCCTGATCGACTTCGGGCGAATAGCGAATACCGCCCTTGACGGGGAGGTAATGTTCACTATGGACGACACGCCATCCAGTGAATACCTGAAACCCATCGCGAAAGCCAATGGGAAAGCGGACCATGAAAACGGAGTTGCACGCCTTAATTTTCGCGCCCAGGCCGGGCGGAAGATCGAGGGTTTGTTCCGCCAGATCATAGTATTTGTTTACACCGTCCAGAAAACTCAGTTCACTCACAAGAAAACTCCAATCAGGTTAATGCTCTCTCCAGCAGGAACTCCATCATAGGGAAAAGGCCGTCGACAGGCAACATACAGCCCTTTCATGTCGATCCATTTAACCGGATGCGCCTATTCGCGCTATACTTCACGGATTCTCGAAACCTCATACCCAATGTCAGGAAGTACCTTTTTAAATACCATGGCAGTACCCACAGAAGAACGCATGTTGATTATCGGCGCAGGTCCCACCGGCCTTGCGATGGCCCGTCAGTTGAAAATGGCCCAGGTGCCCTATGACCAGGTCGAGGCAGATACCCGCGTTGGCGGTAACTGGTCCCACGGCGCACACAAGGGCATTGAGCTTGTTACGTCTCGTCGTACTACGCAATTTCCAGAGTTTCCCATGGAGCGCCAGGTAGGGGACTTTCCCACGCGACGGCAGATGCTCGACTACCTCACGGCCTACGCGCGACACTTTGATTTGGAAGCCTCGGTGCACTTTGGTCGGCGCGTTGACTATGTCGCCCCGGTGCCGGACGAGCGATGGTCGGTGCGAATGGACGACGGAACGGAATCGATTTACAAGGGCGTTTTTGTCTGCAACGGCCACCACTGGGACCGGCGGTGGCCCGATTATCCCGGTAAATTTACGGGGAATTACCTTCACGCGAAGGATTTCCTCGACCCCAGCCAGTTTGAAGGAAAACGGGTGCTTGTCATCGGGGGAGGGAATTCCGCCTGTGACCTTGCCAGTATTGCTGCCCGCGTAGGCGAACGCGCCAGCCTGAGTGTGCGGCGGGGCTATTGGATCATGCCCAAGAAAATGCTCGGCCTGCCTACGGTCGAATGTATATCCCCCTGGTTATCCATCCCCATGCAACGTCGACTGCTTCGGGCCTTGCTATGGCTCTATGTTGGGTCCTATAAGCGGTACGGATTGCCCGAGCCCGACCACCAACTATTTGATCATCATCCGACCATCAGCACGACCGTTTTAAAGCACTTGCGGGCAGGGAGCCTCACACCCCGATGCGACGTAGCCCGTTTTGAAGGTAAAACCGTTCATTTCGCAGACGGTACGGCCGAGGACTTCGATGTCGTTGTTTGCGCCACAGGCTATAACGTGAGCGTGCCATTTCTCGCACCGGGATTGTTCACTACCGAGGGTCCGGTCGCCCAACTCTACGGCGGTGCCCTTATTCCCGATCATAAGCATCTTTACATCATGGCCACCGCCCAAGTGCGCTCGGGGGTAGGGCCCGTAATTTCGCCTTATGTTGAGCACGTCCGTATGCTCATGGAACTGCAAGATGAGTTGACCTTGCCACTGGGTACGGTTATGAAGTCTCTTGGACTTCGTCCACCACGTTCCCATCTCTTTGATGCCCATCTTGCCGTTACTAAAATGAATGAAGCCCGGTCACAGTTGCCCGACGCAGCCCGCAAGGAAGACCGCCGTCTGCAACATATCGGGGTGTGAATTCCAAATCGGTTCGCCAGACTTGGATGAGTATCGGTGTGGGCCTTGCCTCGTGGTTGTTCGCCGGGTGTCTCTATGGCTACTATGCTTGCTCACGCGAATATGTGTGTCGCGTTTTTATGAGTCCGAATCGGAGAAATACTTTGCTCTTGCCAGCTATCGTTCGTGTCATTCTTGTCTCGCTCCTTCTAGCTTCCTTCGGAGCGGCATCCGCCAGCGCGCCCGTAGCACAATGGCGTGCCGAGCCCGAGGTGTCGACCCGCTTTCCCAGCACCACCCAATCGACGTTGGACGGTACGCTTCACCAGGTGGATATGCTCTGGAAGGTGGAGGACTTAATCGACCATCCCAGTGCGTGGTTTGACGGCGAGCAAAGTTACGTTGAGATTCCGAATGCCCCCGCGCTCAATCCAGAACATCTGTCTTTGTCCATCTGGTTCAAGCTCCCGGCAGGCATTGTATTCGGACAGAAACCCCTGGTGCTGAAGTCAGCGCCTGCCCACGAAGGTACCATGTACCAATATGGCGTGTTTCTCTCTGACGACGCCGAGTATCCGTCTTGTGCGGCCTTTTACTTGAGTGTCGGCGGTCAACTGCAGTCGCTCGTTGTGAAAGACATTGAATTTCTGGAGGGGTGGAATCACGTCGTGGCCACCTTCGATGGGGAAGCCATGCGGCTCTTTGCCAATGGCGTTCCGGCGGGGGAGCCCACTGCCGCAACGGGGATAGTCGATGCCTACGATACGCCCCTGCTTTTTGGAGCCTATGGTAACTTGCCCAAAACCAGTGCCTACTGCTTCGAAGGCTTTCTCAGCGACGTAGCCCTCCACGATGTGGCCCTTTCCGACGAAGACGTGGCCGCTACCTACGGGGCCGAGAGAGAGGCCTATCCCAAGGCGGGGGAAGCAGCAGGTCAGACCGGCTATGCGGCCCGACTGGACGATGCCTTAAGAGAAAATCGTGACATCTGGGGTGAAACCCTGATCGACCAGGGGGGCGCGACCTATGAAAACATCAAGGACCTCCTCCATCCCTTGTTCTATTCGACGGGCCACGTCTATACCGAAATGGGCGTGCACAACCTGCTCTTTGGCAAGAGTGGCGGCGAGCCACCCTATGTCATTCCCCTGGCAGACGGCAGTCGAATTGCTGCGGATGTGTACCAGAGTGAGGATTATCTGGCATGGCAGGTGGGGCCGGAGCAGGAGGCTTTTGGCAGCCAGTTGGAGCGCCTTGAAGGGCCTTATCTTGCAGAGAAGTACCTGCCCATTCTGGAAACGGCCTATACCGATGTTTCCGGGGATCACTTTCGGCAGACCAGTTTTGCTGTCGAAGTTCCGGGCCACGACGGGGTCTTGGCCTTTGTACGTATGGAGGTGTCCGTGGCACCGGAGAATGAGTCGGGGCACCTGACACTCAATTTCGGGGATGATGCCCGGAGTCGTTGTCGCGTTGATGTTCCGGAGGCTTTCCACGTGGCGGAGGAGGGTGCGAATGGTATCACCTGGACGATCGGGCCGGGCACGCACACGCTCTATCTATGCTGGTCCCCCGAAGCTCCCCTGGCGGAGCGAGTGGAGATTTCTGAAGCGGAATTTCTCGGGGCGCGGGAATCCTTGGTTGCCTACTGGCACAAGGAACTCGCTCCCGTTCTTCCGTTCCAGGTGCCCGAAGACCATGTGATGAATGTACAACGTAATCTGCTTATACAGAATCTGATTTTGCGATGGCGTTACAGCCTCGGCTCCGTGGTCTATCACGACAGCTTTTACCAGCCCGAAAGCAGTGATGCTGTCCAGACCCTTGGCGAATTCGGCCATCCTCAGGCCTATCGCGATGGGCTGGGTGCCTTGCTCGACATGACCAAGGGGGAGGGCTACTACATCAACTGGGAACGGGGTGAAAAACTCACCCATGGTGCCCACTATTATTTTCTTACCCGAGATGCCGATTTTATTGCCGAGCATACCGAGGCCTTCGTTGAGATTTGCGAAATCTTCAAGCAGCAAATGGCAGAAGATGAATATGGCCTGCTCACCAAGCAGCGCCAGTGTGGCGACATCCCGGAAGTGGCCCACTACATTTTCCACCAGACCGTCGGCTGGCAGGGCATCCGTGACATGGCCGAAGTCTGGAAATCCGTCGGGCGGGACGACCTCTATGAACGCTACCGTCCCCTGGCCGACCAGCTGAAGGCAGCCATCGACAAAGGCATGGGCGAGGCCGTCACGGAAATGGACAACGGCTCCCTGTTTGTGCCCCGCGCACTTTACACGGGCGAACAGCCCTACGCCGCCATTACCGAGACTCGTATCGGCAGCTACTGGAATCTGGTCATACCCTATGCCTTCGCCACCGGGTATTGGCCCATGGACGGTCCGGAACTGGGGCGCATCGCAGACTACATGCACAGTCACGGGGCAACCTTTCTCGGGCTCTTACGTTTCAATTATTACCCAACGGCCATCGGCTCCTTTCGTCGCGACGGCTTGCCGGGGTACTATACGACGGGCGTGGACAATGTGTATCTTCCGGCCTATCTACGCATGATCGCCGCCCAGGATATGGCTGACCGACAGGTGTTGACCTTCTACGGTAAACTGGCCCATGGCATGTCGCGCAATACCTTCGTCACGGGCGAGGGGGCCACCCTGGCCGAGCGGCCAGGTGAATACTATCGCTCGACCTATGGCGGCCCAACGAGCGCCAACAACTGCGCCTTGCTCCTGAACCTGCGTCTCATGCTGGTACGCGATTCTTTTAATCACGAAACCGGCCTGCCCGAAAATCTCTACCTGGCCCACGCGACCCCACGGGAATGGCTGGAGCACGGCAAGGAGATCGTGGTGGACGCGGCCCCCACCTGCTTTGGTCCTGTGAGTTATCGGATTACATCCCGGCTGGCCGAACAACGTGTCGATGTGTCGGTGGATCTGCCCACGCGAAATGCCATGAAAGAAACGAAGCTAAAGATTCGTCTGCCCGAGCCCTTTCAGATGGTGGCGGTGACACGGGCAGGAGAAAACGTGCCCTTCGATGGGACGACAGGTATCATCGATCTCAGCGGCCTTACCGGGCAGCACGAATTGAAGATCGTGACGCGCTCCCCGGGACTGCTCGCGAAGGACCTGCTGTCGGAGTAGTGGTCTGAGTGATAGTTGAAGGCCTTTATAATCCCGTGATATTGAGTAGGAACCGGGTAAGATTCCCCTCCTTGGGAGGGGGGGCGGGGTGGGACAGAGCATCTTGCAAGTCTCAACCCACCCCCTGCCCCTCCCAAGAGGGGAGTTATTCAACGCGCTTTATGCGATACGAAGTGCCGGGATAATGACCCATCAGGGTGATTCAACCAGTAGGGTGTAGCGGCAATGAATCAGGGCGTTCTGATGACCAAAATACCAGAAAGTAATGTCATTTTTTCGAACGGCAGCTCGATGGGCAAGTCCCTGCTGTCCCTTTACTGCAACGGAATTTCAGCTAATAGAATTATTCGGCGATTGTTATTGGAAGTCGATTGAAACGTAACTTAAAAATTTATTAACCACAAAGAACGCAGAGAACACAGAGAAGGACTGCGCGCGATCTTAGTTCCATTCGTGCAAATTCGTGCGTATTCGTGGTTCCACAATTCTTCCATACGACGGCCCCACTTGGTGGTGCAATTCTACTTCGTTGAGTTCCGATTACCGGGCTCCTATAATTGGTTATAACAACTTGGGTGATAACCACATCGAGGCGCAATCGTATGTCTACTCCTGCTACCAGCCAATCTCCAACCGCCAGCGAGACTATCTTGGTCGACCAGTACACCGACGGCGTACTGGACCCGGCGAAACCCATGTTGGGCCCCGTACGCGATGGTGGCCATATCATCGCCAACACGGCACCCGGATGCTGGGGCCCCATGTTAACGCCCTGTTTACGTGGTGGACACGAGGTGACCATTCCCGTGGCCGTCGAAGGTGCCGAAGTGGGGGATGCCATCGCCATTGTCATCCGCGACATTACGGTGACCTCTCGGGCGACCGCTTCCGGCACCGATGTGGCCATGGCGGGGCGTTTTGATGGCGACCCCTTCGTGGCACCCCGCTGTCCCGAGTGCGGCACGTTGAATCCAGAGACCAAATTGGTGGGCACGGGTTGTGGCGCGATCCAATGTGCCAACTGCGGCGCGGAAACCACGCCCTTCACCATTGGTAACGGCTACACCATTGCCTTTGACGACAACCGCGAAGTGGGGGTAACGGTACCCGGCGAAGTGGCCGAGCGATTTGCCCGGGATGCGAAGCGCTACGCCGCCATGCCGACGAATTCCGTGCAAAACTCCGTGCTGACTCTGGCACAGCATGACCTCGTTGGCATGATGGCGCGACTTCGTCCGTTCATGGGGCAACTGGGTACGACGCCGTCCATCCCCTTTCCCGACAGCCACAACGCGGGTGATTTCGGCCAGTTTCTCATTGGCGCGCCCCACGACCTCGCGATTACGGAAGAGCAACTCGCCCACCGCACCGATGGCCACATGGACATCGACGCCGTCCGCGCAGGTGCCATTCTGATATGCCCGGTGAAAGTCCGGGGCGGCGGCATTTACATGGGGGATATGCACGCCCTCCAAGGCGACGGCGAAATTGCGGGCCATACCTGCGACGTAGCCGGTACGGTAACCCTCCAGGTTCACGTCATAAAGGGCCTCGATATTGATGGTCCCGTCTTGTTGCCGGTGGCCGAAGACTTGCCCTTCCTGGCCAAGCCCTTTACGGAGGCGGAGCGTGCCCGCGCCCTGGTCCTCGCACAGCAGTATGGCCTCGATGCCATCGAAGAAACCGTACCCATCTCCGTCATTGGCACGGGAGCCAA
>CAXBPH010000228.1:0-11266 GCA_963977445.1 uncultured bacterium | reverse complement strand
TAACCCCCGCCAAGCCGCACTACCAATCTATTTCAAAACGGTGGAACATGAAGCAATTCGATAGTATCGTCATCGGCCTTGGTGGCATGGGGTCCGCCGCCGTGTGTGAGCTGGCCCGACGCGGCCAACACGTCGTGGGGATCGAGCAGTTTTCCTTCGGGCATGCCTTGGGCAGTTCCCACGGCCAGTCCCGTATCATTCGACAGGCCTATTTTGAGCATCCGGATTACGTTCCCCTCTTGCAGGCGGCCTATGCCGGTTGGGAGCGGCTTGCAACCACGACCGATGAGGAAATCATCAATCTCTGTGGCCTCCTGTTGGCAGGCCCCGCCGAAGGTGAGGTTGTTGCCGGAACCCATGAAGCCGCAACACGCCACGAACTTCCCCTGGAAACCCTTTCCCGGGCGGCGGCCTTAACCCGCTTTCCTGACCTCCGTATTCCTGCGAATGACACCATTCTTCATGATCCCCTGGGGGGCTACCTGCGGGTGGAGGCCTGCGTGAAGGCCCACCTGAACGATGCGCGTGACCACGGTGCCACGCTGTTTGAGAATGAACCGGTGCTCGATTGGCAGGCCGAGGGGAGCGGCGTGGTCGTACGAACCGCCCATCGTGAATTTCGTGCCGACCGCCTCGTCCTATGCGCCGGTGCCTGGGCCAAACAGGTCATGACCTCCCTCGACCTGCCGCTGGTTGTGCGGCGAATGGTGACGGCGTGGTTCCCGACGACAACCTCCAACTTTCGCCAGGAGAAGGGGTTTCCCGTCTTTGCCTTCCAGACCTCGGATGGATTCTTCTACGGTTTTCCGCAACTCGATGGCCGGGGCATCAAGATTGCCTGCCACGAACCGGGTGACGTGGTCGTCGACCCCGCCAACGTAGATCGTGTCCTGTCTGCGGCGGATACCGCACCGTTACAGGCCTTCGTAAGGAAATATCTCTCCGACGTGGACCCGAATCCGTCTGACGGCAGTGTCTGTCTCTATACCATGTCGCCCGACGAGCATTTTATCGTCGATATCCACCCCACGTATCCACAGGTCTGCTTCGCGGCAGGTTTCAGCGGCCACGGATTTAAGTTCTGTCCGGTCATCGGTGCCATTCTCGCCGACCTCGCTATAGATGGCCAGACCTCGTTTCCTGCGGAATTCCTTCGTGTCGGTCGCCTGGGTTGAATACGTGAAGAGGCATCTCGAACTTTTTCCAAGACAACCGGTAGCCAGCTTCCGGATTTGGTGCTTGGGAGTGCGGCTCCCCGGCATTGCGTCGAAGACGTAAGTACAACGTGCCTTCGGCCCGTGGCAGGCGGGCCGCCCTCCTTCGGTGCGTCCGAGACCTGCGCTCCCAATTGTTATAGACTCTTTTGAGTAGACAACGCCTCGCTGCGAAAGGGACGAAAATAACCACCTCGCTGAATCACGATAGTCGCGTGTAGAAGCCAACGAAGAAGTTGGTTCTCGGCCAGGAACTCCGCTACCATCAAGCTATCTCTCCCTGGACCGTCGGAGATATCTCTGGAGTAACTCACTATGCGACTACGTTTCCCGGAAGCCGCCCTGCTCGCCCTATCGCTATCCCTGTCTTGGGGTGTTGCCGATGCGGCCGAAGACGTGCCCACGCACGGTGGAGCGCAGACTGCGGCCACTCCGGCTGAAGGCCCGCCGCTCGCCTTCAACCGCGATATACTTCCTATCCTTTCGAACAACTGCTTTGCCTGCCATGGGCCCGATGCACCGGCACGCAAAGGGGGCGTCCGCCTTGACCGGGAAGAGGAGGCCAGGCAGCCCGGAAAATCGGGCACCGCAGCCATCGTCCCCGGTGAGCCCTCCGCGAGTGCTTTGGTACACCGTGTATTCAGCACCGACCCCGAAGAGCAAATGCCGCCTCCGGAAAGTGGAAAGTCACTCAATGACACAGAAAAAAATCTTCTTGAACGGTGGATAGCCCAGGGTGCGGTTTGGGAGCCCCACTGGGCCTTTATCACGCCCCAGAAGCCGAGCCTTCCGAAAATAAACAACACCAGCTGGCCGACGAATGAGCTCGACCATTTCGTATTGGCCCAGCTGGAAGCCAATGGGCTGGTGCCCGCCACGGAAGCCGACCCCTACACCCTGATTCGGCGTGTAAGCCTGGATTTAACGGGCCTGCCCCCAACACCGGAGGAAATCAGGGGCTTCGTTGACGATCCGAGCCCCACGGCCTACGAAGACCTGGTAGACCGGCTCCTCGCCTCCCCCCACTACGGAGAACATCGCGCGCGCCAGTGGCTGGATCTGGCGCGCTATGCCGATACCAACGGCTATGCGGCAGACATTGAGCGAACCATGTGGCGTTACCGGGACTGGGTCATTGATGCCTTCAATGCCGACATGCCCTTTGACCAATTCAGTATCGAACAGCTGGCGGGCGACCTCCTCCCGGAACCCACGTTGGACCAACAAATTGCAACGGGATTCAATCGCAATCATCCCATCATGATGGAAGGCGGCGCGATCTTCGAGGAGTACCGGGTCCAAAATGTCCTGGACCGCGTGGACACGACGGCCACGACCTGGCTCGGTCTGACCATAAAATGCGCCCAATGCCATGACCATAAATATGACCCCATCTCCCAGCGGGAGTTCTATCAATTCTATGCGTTCTTCAACAACATCTCAGAAGAAGAATCCAAACTTTTCGGCACGGAACTGGACGGCAACTCCCTCCCCCGCATCAAGGCCCCCCTGCCCAAACAACGGACGGAGGCGAAGGCTCTCAACGAGGCACTGACCGATGTGCGAGAGAGAAAGCTACGTCCCATCGTTGAGGTCGACCAGGGACAAGCCGCATGGGAACATGCAGAACGTCAGGCGCTGGCTGAGCGATGGATTGCCTGTGATACAACGACGGAGACAGAAGACACCGTAACCTTCTCGTGGAATACAACGTCAACGGCCCTATCGGCATTCCGGATGGATGTGCGCCCAGATGATGTCGACACTCCAGACCCGCCTTTTACCTTGCAGGAAGTGAGCCTCGCCACCCGACCGCTGGGCAGCCAAGCCGGGCCAACCCCGTTGACCATAGTGGAAAGTGTCGGTTCAACAGGCGATGTACGACGCGCCTATGACGGCGATGGGGAGAGTGAGTGGCGTTTGGACGACCCGGCCCAGGGCGCTAGCGCCATCTGGGTAGTTGCCCCCCCCGAAAACAGTGGGGAAGGCGTAGAGATTCTTCTGACCGCCCGTGGCAGTGGAATTGCCGGGCGGGTTAGGGTCCGCGCCGCTGAGGACCGTAGTTTTCAACCGGCCAAACTGGGCGAATGGCGCATCAGCGGCCCCTATAGCGCATCCACAGGCGAGGAGGCCCTGGATACCGATTACATCGATCCCCAGGCAATTAACCTGGATATATTGGACGCCATGGGCAACCCTGTTTGGAAAGGGCCGCCCGAAAACTTCGCCGACGGGGTAAGCCACACCCTGCCGGGCAAGAATTGCGCCACCTACGTATCGCGCACGATCACCTGTCCATCGCCCCGCACGATGGATCTGGCACTGGACAATCGCAATGCGGTGCGACTCTGGGTAAATGGGCGCCTGACCTTCGACAAGGAAGCACAGCGGGGAGAAGTGGGTCCACACCCGGCTCGGGTAACAATCGAATTACATCCGGGGAATAATGAAATCCTGATGAAAGCGGTGGATTTTTACGACTTCAACAGCCACACCTTCTACTTTGCCCGCTTAAACGAAACGTTGGGTGAACTACCGCTGGATGTGGAACAGGCACTGACGCGCGACGCGACGCTCCGTAGCGAGCACGACGAGCAGGTTGTGCGCAGCCACTATCGCAGTCGCCATTGGGCCCCCTGGGCTTCGTTGAACGAAGAAGAGCAAAATATTTCGTGGGCTATGGGGCTGCTGGAGAAGCAAATTCCCACGACAATGGTGATGGAAGAACGTGCCGAGCCACGCCCCACCCAGGTGCTCACACGGGGTCAATACGACCAACCCGGAGAGGCTGTCAGCCCGAATGTCCCCGAAGCCTTGTCCGACTGGCCCACCGACGCGCCGGGAAACCGCCTGGGATTGGCCCAGTGGCTTTTTTCACCCGACCAGCCGCTCACCGCACGGGTGGCCGTCAATCGGGCCTGGCAACGCTTCTTTGGGGTTGGACTGGTCAAGACGGCCGATGATTTTGGCGTCCAGGGAAGCTGGCCCACCCACCCCGAGCTCCTGGACTGGCTCGCCTGCACCTTTATCGAATCCGGCTGGGCCATGAAATCCCTGGACAAGCGCATTGTGATGTCCGCAACCTATCGGCAGGATTCCCGAATACGCCCGGAACTGCTGGAGCAGGATCCGGCCAATCTACTCCTTGCCCGAGGCCCCCGCTATCGACTGGATGCCGAGCAGATTCGAGACAGTGCCCTGGCCGCAAGTGGCCTCCTCGTGTCGACCCTGGGCGGCCCCAGCGTCAGGCCCTACCAACCCGCGGGTCTGTGGAGAGACGTCGCCTATGGCGGTGGTGGGCTCCGCTACACGGCCCAGGAATTCTTTCAGGACCACGAGGAAAAGCTCTACCGTCGGAGTATGTATACCTTCTGGAAACGGGCCGCCGCACCACCCGGCATGCTGGTCTTTGATGCGCCCAATCGCGACATTTGCACGGCACAACGCAGCCGGAGTAACACGCCGTTGCAGGCCCTGGTATTGATGAATGACGTCCAGTTTGTAGAAGCCGCCCGGACACTCGCCGGCCGCATCATGGCCGAAGGGGGCACCACAACCGAAGAACGCGTGGCCTACGCCAGCTTGCTGGTGCTGAATCGCGGGCCCCGGCCTGCAGAAGAACAGGCCCTCATGGAACAATTTTCTGCCCAGCGCGACGAATTTGCCCTCGCACCCGACGAAGCAAAAAAACTGCTTTCTGTGGGCGAGTCCACCTATGACCCGACATGGCCCGTCGCCGATCTGGCGGCGTGGACACTCGTGGCCAACGCACTGATGAATTCAGACGCCGCAGTAACGAAATACTGACCCGAAATCTCGCCGGATAGACGACCAAGGATTGCCTCTATGCACCCGCAACAGGAATATGAACAACTCGTCACGCGACGCCAGTTTTTCGGACGTAGTAGCGCCAGTATCGGTGCCGCCGCGCTGGGTGCCCTCCTTGGCGCATCGGCCGCCTCCGGAAGCGCACCAGGGCCTCTGGATGGCCTCAGCCATATTGCCCCCAAAGCCAAACGGGTAATCTACCTCTTTCAGTCGGGCGGGCCTTCCCAGATGGAGCTCTTTGACTATAAGCCCACCTTGGAACGTTTTCAGGGGCAGGACCTCCCCCCCTCCATCCGTCAGGGACAACGCATCACGACCATGACATCCGGTCAGAAAACCTTGCCTATCGCCGCCTCGAAATTTTCCTTCTCGCAACGTGGAAAAAGTGGCCTCTGGTTAAGCGAGCTCCTTCCCCATATGGGTGGTGTTGCCGATGAGCTTTGTGTCATTCGCTCTATGCACACGGAAGCCATTAATCACGATCCTGGCATGACCTTTATGCAAACAGGCAGCCAGCAGCCCGGCAGACCCTCTTTCGGCGCATGGATGAGCTATGGCCTGGGCAGTGAAAATGCCAACCTGCCCGGCTTTGTCGTGCTCGTATCTTTTGGCAGTTCCAAACGCCCGGCCCAGCCCCTCCGGCAGAACCTGTGGGGTTCCAGTTTTCTCCCTTCCGAGCACCAGGGGGTGACCCTCCGGCCCAACGGGGACCCCGTCCTCTACCTGGGCAACCCGCCCGGTGTAAGCGATGTTGCAAGACGGCGCATGCTCGACACGGTAGCAGCGCTGAATCAGTCGGAACTGGCGTACGCTGCCGACCCCGAAATCAATGCCCGGATTGCCCAATATGAAATGGCCTATCGCATGCAGTTTTCGGTACCCGAGCTGTCCGACATTTCCCAGGAGCCCCAATCCGTACGCGAACTCTACGGACCCGATGTGGAACAACGGGGCACCTATGCCGCGAATTGCCTTCTTGCCCGTCGCATGGCAGAGCGGGGCGTACGGTTTATCCAGCTCTATCATCGCGGGTGGGATCAACATGGAAACCTGCCCAACGACCTGGCGCTGCAGTGTGGTGATGTTGACCAGCCCACGGCGGGCCTCATTCAGGACCTGAAGCAACGTGGTCTGCTGGAGGATACCTTGATTGTCTGGGGTGGCGAGTTTGGGCGAACGGCCTATTGCCAGGGGGGCCTGTCTCAGGATAACTACGGCAGGGACCACCACGGCCGTTGCTTTTCTATGGTCCTCGCGGGCGGGGGCGTCAAGGCCGGCACGAGTTATGGCGAAACAGACGACTACGCCTATAACGTCGCCCGTGACCCGGTACATGTCCACGACCTCCATGCCACCCTCCTGCACCTCTTGGGCGTAGACCATGAACGACTTACGTTCCGCAGCCAGGGCCGGGACTATCGCCTCACTGACGTCCACGGCCGGGTGATAGAAAACATAATCGCGTAGCACGCATCAATAACGTCCAGGCGCACACGCCACAACACCGGTTCACATCGGGTACCATGTTTTCGATACAATAGCGCTCCCTATGCCCTGAACGCATCGGCGTGACTATCAGTTCATTACGCAAGTTCATACGCAGTAGATTACGGAGCACATTTTTTGAATCCCCACCCCGCCATCCACGCTACCACCGTGTTTTCTCACCAGACCCGAGACCGGGTTGCCCATATTGCCGCCTTCACCGATAGGGATTGCGTATCGCTGGCCAACGAAACTGGTGTCCCCCTTGGGAACATCGCACTGGCCCCCGCCCGCGCCGCTTCGATTACAGGCGATCAACTCAGCCTGGTCCTACGGCTCTATCCAACCCGTGGCGACGCTCTCGTTTACTACCTGTCCAAAGGCAGTGGACAATATGAGCTCTTCCAGCCCGATGAGGAACACCTCGTATTCCGTATACGCACCGACGAACCCCACGAACTCATGGTGTCGCTGCCCGAAGGTTGGTATGACAGCTGGCACACCCTTGTTGCCGTGTATACCGGCCAGGAACTTCGTCTCTATCTTGACGGCGTATTGACTGGCGAAAATCCCGCATCGGGATTGATTTGTTACCACCCCGGCGCCCTCCTTTTGGGCGCACACCCCTTTCGGCAATCAGCGGGTCGGGGTGTTGTTGGGGAACTCCAGATTTACGACCGTGCCCTTGCGGAACGAGAGCTCGGCGCTTCGTCGGAAGGATGTCGCCTCGATTTTCGCTTTGATGACCTCTTTCCCTTCGAGAACCCGGCGGCCACGACAGAGACGGCGCGTCAAGCGGAATCGGAATGGCAGGAAGTTCTGAATGACTGGCGGGCCGACGACGCAGCACTTCAAGATGGTACCTTCTCAATAGAAAGCCAGGGAGATACCGACTGGAGCGATGTAGTCGTTGATTGGCAGATTCAGACCGATGGTAACACCCTGCAACACGGGTCGTGCCCCGTAGGCTGGCGGAAATCCGACCGGGTAGCCACCCTGGAATTGAACTATGCCCTGCCGGAGCCCTATGCGGGCACGTCCTATTGGCTGGATCTCTATTTTCTACGCCACACGGGTGAAGAGCGCCTGCCCCTTGGCGGCAAGCAGTTTCCTCTTCCCCTGCACGCCCCCCCCGCGCCCGGCCCCGACCCCGCGTCGCTGGCACCTATCGAAATTCGGGAGAAGGACAATACGGGTTATTTCCAGGGGGACAATTTTTCGCTGGAAATCGATTTGCCCACGGCCACCATTATTTCGTGGAAGGTCGATGCGGAAGAACTTCTGGAGCTGGGGCCCATCCACCAGTTCTGGCAGGCGCCATCGTGGAAAGAGGTTCTTCCCGATGAGGATGGGAATTCCATCGCGATAGGCTGGAGCCGGGCAGGGCTCGCCGAAAACATCATGGGCGTTACCTCCATGGAGGCCCTCCAGGACAGGCCGGCCCAGGTCACCATGAAGTTTCAGGGCCTCATCATACGCCGGAACAGCGACGTCTTGTTCGAAATAACGCGGGACTATGTTATCTCAGGAAACGGCGAGGTGCTCCTTGAACAAACGCTCACCCCCACGTCTCCCCTATGCCGCCTGCCACGCCACGGCCTGGAACTTCGCCTCGCCAAGGATATGAATGACGTAACGTGGTTTGGCATGGGACCGCAGGAACTTGCCACCGATACGCAGGCCTGGGACATGATGGGCCGCCATGCTGCCTGTGGTGACCAGAACATCGCTGCCGAAGGCTGGCCGGTGGAAAGGGGACAAAAACAATGCGTCCACTGGATAACGCTACGCAATCAGGCGGGCCGGGGCCTCTATGTGGGCAGTGAAACGCCTTTTACCGCTTCCGTATCGCCCTACAGCACCTTTCAACTGAGCGAAGCGCTCCACTATGCCACCCTGACCCCCGACAGCGCCCTGACCCTCCAACTGGACCAGGCGTCTTCGCCATCGGAAGCCCCACCAGCGAATACGCCGTTGAAAACACGTATTCGCATGCGGGGACTCCTGCCCGAAGATACAGCGCCGTGGGACGTGTTGAAACGGGGCGTACCGGTCCTTCCCGACGCGTAGAAGTCAGACATTGACGCCGTAGTCTCCTGGAGTACACAATAGCCACGTCCCCGAATCTGGGGCACGAGGAAGGAGAAGTCCCTCATGCTGAAACAATTTACCAACTTTTTTGGCGGCAGCGCCACAACCGAACATCGCTCGGGCCAGGATGCGATTCAACTGGCCACCTGCGTCATTCTGTTGGAGGCGGCCCATGTCGATGACGACTTCACCGAAGCGGAGCGCCTCCACATCGTTGAGGTAGCACGGGAGCGTTTCGATCTCTCTCCGGAAGAGGCCCTTGAACTGCTTGATGCCTCTGCCCATGCGCGCGAACAAAGTGCCGACCTCTTTCGCTTTACCCGGGAAATAAATTCCAGTTGCACGGTGCCGGAAAAGATACGTTTCGTCGAAGAGATCTGGCGCATCTTCTATTCCGATGGTGTGCTTGACGGCCACGAAGACCACTTGGCCCGAAAGCTCGGCAACCTGCTGAACCTCAACCATCGCCAGCTAATCGATGCCAAGATGCGAGTTCGGGAAGAACTTCCCGAAGCGGAATAGGCAGGCTATCCCCAAATCCTAAAAAAAAGGGTAACCGAAGTTACCCTTGCATTGATTACGTTGTCTGGGCTTTGGACACGATTAATTGGTCCGGGCCCGTTCCCCTTTTCCACCGTCCCACGTTCCCGCAGACGTAAATTTATAACGGAAGGATTCGCGGCCTTCTTCTCCGTTAGGGATAGTCGCCGATTCGGCCTGCGCTTCGGTTCGCGTCGGTTTGTAGGGTCCCTGCAAGATCCGGTAGCGATACTCAAGAAATCCCACAAAACCGCGATCGCGATCTGCCGCTTTGGAATTGGGCTGCGCATCAAGGGGGTAATAGGAAACATATTCCTTTACGCTCTTGTAATACTTCACCTGCAGGCCATCTTCTTCTACCTGCACCTCGCCGAGACGGGACTCCGAATTCATTCGTTTCAGTTCGGACGCACCCACATCATTGAGACGTTCGTAGACCTTATCGGTGCCCGATACATACCCCTCGGGCTTCTCCTTCAGGCCGAAGTCCGTCATAACGGTCTCCATCGGCGTTTGCCCATTTTGACTCGTACAACCCGCCAGGCTTAGACCCACCAGGACCAGAATCCATTTATTCACTTGCAACTCCTTTCGCTCGCCCGTGTCAGACCAATCAACACCTTGCGACACAGCCAGAGTATAGCACTTTGGATCGGCCCAATGCAGGAGAATACCGTTTAGAATTCCTCCTGATAAGACAAGCAGGGACCGTAGTCTTACGGTCCCTGCATCGATAGAAACTTGCTCGAATTCCGCTCAGCTTACGAAGAAATGGGTCAACTGGGCGTAGGGTTCGTTGGCCGGAAATTCCCCCAGGCGGTCATATTTGAGAAAGGTAACGTGTCCATCCATGTAAAGCACATTGACGCCCGCCGGGATGTGGTTGTAGGAAGCGCCACCGGCATTAACGCCGGCACTGATAACATCGTGCATGACGACAATCTCAGATTGGGCCTTCGAGGAGGCGGCGGCATTGTTGATATCGGTAATTACAAAGCGTTCGATACCGTCACGCAAACGCAAAATCGTGCTGCCGCCTGCGTTCCCAAAGGGGGCGGGCACGGAGATATCACTATCCATGGCGTTGCGGGCGGCGACTGCCGCCGCGCCCGTGAGATTCGTCGTCCCCAGAGAGCCGGTACCATTAAGTACCGTCAGGGCATAGAGAATCTGAACAGGGACATCGACCAGCGTTCCACCGATGGGCACCTGGGTTGTGGGGTCCGTACCATCAGCCAGGTCCGTCAGCCACCCCTGGTATACATAGCTGTCACCAGGATTGTCGGCCAGGCCGGGAAAGGGGCAGGGCAAATTGGTATTATCGTTGAGTACATTGATAATCGACAGGTGCTCGACAACCCCTTCAGCGGCATCTGCATCGGAAGGGCACTCGTAGATACCCCAGTCGGTAACATACTCCGGGTAGACTTCCTGCACATTGGGAGAGATTTCCGGGTCATCTTGCATATTGCAGCCGGCAATCGGCCCCGTGATCGGGCCCAGGGTCGGGTCGTCTTCGGTGTAGTAGATCGATAAGCCCTGGGTAGGGGGATATTTTTCCCCCGGTGATTCGCCCGAATACATTTTGAAGATAATGCCAAATTGCTTGAGATTATTCTGGCAACTTGCGCGCCGTGCGGCCTCCCGGGCCCGGGCCAATGCCGGTAGCAAAATAGCCGCGAGGATCCCGATGATGGCAATAACCACCAATAACTCAATGAGTGTAAACCCTTTCGTCTTTGTACCCATGTTTTTCCCTTTTTGATTCGTTGTGTAGAACTACCCATGGAAATTTTGCAACCGACGGGATCGCACAGGACTCCGCCCCAAAACCTTACTCCCCTACGATAGCATGAACGCGCCCCGTTGGAAAGTGAAAATTCTGAAAAAACGGCCAGCTGATTCGTCCATTTGAAGGTCGGCCGCCCTACAAAAGCGAAAAAAGTAACAACACGTAGAGCGGTGAATACCAGAAACCCGGCCACAAGCGATGGGAAGGGTCTTCTATAGGAAGAAAGTATCTCCATACGATGAAAGGGCCTGTGGAAAATTCCACAGGCCCTGGAAGCGTTATCTCGTTTTAGTGATTTTGCGCTTAGCGCACGAAA
>CAXBPH010000227.1:0-11408 GCA_963977445.1 uncultured bacterium | reverse complement strand
CCCGACACAACATAAGTTGGGCGACTGGTATCAATCGGGCCAAACTCTACCGCGAGTTTCTCCCGCAACATTTCATCCAGACTCGCCGCCCATTGCGCTGTCGCATAGTATTCGATTTCGGTGGGGCTCGTCTTTATCAAGATCCGCTTGTTAAGCAAGGACTCCGAAACACGCAGACGACCGACCGAGACATTGACCGGACTCCCCGCATTAGACGACGGGTCCATATTCACCGTATAGATACTCGGGCTGGGGGACGTTGCGCAGCTGGAAATCAACCCCGCCAGTGCAATTATCGCTATGTATTTCTTCATGATATCTCCTACTCGGGGTCGGCGGTGTCCAAGCACCACGCAGCAACCCACGTTTCCAAGTTGAGCAGACAGGAAAGGGGTCTACTTCCGACCCACCTCCGGACGACCAAACAACACGGACTGGGGTTGGCTCTTCAAATCGTCCAACAACACATTCAGGGCCTGTATGGTGTGCCCCAAATCGCCAATCAAATCTTCGATAGCCGGTCGGTTCTGATGCAGCAACTCTTCTGCTTCACCGCTCAACCCCTTAACGCGCTCCAGCGTGCTGCCCATATCTTCAAGAATCTTGCCGAGATCGTCATTGACCGTGGTGGTAATACCATTCACATTCGCGATAATGCCGTCGATGTCTTCACGGTTACCATTGATCGTGTCGGCGACGCCCGACATCACATTGGTCGCGGCATCCTGCAACGGAGGAAACTTCTGGAGTATTTCATCGATTTGCGGTTTGAAGTCGGTGAGCATACCATCCACACTACCAATGGTATCCGTAACATTTGGTGCATCACCTCCGCTGGCCGCGGCTTCTTTCGATGCCGCCTCCCAGCCAAGAATACCGCGCACATCACCGGTAATCCGGGATACGCTCGCGAATTCTTTGCCGCCCGCTTCTTCCGTTGCGACGGCTTCACGCACGCCCAGCAATTTCTGCAGGTCTTCCGCCAAGGCCGCAATCTTCACGGCATCTGCGCCACCCGCCGCCTCCCGATCCAGCGCCTCTTTGATACCCATAAAGGCCCGAACGTCGGCCGAGATGCGGGCAATGCTGGCGAGCTCTTCTTCGCCGGCCGCTTCGGCTTTTTTCGCCGCCTCTACCCCGAGAAAATCGCGGAGATCCCCAATGAGCTGCTCACTGCCACCCACCAGGCCATCCACGTCGGGAATGTCGATGAAGCCATAGCCACTATTGATAACCGCCATATCGCCCCCATCGGGGATCAAGATGCCGTCGGAGCTGCCCGTGGATATTTCCAGGTGCTTTTCGGCGGTAAGGCCCACCTGCTCCACCGTCGCCCGGCTCGATTCGTTAATGGGCACATCGGGATCAACGTGGATCTCAACCTGAATCAGGGACTGATCATTGGGATCGTAGGTAATCTCCGCCACCCGACCCACTTGCAGGCCACCAAAGCGGACAACCGCCGTGTCGCTCAGACCCACCGTGCTCGTAAACCGGGCATAGAGGGTTTTGGTCGGTGGCTCCGTCTGCAGTTGTTCGATGACAACCACAAAGCCTGTCAATACCGCCAGACTTACGAGCACCATAAGACCCGCGACGATTTCGGTCCGGGAAAAGTTATGTTTCTTACTGGCCATGGCCTTCCTACTCCGCTTCTATTAATGTTGCATTAATGCGCCGTCACGGGCCTCTTCGGCCAGCCAGACGTTGCATATCAAAATTTTACGTCACAGCCAGAACACACCCGGCAACCGGGGCGACGGCACGACGGCTAGTTTGAGTCGGTCAGTGACTGAAGATACTTCGCCGTATCTTCACCCTCCGCATCGGGACGACGGGCAAAGAACTGCTCGATGAAAGGATGGTCGGTCTGCATAATTTCTTCGAGCGTACCCATGCCAATCACCTTCCCTTTATCCAGCATGACGATGCGATCGGCGATGAGCTTAACGCTCTCCATCTCATGGGTCACCACCACACTGGTCAGGTTAAAGGTCTGCTGCATCTTGCGGATCAACATATCCAGACCCGCGCCTACAATGGGGTCCAAGCCGGCAGAGGGCTCGTCATAAAATATAATGTCGGGATCCATCGCCATCGCCCGCGCCAGACCCGCGCGCTTCATCATGCCGCCACTTAATTCGGCGGGCATGAAATTTTCAAAGCCACCCAGCCCCACCAGCTCCAGCTTAATTTTTGTCATGATATCAATGGTGGATGGCTCCAGACTGGTATGCTCCCGTAAGGGCAGCGCCACGTTGTCGCCAATCGTCATCGAATTAAACAGCGCAGAACCCTGAAAGCACATACCCATTTTCTTTCGGGTATTCACGCGCTCTTCATCGTTCATGCTGGTGAAGTCCTGGCCGTTATAACGGATTTGGCCCGAATGGGGCCGCATCAGCCCCACAAGATTGCGGAGCAAGGTGCTCTTGCCACAGCCGGAGCCGCCAAGAATCACAAAGACTTCACCACGCTTGATATCAATGTTTATGCCATCAAGGACGGTTCGGTCGCCATATTTGACCACCAGGTCACGCACTTCGAGTATGTTGTCGGTATCTTTATCCATAGCCTACTGTGCAAAAAATAAGGACGTCCACACCAAGTCGACGACAATGATAATCAGAATCGAGGTAACTACCGAAGAGGTCGTTTCACGACCCACACCTTCGGCACCACCGCTCACGCGGAAACCGCGATACACACCTACCCAACAGATTGTCACGGCGAAAAACACGCTTTTGGTAAGACCCGAGATCAGGTCCATCCGTGTCAACGCGCCGGCCGTCTGATTGTAGTAAACCACCGGGTCCACCCCCACCAACACCACCCCGGCAAAGGCACCGCCCATAATCATGATAAACATGGCCAGCACCGTAACGCAGGGCACGGCAAAAAACATGGCCATGAACTTTGGCACGACCAGGAATTTTGTGGGATTCAGCCCCATGACATTCAGGGCGTCGATTTCTTCCGCCACTTTCATCGTGCCGATCTCTGCCGTAATGGCGGAGCCGCAACGACCGGTAATCAATATGGCTGTCATGAGGGGGGCCAGTTCCCGGAGGGCAGAAATGCCGACCAGGTTGGCGATCAAGGCCGTCGCACCCCATTTTTGCAAGGTGTAGGCCGCCTGCAGGGCCATGATGACCCCGATGAGGGCGCAAATCAGCCCCACGATAGGCACGGAGCGAACGCCAAACTCGACGAAATGCTCCGTGGCGCTCCGCATGCGGATGCCCTTGCCACGCAGGGGCTGCCAGATCATCCAATTGAGGGTATCCACCATCAGCACGCATACCGTGCTGGCGGCATAGAGGGCGTTCATCGTGACGCGGCCCGTATTTCCCAGAATGGCAGACATGAGACCCTACACGTGCTCCACAATGCTGAAGACGGAATCCAGACGGGAAAGTTGCAGCACCTTGAGCACAGATTGTGAGGGCGCAATCAACAGGAAAGAATCTGCGCCGCCCGACGCCTGGAGGCCTTCCACCAGCGTGGCCACGCCGGACGAATCCATGTAGGCAACCTCACTGAGATTGACGCCTACTTTATTTTTGGACGCTTTACACGCCTTGAGTATCGCGTCGCGCAACTGAGGCGAAGAGTACAGGTCGATTTCACCCTTGGCCATCACGATACAATGACCGTCTTGCTCCACTTGTGATAATTCTAGCGCCATCCTATTCACCCTTGCTATCGTTCCCGTGTGACGGTGGAGGCCCCAATCTCCGCCCGATACCGGTCGCTTGTGTCGAAAATATCCTTACCGAATCACGTTACACCCACATCAGGCGCAACGGAGTCGCATCACAATTGTGTTTCCCGCTGAATCACCGGGCGTGAACGTTACATCGTCAAATACGTTGTAAATCAGATGCATGCCCAGCCCTCCCGGCGTGAGCGCCTCTGCCGCAATCACTTCTTCGCTCTTGGGCTTAATGCGCTCATAGGGCGCGGGAATTCCCGAATCACACAACTCCAGCTCTATCCATCCATCCCCGGAACAGAGAGAAAGTTCCAACATTTTATCTTCCCGACCAGAATAGGCATGACGAATGGCATTCGTACAGGCCTCATCCACCGCCAGCACCACTTCCTGAATCTTATCGGAATCCACACCGTGACTGGTCAGGTAACTACGCAACATCGCCCGAACATCACAAAGAAGCCGGGGCGACGATCGAAACGTAACATAGAAATCTCTACTGGACGCCATGATACCTCATCGCGATCATCGTGCAATCGTCATGGGGCGGCATGGGTGCCGTGTACCGTTGCACGTCAGCGTTTATTGCATCTATCAATGTGTGGGCACTCTCACCATATAGGCGACCCGCACATTGATGCAACCCTTCTTCATCATATTCATTGGGGGACGCGTTGGGCGTGCCCTCAATAATCGTGGTCATACTGCGCGCTTCTACGATACCATCGGTATAGAGCAAGACGCTATCTCCCGGATTAATGATGGCCCGGGTCTCCACCCAGGGCCCGTCCGGAAGTATGCCCGCAGGCGGTCCCGTCGCGTCACCAAAATTGGACACACCATTCTTCCCAATCTGCAGGACGGGATGGTGCCCCGCATTGGCGCAAATTACATGACCGTTGGTGAGATCGATGGTCAGGTAACAGAGGGTGCAAAACATACCCCGCTGGCTTCGCTTGACCAGGCCACGATTCAATTCTTTCAACACATCGCAGGGCGAGTCTAAATCCCGGGCAAGCAGGCGAAACTGGGCCAGCAACTGGGCCATCGTCAGTGCCGCAGGTACCCCTTTGCCACTCACATCACCCAGCAAAAGACCTACCGTATTGGTCCGGGGGCGGACGTAGTCATAGAAATCGCCCCCCACCGTCTTCGCCGGGCGGGTCTCTCCATACACATCAAAGCGGGGGTCATCCTGGGGCCATTCCTTGACCAGGAAGCCCTCCTGAATCGTCCACGCCGTGGCCAGATCCTGCTCGATACGTTGTTTTTCCAGAATCTCCGTGTGCATCTTCGCATTTTCCAATGCGAGACCGGCGCTGTTGCCAACGGAAGCGGCCAGGAGTAAATCGTCATGAGAATAATTCTGATCCTGTCGATCAGAATCGATATACAGGATACCCAGGATGCCGTGTTTCGCCCGCAAAGGAACACAAACGATGGAACGAAGCTGCAAGGACATGATGGACTCGGAGACGTTAAGCTCCTGATCGCTGTCCGTATCCTGATAGAGCACACTTTCCCCATCCCGGATAACCCGGGAGGCCACGGTGCTACTGATTTGTATGTCGCCCATTTGGGCTTTCACGAGGGTGCCGTTGGCGATACTGTGGACGGTGCCACAATTTGGACAGGGCAGTAGCTCGTGGGCCGTGTCGGCCAGGAAGATCGCACCGCGCTGGGCATTGATCGCCCCAAGGGTGGTCGTCAGGACTCCATCCATCAGGCTGCATACATCGTAATTCGTGGCAATCTCATTGGCCACCGAATACACGGCTTCAAGCAGTTGGGTCGTCTTCGAAGGTGCCACTTCCTGCTTCTTAACGAAGCCTTGGGCATCCATGATAGTTTCAGTAAAAAGACGGTTTTCGTCGGGGGGTGCGGCGACCCGATCCGCAGGCGTTTTCACCTCGGGCGTGCCGTGGACTTCGAAGGTGAGGGTCGTTTCCCCAATCTGGATGCGATCACCATGCTTCAATTCACCGGCGAGCATCTTGGCCCCATTCAATATGGTGCCGTTGGTACTCCCTAAGTCTTTCCAGACAAACGTATTAGGGCGCGCCTTAATTTCCATGTGACGACGTGACGCTGCGCTATCATCGATCATCAGACCACTATCCGAAGTGCGGCCAACCACCAATGACTCTTCGACAGGCACCTTGCGCCCATCGGCATCCACTATCACGTATCCCCGTAGCACGTAGTACTCCTCATAAAAAATTAAGTCCGTATTGTACACAAGCCCCGAAAAAAAATGAAATTATGCCTGTCATGCGGGGGCACGATGATGGGGACAGCCCCTCACTCCCACCAGATGGCACCACCATCCAGGGTATTTTGTCGGTCCTTCCCGTAGGCCGCCGCCGGTGGCGGCAGGAAATCGTTGGTCTCGTTCATCCACTGTCCCAGGACCTTTTGCAGGGCCTCCACCCGGTCGGCATGGGCCGGATCTTCGGCGAGATTATTCCACTCACCGGGGTCCGCCTGGAGATCATAGAGCTCCACCAGGGGTTTGGTGGTGGCCGCATACCACCGCAATGGCCCCGCGAGGGTGCCTGCCTGCGCCTGCTTTTTAATCGATTCAAAACTCGGCGAACGGAGCAGGTCCCAACTGGGTATATAGCCCACTTCGGGACGGTAGTTCTGTATCAGCGCATAGCGCTCGGTAATGACGCCCCGCATGGGGTCCCAGTTGTCGTGCCAGTTCCGCTCGCAGAATATATGCTCCCGTACCGATTCTTTTTCTCCCGTCAGCAAAGGACGGAGGCTGACCCCTTCCATGCTGTTTGGAATCTCCGCCCCACCGATATCGAGCCAGGTCTTTGCCAGATCCATGAGCGAAACAAGGGCACGGGTCTCACGACCGGCATCAATCACGCCGGGCCAGTTCATGAGCAAGGGCACCCGCACGCCCGGTTCATAGAGGGTCGCCTTGGCCCGTGGAAAGGGCATCCCATTGTCCCCCGCCATGACAATCAGGGTGTTATCCCGCACGCCCTGTTGCTCCAGCAGGGCAATAATCTCCCCACATTCCGTGTCGAAACGGCCGATTTCATCGTAGTAGTAGGCCAAATCCTGCCGTACTTCGGGGGTATCAGGGAGAAAATCCGGCACCAGCACCGTCGCCGGATCATGGGGCGGCTCCAAGGCACCGGGGCCATAGTCCCGGTGGGGGTCAACGGACCCAAACCAGAGGAAAAAGGGCTTGTCTTTCGGGCGCTGCTCAAAAAAGTCCGCCGTGGGCTTGTTTTTACCACCGTAATAGTCGAAATCGCGCTGAATATGGCCCTGATGCACCTTACGAAGGGCACCCGTGTGATACCCCGCCTTTTTCAGGAGTTGGGGCACATTGACCGTCTCCTCGGGCGCATTGACGTGAAGGCGCGAGGCCCCTACCGCATGGGGCGTCCGCCCGGTGAGGATACTCGCCCGGCTGGGGCTGCATTGGGGACTCGTCACGTAACCCCGGTCAAAACGCATGCCCCCAGCGGCCAGGGCGTCCAGATTGGGGGTTCGAATCGCCGTGTTTCCATAGCAACCGAGATCGGGCACACTATGGTCATCGGAGAAGAGAAAAACGATATTGGGCGGTGATTGGGTCCCTTGGCCGGTACTACGCGCCGATACCCCGAAGGCCAGGGCACCCGTCGCCACGGTGCTCAGAAACTGCCGACGTGATGGGGTCATGGTGGTGTTCTCCTTCCGAAATTTAAGGCGCTATAGTGACACGTGGATGACCGGAAGACAAGACCTTCTTCCCTGCCACGGGGACCGTTTCCGATTGGAGCACATCGCGGTATATTGGAATCGGGCGCTCAATCAATCGGTAACGGTACCCAGCGACAAAGGCGAAAATTAGACCCGCCCGGAAGGCTCAGAGTTTTTTCTGCCAGTAGCCCATATCAATCCAGCGGTTGAATTTGAAGCCCACGGCCGGAAAGTGCCCCACCTTTTCAAAACCGAATTTCTCGTGCAACGCGACACTCCCCTCGTTGGGCAGGGCGATGCAGCCGATAGCAATCTGTACGCCGGCCGCAGGCAAACGGGGCAACAATGCGTCGTAAAGCCTCGAGCCAACACCCCGACCTCCCGCGTCCTGGCGGAGATAAATACAGGTTTCTGCGCAATAGCGATAGGCGTGGCGCTCTTTCCACCGGGTGGCATAGGCGTAGCCCAGCAGCACACCCTCCTCTTCGCAGACCAGCCAGGGATAGTGGGCCTGAACCCCCGCCATGCGGTGGGCCATTTCCCCGTCGCTGAGGGGCTTTTCCTCAAAACTGATGTCCGTTTCGAAGATATAGGGGTTGTAGAGGGCCGCAAGGGCCGGGGCGTCGAGGGGTGTGGCGTCACGAATCATAGGCCCATCATAGCGAAGGGCCAGGCCTTCGGGCCACCTGAACAGCAGGCGCCACAAGAAATAGGTCTATCCCGTTATCCTGCCAGTATTTGTGCTATGGGTCGGGAACCTTTAGAATGTTTTGGGTATATACCCAAAAAGACTATGCCTAACCAATTTACCGGTCACCTGAAGGGATTATTTTCATGGGACTTCCTACAATGTTACGCACCCTGTATCGCCACAAGAAACGGGTCGCGTCCTTATTCGTTCCGATGGCGCTGCTGATTCATACGCCTCTGGCCTCGGCACAGACCCCCACATTCGACTTTGGCGATGGCCGACATGGCTCTTTCACAGTGCCTGCCGGTGTTACCACCATCCAGGACCTCTGGTCCCAGATTCGACTGGGCTCCGATGCCACGGCCTACAATCCCAACGATGGTGCCCAGGTACCGGCGTTGGAAAACCTGACCTTGTCCAGCGGCAGCACCCTCACGGTAAGCGCCTATGCTGGCAACCCGCTCGGGGGCGTGAATCCCACGGAGGGCGGTGTACTGCGTCTCAAAGTCCGGGGCACCCTGACCATTCCGGCGGGTGCCGCTATTACGGCGACGGGCCGGGGCTACCGTGGTGGCACCACGGAAGGGGCCGAACCCGGCCGCATTGGTCAGCAGGGTGATACCTGGGGCAGTGTGGGCAGCATCAGTGGCGAAGCCAACCGCGGGGGCGGCGGCGGTGGATTCGGCGAAGTCAGCGGCGGCAACAACCCCGGTGCCGGGGGCGGTGGCGGACATCGTGAACCGGGCGCACGGGGCACAACCGGTATGGGTGCAGACACGAGCGGAATCGGCGGAGCCTCCTTTGATACGGTGGCCACCTCTCTGGGTCAGGTATTCCGTGACACCTATCCCTTTCCCCGATTCGGAAGTGGCGGGGGCCGTGGCGGCCAGGTCATGAATTTCGTAAGTATTGGTTCCCTCGGTGGTAATGGCGGTGGCGTCATCATCATCGAAGCTCAGAATATCGTCAACGAAGGCGCCATCACGGCCGACGGTGCCGAGGGCGGCTCTGATCTTTCCGGTGGCGGCGGTGGTGCCGGTGGCAGCGTCTGGATTCAGAGTCTGAGCACCGAAAATGGTGCGGTCTCCGTAGATGGCGGCGCGGGTGGTGTAGGCACGGTGCTGGGTAACGACGGCGGCGCTGGTGGACCCGGCATTTTGCTGTGGGACGCCCGCTTCTCCCTTAGCACAGCCATCAACGGCCCCGGATCGATAGGCCTCGCCCCCGAAGGCGGCGTCTACAATGCCGATACCGAAGTCACCCTGACGGCAACGCCGGAAGCAGGCTCGGTCTTCGACCATTGGGAAGGCGATATCACCGGCTCTGAAAATCCCACCAAATTGGTCATGAATGGCGACAAATCGGTTACGGCCTTCTTCGTCTCTCTTCCCGCACTGGCCGTTTCCCCCACGACCCGGAATGTCGGGCCCGAGGGCGGTCCCTTGACCTTCAATGTGGACGTGAGTGGCAATACGGGCGACGTGAACTGGACCACGGCCATTACGTCGGGCAGCGAATTCGTCACCCTGAGTGAAGGCGCGTCGGGCACCAATGACGACACCATCACGGTAAATGTTGCCGTGAGCGTCCAGGCGGAACCACGTACGGCTACCCTGCTCGTTTCTTCGGACGACGTCGGCAGTGAGCCCGTCATCCTCACCATTGAGCAGTCCGCCGCCGTGCCCACCCTATCGGTAACCGCCGCCAGCACGATTGCGAATGCCGAGGGCGACGAAATTGTCGTCCAGGTGCGCAACACCGGCACGGGCACCTTTGATTGGAATGCCGTTGTCCTTGCAGGCACCGGATTCGCCTCCATCAGCTCCGGCGCGACGGGCACCAACAATGGCACCTTCGTCGTCAGCTTTCTGGAGAACACCAGCGTGCTCCAGCGGACGGCCACCCTGTCGGTCACCGCACCAGGCGCAGTGAACTCGCCCCTGGAAGTAGAAATCGTACAGCAAGCGGGCGTGCCCCTCTTGCAGGTCACGCCATCGACACAGCTCCTCGGCTCCGCCGCAGGCAACGCCTCGATCAATGTCACCAACGGCGGTAACGGTACCTTGAACTGGACCGCTTCCGTCGTCGAGGGTGGCTCCTTCGCGGCGATCAGCGACAATACCAGTGGGACCAATTCGGGCCTTGTCACGGTAACCCTGACCCGCAACCCTGGCACGGAAAACCGAGTCGTGACCATCCGTGTGGAATCGGGTGATGCCACCAATTCTCCCGTGGAAGTCACCATCACACAAACCGCCCAGGAATCGGTGCTCGAAGTCACGCCGGAGATCCAGACCACCGGATCCGCCGCAGGTGCGGTAAGTTTCCAGGTGCAGAATGTTGGCACGGGTACCATGAACTGGACTGCTTCTGTTACGAGCGGTGCCAACTTCATCAGTATCTCCGACGGCATCTCCGGCAATAATGACGGCGTCATTACGGTTTCGGTCAGCGAAAACACCAGCACCCTGGAGCGTACCGGTACTATCCAGGTGCAGGCACCCGGCTCATCGAACAGTCCACGGCAGGTGACCATTGTGCAGACACCACGCACACCCGTCCTGCGCGTGGTTCCGGCCGAACAGACCGTCGGCTCCGGTGGTGGACCGGTCAACATCTCCATTGAAAATGGTGGCTCAGGTGCCTTGAACTGGACCGCATCGTTTGTAACCGGTGCCCAGTTTCTCAGCTTCGCCGCCGCCGCCAATGGTTCGGGAGACGGTAGCCTTCAGGTTATCGCTGCCCCCAACGATACGGAAGAATCCCGTAGCGGAACCATCCGCATTGAAGCTCCGGGTGCCGAGGGCAGCCCCCAGATTGCCACCATCACCCAGTTAGGTTGCGTCCTGCTGCTGCGCCCATCCAATGTGGCGGCAAGTGATGGTATCCACGCCAACTCGGTAGAATTACTCTGGAGTGCCACACCCGGCGCGACCCAATATGAAATCTTCCGGAGTCCTTCGGGAGAGCCCGACCGGGTCGAACTCATCGGCACCTCTACCGAGCCCCGCTACTCCGACACCCTGGCGAAATCGCCCGACTACGAACTGATTAATCGGGGTTGCTTCAATCCAGGTGAATTCATTATCACCAACGTAATCTATTTCTACTTCGTCAAAGCGATCAACGATTGTGGCACCAGCGAACTCAGCCTGGGTACGACCGGCTATCGGGGTCTTCCCCAGGATGGCGTCCCAACTACAGAAACTGCGGCTTTAGTCGATCTGGTGAAGTCGGAACGCTTTACGGAAACGGTAATGCCCAACGCACGCATGGAAGACGGTGTCTATCTGC
>CAXBPH010000226.1:0-11419 GCA_963977445.1 uncultured bacterium | reverse complement strand
CGCCTTCGCCTTCGCCTTCGCCTTCGCCTTCGCCTTCGCCTTCGCCTTCACCTTCGCCTTCACCAACGACCACGGAAGTGGGCATGGGAATTACAACCGACTTGATCTCACCCGAGCCGACCTCTACCGGGCGTTGTGTCGTGTCGTAGCCGACAACGGCGCAGGTCACGGCGTAATTTCCTGACAACACCGATGGGAAGGCGTATACACCGTCTACGTTGTCCGACACCGAGGAAAATCCACTTGGACTCAATGAAACGGCGGCAGTCGTGAGTCGTTTCTGGGTATTCGCCTCCCAGATAGTGCAAAAGATGCTGGAGGCCAATATCGCGGAACCTGCCCGAAGCTTGGGGATGAAGTCTGCGGGCCCATCGATAAGGGCATCCACCGCAGCGTCATCGTCGTTACCCCAATCATTATTCTTCATGGACAGGGCGATGGTCGTATCATTTCGTACGGCAACTGGATTGGCGATGGCACCGCTGAACTGGAAACTGTTGAAGCCGGTGCCCGCGTTTGATTCAACGCCCAATCCGCTGGTCGTGGTTACGTTGGCCGAGCTACGAATAATAATGCCCGCGAGCGCCGGGTCAACGAACAGGTTACGTCGTATGTTCGGTATGCTTCCGGAAATGTCGATACCGATTGCCAGGTCAACGAAATCACACTCGCTGATGATCGTGGCCATGGAATTCAGCCCTGAGAGTGCAATTCCGGTGGCGTTCCGCGCTTCGGACATGCCTGTAAAACGCACTTTTTGAATTCCCATGGAAACGTCATCGAGTAACAACAGCGTGTCGTCACTTGTCATCGGAACGATATGCAAATTGCGCAGACGAGCCCCTTCAGCGCCTACCACCATTCCCACGATTTCCGCTATCTCTCCATCACGTCCGGAGAGGGTGACGTTGGGAAGCAGGGTCACGTCCTCGTCGTAGCTGCCCGCTTCCAATACGATTCGAATGCTATTCAGAGAAGTGAGCGAGAACTGTTCGAGTGCATAGGCAATACTTTGGAATGGCAATAGCATTCCACCCCGTTCGGGCGTATTCACACCGTCGATCGCTACAAAATACGTTTGGTCCGGGCTTGCCGCGTCGGTGGGGCCGCTCCCGTTCAAGAACTCTTCCAGGTTTGAAATGCCATCTCCATCCCGGTCGAGAAGGCTGTCCTCAATATCAAGGGGATTGAGTCCGTTGTCTACTTCGTAGCCATCGGGCAAGCCATCTTCATCGGTATCCAGAATGGGTGGTGAGGTGCCCAACAGGGTCTCTTCGCAATCGCTCAGCCCATCGCTATCAGAATCCGGCTCATTGCCGGTACATTCGCCTTCACCTTCACCCTCACCCTCGCCTTCGCCTTCGCCTTCACCACCTGCGGAGACGAGTACCATTCCTCCATTGGTTTCCGTGATTGTGAAGGCACTACCGTTCAATATGTTCAGGCTACTCAAATCAACGGTACTGTCTGTTCCATCTGCAATAAGGATGACCCGATTTGAGCTCGTCAACACCAGTGATTGAACGCCGGAAAGGTCAATGGTGGCTCCGTTGGTGGCACTGATTTGCGGCGAGGCGGCACAACTTGGCGCGCTAACCGAGAGTGTGGTGGCATTCGACAAATCCAACGCCGACCCCACACCATCAACGACAAAGATAGGGGCGCTTGTGCATAGATTGCGGGTAATGGCCGTAACGGAGGGGAATTCGATGCGGGCACCGAGGGTGAGTGCGATCCTGAGATTTGTGATGTCGGAAAGCAACGGTGCCAGGATATCCCCTGTGGCCGATACACTTAATACGGTCGTTATGGAACTTTCTGCCACAAAAGCTTCGAGTAGCGGCACGTCAAATACGGCACCTTCCGGAATGGATAGGATTGTATTGGTGAGTGTCGTCAGCGCAGGGAGGCTCCACGTCGTGCCGGGGATGAGGGCCAAACTGGACGCTGCGATAGTCTCGAGCCCATCCATCGATATCTTGTTGCCGATTTCCGTAACCGCAAGGGTAATATTATTCATCGAGACCATCGTGTCTGCCACGAAACCGCCACCGTCTGCAACCGCAATGGTGCACCCATCCAGTGCCATCAGGGCAGGTAGCTCAAGTGTGGAAAGGGCATCAACGTTAAACAGGGTATTCTGTGCGGTCAACAAAGAGGAAAGTTTCATGGTCCCTCCCGTGAGTACTTGAACGGAAAATTGGTTCACACTCTCTGTGCTGAAAGAGGTCACGCCGGACAGGTCGAGGAGGCCACCATTCGATACCCTGACAAGGGGTGTCGCCGCGCAACTGGTCGCGTTCAACATGATGGCCTCCATGCCGCCGAGGTCCAGCATGGAGCCCGGACCGTCTACACTGAAAAGTGCAGCGCTATTGCATATACTCCACGAATAGGTCGTGACCATAGGCAGGGAAAGCTCGGCACCGGCCTGAACAGTGATTCGCAGATTGCTGATGTCCGCCAATGTTGGCGCGGAGACGGTGCCCGTGCCCGTGACCGAGAGTATGATGGAGGCGGAGTTCGATGCCGTATAGCTGGTTAAGTGGGGGATGTTCAGGCTGGCACCATCGGGGACGATGACCGGTGTGTTGACCAGCGTGGTCAGGGCGGGCAGACTCCAGTTGCCCCCGTTTACCAGGGAAATGGTTGAATTGGTGATCGTCTCCAACGCACCGAAAGAGACGGCACCCCCAACGCTACTGATGGTGAAGGTCATGTCACTCACGCTGACCAGGCTTTCCGCCGACAGACTGCCGTCGGCGGCAACGGTGAAATTACTCTGGACCAGCGTGGTGAGTGAGGGGAGATCGAGGACGGAGGAATCATTCACGATGAACGTGGTTTCTTCCGCACTCATCAACGAGTCGAATTTGATTGTACCGTTGCTATTCACCTGGATCGAAAGGCTGTTGACACTCTCCGTGGTGATGCTTTCCAGTCCGGATAGGCCGAGCATGCCGCCATTGGACACCTGAATCGTTGGGGTCGCCGCACAACTCGGTGCGTTGAGTGCTAAGGTCTGTATGGCAGGAAGTGAAAGGGAGGAGCCCGCGCCATCGACGTGGAACAGGACGCCGCTGTTACAGATGCCCCACACGTATGCATCTACCGACGGCAAGGTGACCTGCGCCCCACCAGTAATATTAACGCGCACGTTGTTGATGTTGACCAGCAAAGGCGCGCTGAAGGTGCCCGTGCCCGCCACGCTAAGCACGATGGACGGGGACGTCTCTGCGGTGAAGCTTGTTAACATGGGCGCACTGAAACTGGTGCCATCGGGAACGGTGATGGGTGTATTGAGCAGGGTTGTCAGGGCCGGGAGGTTCCAGCTGCCACCGCCGAACAGGGTGATCGATGAATTGCTGATGCTTTCCAGGGCACCAAAAGCGACGGCATTTCCCACGCTTGCGATGGAGAAAGTCATGCCAGTGACGGTGGTGAGACTGGCGGCCGTAAGCTCACCGCCAACCGCAACGATTACGATGCAGTCGCTTAGTGTCATAAGCATGGGCATGTCGAGGGATGAAATTTCATCTACCGTGAACGTCGTGTCTACGGCCGTCAGCAGGGAGGACAGGTCAATCATCCCACCGGTTAACAGTTGGACGGAAAAATTATTAACGCTCTCGGTCGCGATAGTTTCCAATCCAGAGAGATCGAGAATGCCGCCATCTGATGCCTTGATAAGTGGAGTTGCTGCGCAATTGGGCGCATTCATCGTCATGGATTGAAGGGCCGGCAGAGAAAGCATGGACCCGGCACCGTTTACATTGAACAGGGTTGCGCTGTTACAGATGCCCCAGACGTAGGCGATTACCGAAGGCAGGGTGACCTGTGCGCCTGACAGAATATCGATGCGCAGGTTGGCTATATTCGCAAGTAGCGGTGCCGCGACCGTGCCGGTTCCTGAAACGGATAACACAATGGAGGCAGAACTCGTGGAGGTGTAGCTGGTCAACATGGGTGCACTGAAGCTTGCACCATTCGGAACAGTCACCGGGGTGTTCAGGAGTGTTGTGAGCGCGGGGAGGCCCCAGCTTCCACCGTCGGCCAGCGTGATTGTTGAGCTGCTGATCGTTTCCAGCGCATCAAAGGTCACGTCGGTTCCTACGCTGGCAATGGAGAAAGTCATTCCAGTGGCGGTGGTGAGACTCCCGGCGGCAAGAGCACCACCGGCATCCACCGAAATAATGCTGTCGCTCAGCGTAGTAAGTAGTGGCATGTCGAGCGAAGACGTGGCGTCGACCAGAAAGGTGGTATCCACGGCGGTGAGCAGGGAAGAAAAATCTACCATGCCACTGGTCAAGACATAGAGCGCGAAATTGTTCACACTTTCCGTGGCGATGCTTTCCAGCCCGGAGAGATCGAGCGTACCCCCGTTGGAGGCCCTGGCTGATGGCGTGGCGGCACAACCGGACGCATTCAAGGTAATCGTTTGAAGCATGGGCAGGGACAGGGAAGACATGGCACCATCCACATTGAACAAGACCGACGAATTGCACAGGCTCCATGCATAGGATCCGACCGAAGGCAAGGTGACCTGCGCGCCCGACTGGATATCAATACGCACGTTGTTTATATCGGCCAACGAAGCGGCGGTGAAGGTGCCCGTTCCGGAAACGGTAAGTACAATAGAAGCAAGATTGGTTGAGGTGTTACTCGTCAACAGGGGCGCGCTGAAGTGTGCGTTGTCCGGAACGGTGACGCTTGTGTTGACCATCGTCGTGAGTGTCGGCAAGTTCCAGTTTCCACCGCCACTTAATGTAATCACGGAGCCCGTGATTGTCTTGAGGGCATCCAGTGTTACGGCGTCGCCGACGTCCAGAATAGAGAAGGTCATCCCACTTGCGTCCGTAAGCGCTGGGGCGCTAAGGATGCCCCCATCGGAGACCGTAATGTGGCTACCCGTTAATGTCGTGAGCGCGGGTAAATCGAGAGACGACGTGCTGTCCACGTTTATGGTTGTGTTTACTGCTGTCTGGAGGGAAGTCAGTGAAATGGTGCCCCCCGTTGCCACCCGCATAGAAAAATTGTTTACGCTCGTGGTAACAATACTTACCACGTTGGACAGGTTGAGAATACCGCCGTTCGTTGCCTGTATTTCAGGAGTCGCTGCGCAACTGGGCGCATTTATCGTAAGGGTCTCTACGGCAGAGAGGTTGAGCTGGGAGCCGGCACCATCCACCTGGAAGAGTACGGCGCTGCTGCAAATGCCCCAGCTGTAGGAGGCCACCGTACTCAAATCCGCGATCGCTCCGTTTAACACGGAAACCCGTGAATTGTTTATCGTTGCCACGCCCGATGCCGTAAGTGAGGCCTGCCCGCCGTCGATGATCAGTACGGCATTTCCACTCAGCGTAAAGGTACCATCAACCGTTCGCCCGTCGGAAACGGTAACCGTGGCACCCGCAATGGACACGTTGTCCGCAGGCATGGGCACCTGGCCGCCCGACCAGTTTGCGGGAATGTTCCAGTTGCCCGTGCCTGGGCCGATCCACGAGACGTCCGCTCCATGGGCCGTAGCACCGATCAAGAGAGACAATACAAAGCCCAACAGGCAGACGCGTACTGGGGTTAGTAAATTAGTTAGTGGGGACCTGGAACACCCCCAAGGGAATTGAACCAACATTGCACCACACCTCAATAATGGAAAAGAGAAATAGGGAATCAACAGGTAGGTGGGACACCACACCGCCCTGCGACTACCCATCTTAGTACGGTAATCCAGATTATCGTACCTTCCGACGTGCGGATCAAGTTGTTGGGGGGGCAATCGAATTGTTCCCGCATGGAGGGGAGGGGGCGCTTCGGCGAAGACCATAAAAAGGAAGGGGGCGGTGGACCTTGGGAATCCACCGCCCTCATGTGCGGGAGTGTTTGGAACACAGTTCCGTGTTCTAGGCGCAAGAGGGTCACGGTTGCGTTTTATATCAGGGGTCTTGGGCTGCGGTATTCCCTGAAGACGCGAAGTACTGTTGTGTTAACAGTCTCTTGTTCCAAACACCGTGGTCATCCTAGCACAACATATAGGGGTTGTCAACCCTTTATGACTCCTAAAATCAGAAAAATATACACAATATTTGGATATGTATGCCTTATTTTACATAGAAGACCCCAAAATGTTGTGTTTTTGCCCAAAGTAGACGGTAGTTTCGTGTATGACGCTTGCGCTATATATAGTGTCCTAAACGGTGGGAGCGCCGCTCCTGGAGCTACCCTATATTGGGGTATTTTCTCTGAGAGGACAGATTGTGCACTATATTGGCGTGGAGGATTTCTCGAATCCACACAAAACAATACCAAATTGTCGGGGGGGGAGGTCGGGGGGATGACCATAAGCGATGTGGTGCCAGTACCTTAATAGGTGATTTAGTTCGTGTTTTGATTATTTCCTACCTGCATGTTTGATTCTTGACATGGGGTTGATTTTCGCCCTATACTCAAAAGTGGTCCTCTTGAGGTATTCACTGCTTATGTGTTTAAGAGGGGCGCATTAATGCGAGCATCGTCATCCGGCATGCGTCGGGGGAAATGGGGGATGCCGCGTTCTGGAGGGACGGGTATGAAGCTATATGTGCCAAATGGAACAACACCGATGGAACCGCGGGTGCCCCTGACACCGGAAACGGTTCGAAAGCTTAGCCAACGGGGGGTAGAAATCATCGTCGCCGCAGGCGTCGGCGAAACCTGCGGGTGGTCCGACGCCACGTACCTTGAAAGCGGCGCCACAATTGCCACCGATGGCGCAATAGAAGGCGCCGATGTCGTTGTCGGCCTCGCTTCGCCCGACCCGGCTCTGCTGAATAAAATGAAGTCTGGGGCCCTGTATATCGGTTATCTAGACCCCTTGAATTCACCCGATGTGGTCGATGCCCTGCTTGCGGGGAAACTCAATGCCATCGCCATGGAGTTTATACCCCGAACGACGCTGGCCCAGAAGATGGATGCACTCAGCAGCCAGGCCAATCTCGCCGGCTATGTGTCGGTCTTGCTGGGAGCCAATGCGCTGGGCCAGATTCTGCCGATGATGATGACCCCGGCGGGTACCCTGAAACCAGCCCGCGTTTTTATTATTGGCGTGGGCGTAGCCGGACTTCAGGCTATTGCAACGGCCAAGCGTCTCGGTGCCCGTGTTGATGCGTTCGACACCCGGCCCGCCGTGGCCGAGCAGGTGCGCTCTCTCGGTGCGAAGTTTGTGGAAGTGGATCTGGGGGAGACGGGGCAGACCAAGGACGGCTATGCCACTGCCCTGAGCGACGCCCAGCGTGCAACGCAGCAGGAGGCGATGGCCGCGGTTGTCGCGCAGTCGGACCTGGTGATTACGACGGCCCAGGTCTTTGGACGACGTGCTCCCATCCTGATTACCGATGCCATGATCGCCGCCATGCGACCTGGTAGTGTGGTGGTGGATGGTGCGGTAGATAGTGGCGGTAATGTGGAAGGCGTAGTGCCCGAAGAAAGTACCCAGATCCATGGCGTCACAATTGTGGGCCTGGCTCATCTCGCACGACAGGTGCCGCTCCATGCCAGTCAGATGTACAGCGCGAATATAAGTAACTTAATTGAGCACTTCTGGGATGAGGAGACCAAGTCACTCCCGCTGGACCTCAGCGATGAGATCATGGATGGCTGTCTCATTATCAAGGATGGTGAAATTCGCAATGAAATGCTACGTCTTCGACGGGAGGGCAAATAAATGATTTTACTCCTATTTACCTTTGTGCTGGCTATTTTTCTGGGGGTTGAATTGATCAACAAGGTCCCCTCCCAACTGCACACGCCATTGATGTCGGGCGCCAACGCGATTTCGGGTATTACAATAGTGGGTGCCCTGCTCGCCGCAGGACAATCCGGCAACGACACCCTGGCCACCGCGTTGGGATTCTTCGCCGTGGTCTTTGCCACCATTAATGTCGTGGGGGGCTATTGGGTGACCCATCGCATGCTGGCCATGTTTAAGTCGAAGGGGCCAGGCAAGTGAACACACTCATCGAACTCAGCTATATCGTATCGGCGGTCCTCTTTATTCTGGGACTCAAGATGTTGGGCAACGCCAAGACCGCCGTGCGGGGAAATACCCTCTCTGCCGCAGGGATGCTGGTGGCTATCGTCGTGACCTTGCTGGATCAGCAGATTGTTAGCTTTCCCTGGATTATTGCAGGCGTGCTTCTGGGCAGTGTCATCGGCCTTGCTGCTGCCGTTCGGGTATCCATGACATCCATGCCCGAATTCGTGGCCCTTTTTAATGGTACCGGCGGCCTTGCCAGTTTGTTGGTAGGGTGGGCCGCTTACCACCATGGGGCCGGTCATTATCTCGAAATTCCCCGCGCCGATATGGTGGTCCCCGTGCTTGCCACCTTCCTGGCTGTACTCATCGGTGGGGTTACGTTTTCGGGCAGCATCGTTGCCTATGCCAAACTCGCCGAAAAAATCGGAGGCAAACCCGTCTTATTTCCGGGGCAGCAGTGGGTCAATGGTCTGGTGCTCATGTCGGTACTGGCGGCCGGCGTCATCTTCGTCGTCAACCCGGATGCGCCCATCGCTGAGGTGGCCTTCTACGTCACCATGGGGCTGGCCTTCGTCTTTGGCATCCTGGCGACCATTCCGATTGGCGGGGCCGATATGCCCGTCGTTATCTCTCTCCTCAACAGCTACTCCGGTCTTGCCGCCTGCGCCGCTGGATTCGTCATAGGCAATACGGTGCTTATTGTCTCGGGTTCCCTGGTGGGTGCCAGCGGTATCATACTGACCAACATCATGTGCAAAGCCATGAACCGATCGTTGTCCCACGTGCTGTTCAGTGGTTTTGGGAGTGGCGATGGTACCGTCCAGTCCGGTGAGGAACTTGGTGAGGCCAAGGCAATCACGGCCGATGACGCTTTCTACGTGTTGGAAGCCGCGTCTTCGGTCGTCATCGTTCCGGGCTATGGCATGGCCGTTGCCCAGGCCCAGCACGCGGTACGCGAGTTGGCCGATCTGCTGGAGGAAAATGGTGCGGAAGTAAAATATGCCATACACCCCGTTGCCGGTCGCATGCCGGGCCACATGAATGTGCTCCTGGCGGAGGCGGATGTGCCGTATGAGCAATTGGTAGAGATGGACGATATTAATCCGACCATGGAGATGATGGACGTGTGCATCGTCATCGGTGCGAACGATGTGGTGAATCCCGGCGCGCGGGAAGACCCAGGGAGCCCAATTTACGGGATGCCGATCATCAACGTTGACCTCGCCCGCACGGTGTTTGTGTTGAAACGCAGCATGGCCTCCGGATTCGCGGGAATCCAGAATCCACTGTTCTTTAAGGAAAATACCCGCATGATTTTTGGCGACGCCAAGGCGACGGTGACTCAGCTGGTGAATGCTTTCAAGAGCTCGTGAGATTGCTTTTTGCCCGTGCTCCATTGGGCTCATCCATTCTGGAATACCTTTTGCCTTGAAAAACCGAGAAAAATGGGATTACACTGACTGTCAGACTAGTTCGCCAATCGAATAGTACAATTCGAAGTATATGGGCGACATATAGTTCTACATCTTTTTGCATCGATACAGAGGAGAGTAGTGTTTCATGTTAAATCTGGCCCATTTTCTGGATGTTACCGCCAAGGAACACCCAGACGTTACCGCCGTTATCCTGGATGAGCATCGCTTGAGCTACGCGGAAATGGCGGCGGCTGCGAAGCGTGTCGCCAGTGCATTGGCGGCGAAGGGGATTGGGCGCGGGGATAAAGTTGCCCTCATGGTGCCGAATACGCCCCATTTCCCGATTATCTACTACGGTATCCTTCATACAGGTGCGACCGTTGTGCCCGTAAATGTGTTGTACACCCAGCACGAAATCGAGCACTATCTAACCGATTCGGAAGCGGTGGCCCTTTTTGCCTACAAAATGTTCGAGTCCGAAGCCACGAAGGCCTTCAATAACTCCGAATCCTGCCAGCACTATATATCCGTCAGCGCACCTACCGACATGGATGCGCCGCCCGTCGGTGAAAATTTCATGCACATGATCATGGCGGCCGAGGCCGAGTTCGACACAGTCCAGACCATGCCCGATGACACCGCAGTAATCCTCTACACGTCAGGTACGACCGGTGCCCCAAAGGGCGCCGAGTTAACTCATTTTAATCTCTTCTTCAATGCGTTTTATTCGACCCGCGAGATTACCAAGCCTGCCGTTGGCGACGTCTGTCTTGTTACGCTGCCCCTGTTCCATTCCTTCGGTCAGACCTGCCTGATGAACGCCTCTATCCTCGCCGGTTCGACCATGTCCCTGCTGCCCCGTTTTGAAACTCAGAAGGCCATGGAAGTTATCCAGCGCGACAAAGTGAAACTGATCGCCCTGGTACCAACCATGTATTTCTTCATGCTCAACGATGCCGATTCGGGTAGCTACGATCTCAGTTCGATTACCCACGCTGTTTCCGGCGGCGCGGCCTTACCGGAAGATGTACACCGCCGTTTCCAGGAACGTTTCGGAATTACCATCCTGGAAGGCTACGGACTGTCCGAGACGAGTCCCATTGCCACCTTCAGCAAAGCAGGGGACGAACTCAAAGTTGGCTCCATCGGAAAGGCCATCTGGGGCGTCGATATCGCTATCAAGCGGGAAGATGGCTCCTTCGCCGATACCGACGAAGTGGGGGAAGTGGTCATACGCGGACACAATATAATGAAGGGTTACTACAACCGGCCGGAAGCAACCCGGGAAGCCATCGTTGACGGTTGGTTCCACTCGGGTGACATGGGCAAGGAAGACAGTGATGGATTCTTCTATATTGTCGACCGCAAGAAAGACCTCATAATTCGTGGAGGCATGAATATCTACCCCCGTGAAATTGAAGAGGTGCTCTACGGACACCCCAAGGTTCTTGAAGCAGCCGTAATCGGAATTCCCGACGAATCGCGCGGTGAAGAAGTCAAGGTCTATGTGTCGGCCCGCGAAGGCCAGGTGTTGGACCCCGACGAAATTCACCAATATATGCAAGAGCGCATGGCGAAGTATAAATGGCCCAAGGAAGTGGAAATTCTACCGGAATTGCCCAAGGGACCTACGGGAAAGATTCTGAAACGGGAATTACGAATCGCGTAAACAGGGCGCGGGGACAGGTATGCCCCCACGACTCAGTAAAGCAATGGGGAAGTGAAAGTTTTGGGCCTGCTCGCACGGGGTGGCAGAAACCCTGATGGGGCGGGCCTGTCCTGACATTGGCGAAGCTGGCGTTGGTCTGACTGCGCCAACAACGGGACATCCACGCCCACCGGGGAAGCTTATGCTGGGAGACGTTCGCTGAAGCGACGTGTATTGGGCCATGCAACGCGACAACATGGGGGCGAGTCTGTCCCGAAGTTGGCGAAGCTGGCGTTGGTCTGACAGCGCCAACAACGGGACATCCACGCCCACCGGGGAAGCTTG
>CAXBPH010000225.1:0-11468 GCA_963977445.1 uncultured bacterium | reverse complement strand
CGTTGGATTCCCGCGTGCGCGGGAATGACGACCCATCTCTTTTGGGTTGCGGCCAACGGCTGCCCTGTGCTCTTCGTGTCCTTCGTGGTAAAAAAGTTTTCCCCTGGTGTCCTCTGTAGAACATGAATTTTCCTACGACAACGCCCAATCCATTTCTGAAAGGCGCAACCATGAATCGACGTCAATTTTTACAATCGTCCTCCCTCGCCACTGCCACCGTCCTGGGTGCTTACGCCCATGGTGCCCCCGCGAAAACACCCCTGCTCACGCCCATCCACGACGCCATCGTCTGCCCGTGGTCCCCGAAACATCCGCGCCACGACCACCAACTCATCTTCCCGTTGGACGAGCAACGCCTCATGCTCGTCTGGTGTGAATATGTAGACGAAGGTGCCGTTCCCGATGCAAAGATTGGCAGCGGCGGCACGGGTGACGAGGTACCCTGTCAGATTACGTCCATGATATCCACGGACAAGGGACGCACCTGGGGCGATCGACGTATCCTCCAGGAAAACCGATGGAAGCACAATGTAAAACATCCCAACCTCGTGCGCCTTTCGGACACGGAGGTTCTGTTTTCCTATGTGGGCTGGGACTCAGACGCCAACCGCAATGTTTACATGCGCCGCTCCACAGATAATTGCGCAACCTTCGGGGAGGAGTTCCAGATTTCCGAGCCTGGCTGGTATTGCAATAATGCGGACCGGGCCATTCGCCTGAGTACGGGCCGGGTCATCATTCCCGCCCACGGTCCCTTCGCGGAGAAGTACATCGGTGGCACGCCCTATGCCGGGGGCGATCTCCATTCCTTCGTATTTTATTCCGACGATGGCTTTAAGACCTGGCACCGGAGCAGTGATTCCATGACCGCTGAAGGGCGAGGGTGCCATGAGCCCACCATCGTAGAATTAAAAGACGGACGTCTCTATTGCCTCCTCCGCAACACCAACGAATGCCAGTACTACAGCATCTCAGAAGACGGTGGCGACCACTGGCGTAAACCTGCGCCAACGACCTTGGCCTCCCCCGAATCCCCCGCCATCATCAAGCGCATACCCTCCACGGGCGACCTGCTGGTCCTATGGAACAACGTGCCCTCCAAGTCCAACTGGCCCCGCATCCCCCTCACTGCGGCCCTCTCGAAAGACGAGGGAAAAACCTGGGAGAACTACCACGACATCGACAACCGAGAAGACTGCGATGCCGCTTATCCCTCCGTGACCTTCGTGGGCGATGAAGCACTGGTGGCCTACTACTCCCGCGAAACCGCCTGGACCCGTGACTCCGAAATCACCCTGCGCATCTACAACATCAACCAGTTTTACGGATAAGTAACAACAGGGGGATAGGCATTCCCGCCACGGCGCGTCTTGCCCTGCCTGTCATAAGAGCGCAACGGGAGATAGGCATTCCTGCCTGTCACAAAGCCCACTTGTGTCCACAAAGGGCTCCGCATGCCACGTAAGAAAACGCGATCTCCAAAACACTTTTCCAACGGTACCGTCTTCTTTACACCCTCAGTGAGCCTTTTGACAGGCAGGTCAAGACGCGCCGTGGCGGGAATGCCTATCCCCCTTAAGGGAAGTCCGCCTTTCTTGGCACGCTGGAGCCCATCCTATTCAGCAACGGGGAGACGCGGTCTACAACGAACGTTTTTATTAGTATTACCCTCAGGACCCACCCTTTACAACTAAACATTTATTCAGTATAATAACTCCTAAAGTCAGGCGCACATTTGCGCCGTAAAAGGAGTCTCCCATGGCCACGGCTATTGCCCCATCGTCTGTCGCTGACATTATCACCGCTACCACCTTGCTCGACCGGCGTATCCATGAAGCCCCGCCGAAAGGCTGGACCATGGCGACAGCAGCAGGTCGTTTTATAGCCCTCGATCACGCCCCGGAATCAGGCACTGCGGCCTTAAGCCTGGTCGCTGGACTCATCCGGGAGGCCCAGGAAAAGCAAGGGCTGGTCGCCTGGATTGCCGGGCCCCACCGCATCTTCTTTCCGCCCGATTTTGCCGCCACAGGCATCGATCTCGCCGCCCTGCCCATTGTCCGCACCAACGACGCCGCACAAGCCGCCCGCGCAGCCGACACCCTCCTGCGCGCAGGCAGCTTTTCGATCATCGTTCTCGATAGCGACGGCCAGGCCCTGCCCCTCGCGCTCCAGACGCGGCTGGTGGGCCTGGCCCAGCAACACCACACCGCCCTGGTGGGCCTGCGCTCGCCGGGGGATCGGCCGACCCGTGGAGCCCTGGTTTCTCTCCGTTGCGCAACGGAAAAACACCGCGTGGGCCACGATTGTTTTTCCTGCAATTTACGGGCCGTGAAAGACAAGCGCCAAAGCCCCGGCTGGACCCACGAGGAGCTCCGTCATGGACCGGACGGCTTGTGTTAATTGTCCCGCATTGCCCCTCCAGTTACTGGTCCGCGCCCACCCCGATTGGCAACGTCAACCGGTCGTCGTGGTCGATCGGGACAAGCCCAGTGGGGTCATCCAATGGACCAATGGAGCCGCACGGAACTGCCGCATCTTTCCGGGCATGCGCTATGCCGCCGGGCTCGCCTTGGCCCCGGAACTCCGTGGTGGTGTCATCGATCCCATCACCGTAGAGGAAGCCATCACCGATCTGACCCGCCGGCTGTGGGATTTCAGCCCCCGCATTGAACCAGCCCCCCGGGAAGCCGGGGTCTTCTGGGCCGATGTGTCGGGCATGGGGATTGTCTACCCCTCTCTGAGCCAATGGGCCGATGCCGTGTGCAACGACCTGAGGGAGCGCCATATCCGCGCGACGGTGGCCGTGGGTTTCAGCCGTTTCGGGAGCTATGCCGCCGCACGGGCCAGCCGGGAGAATATCGTTTTCACCACCCCCGCCGAAGAGCAGGCCCATGTCGACCAGGTGCCCATGAGCCATCTCCGTCTTCAGGCCTCCCTGCAAGACACCCTCTATAAGCTGGGGGTCGAGACCATCGGCCAGTTTTTAACCTTGCCCAGTCGGGGGCTGCGAAAACGTTTCGGTGCGGAAGCCGAGGCCCTCTATCACCTCGCGAAAGGAAGCAATTGGACGCCCCTCCAGGCCTTACCACCCCGAGACCCCGCGACCTGCACCACCTTGCTGGACTATCCCGAAAGTGACCAGAGACGGCTCCTGGCCTATCTAGCCGACATGGTCAGGGCCTTACTTGCTGAGTTGGCCGAATACCACGAACGGCTCAAATCCCTCCACTGGCACTTTGTCCTCGATAATGGCAGCACGGAAGAAGGGGACGTGGTCCCTGCGACGCCTACCGGAGATGCCAACCAGGTCCTGAGCCTCGCCCGCCTCCACCTGGAAACAAAGACCTTTGTGTCCGGGGTGGTCGAGCTCCACGCACGGGCCGTGGGACAACCTATCACGCAACGCCAGACGGACCTCTTCCAGGAGGCCCCACGGCGTAACGTGGAAGCCGCCCACCGGGCCTTTGCAAAAATACGCGCCGAATTGGGTAACGACGCCGTCGTGGTGGCCCGCCTCCACACGGGACATCTCCCCGAGGCCCAGTACCGCTGGGAAAGCCTGTCTGATCTGCCCCAACCGCGCCCCACCGAAATGGCGTCGACGCCCCTCGTTCGCCGTATGTATCGCCCGGCCATTGCCCTGCCTCCCCGGGATCGTTATGAACCCGATGGCTGGCTCATCGCGGGCGTTTCGGAAGGTCCTGTGGAGGAGGTCATCGGCCCCCAGCTCGTCAATGGCGGCTGGTGGCGCAAGGAAATCAGCCGGGCCTATTACTACGTCCGCACCCGGAGCAACCGCTGGTTCTGGATCTACCACGACCTCAAACGACGGCGTTGGTTTTTGCAGGGTGAGGTCCAGTGATGGGCCACTTATGTCGCCCCTTCGGGGCTCTTCTTGAAAAAAAACACCAAACCCAGGGCTCGCTTCGCTTCGCGCCTGGGCTACGATATGACGCCACTTCGTGGCTGAAGACCGACCCTACCCAAGGTTCCGATTACGTTCCACCTTGGGCTACGTTGCTCAGCCCCACCGGGGTGCTGAGGTCGTCGTTGTCGTCGTTGTCGTCGTTGTGGTCCCTGTGGTCCCTGTCGTCCCTGTCGTCCCTGTCGTCCCTGTCCCGGTGTCCTTCATGAGCGCCGCCTACCGACAGACCCCCATCTACGCCCCCCTGTGGTGCAAGAGCGTCTACTCCTTTCTCGAAGGCGCCAGCCACCCCGACGAACTCGTGGAGGAAGCCCATCGTCTCGGAATCCGCTCCCTCGCCCTCACCGATCGCGATGGCGTCTATGGCCTCGTCCGCGCTCACAAACGGGCCCGGGAACTCGGCATCCACCTCATCGCCGGAGCCGAAGTCACCATCGAGGACGACACCCATATTCTCCTCCTCGCCATGGATCGGAGGGGCTACGCCAATCTCTGTCAGCTCATCTCCACGGGCCGTCTCCGTTGCCCAAAAGGCACCAGCCGAGTCACCTGGACCGAGGTCTGCGCCCACGCCGAAGGTCTCATTGCCCTGTGGGGTGGTGTAGGTAGTCGCATTCTTGCCGACACCCCACCCGGACCCGAGGCCCGCCAACTGCAAGAAGCCTTTGGCGACCGTCTCTATGCCCTCCTCACCCGCCACTGCGAAGTCCATGACGGACGCCGGGAACATCGCCTCCGGGAACGGGCCAAGGCCCTGAGCCTCCCCCTCGTCGCGGGGATGGAGGTGCTCTACCACACGCCCACGCGCCGCCCACTCCAGGATGTCCTCACGTGCATCCGCCACGGCGTCACCCTGAGCACCGCCGGCACCACCATCAAGCCCAACGACCAGCATTTCCTCCGCGCCCCCCATGGTTTCGCCGAACTCTACAGCGATGATCCTCAGGCCCTGGAAGCCACCGAAGTCATCGCGGCCCGCTGCACCTTTTCTCTCGCCGAAATTACCTACCGCTATCCCGTGGAAAATCTCCCCGATGGCCGCGACGCCGCCACCCATTTTCGTGACCTGACCTACGCCGGAGCGGCCACCCGTTACCCCGAGGGTATTCCGCAAGACGTATGCACCCAGGTGGACAAAGAACTCGACCTTATCCACGAGCTCCAATTCGAAGGCTACTTCCTCACCATGTGGGAAATCGTCCAATTTTGTCGACGGGAAGGTATTCTCTGCCAGGGCCGGGGCTCCGCCGCCAACTCCGCCGTCTGCTATTGTCTCGGCATCACCGCCGTGGACCCGGTCCGTATGGGCCTCCTCTTTGAGCGCTTCCTCTCCCGCGAGCGCAATGAACCACCGGACATCGATCTCGATATCGAGCACAACCGCCGCGAAGAAGCCATTCAGTATGTCTACAACCACTACGGCCGCACCCACGCCGCCATGGTGGCCAACTTCATCCGCTACCGGGCGAAATCCGCCGTCCGCGATGTGGGCAAGGTACTCGGCCTCCCCGAAACGGCCCTGGAGCGCCTGGCCAAACTCCTCTCCCACCACGATTTCCCCACGGCCGAAACCATCCGGGCGGCAGGCTTCGACCCCGACAACCCGGCCCATGCGCACCTGCTCCGCCTCACCCAGGAAATCGAGGATGTGCCCCGCCACCTCTCCATCCACCCCGGTGGCTTTCTTCTCGGTCACGAGCCCGTAAACACCCTCGTGCCCATCGAAAATGGCACCATGGTCGATCGCACGGTCATCCAGTGGGATAAAAACGACATCGAAGACCTCGGGCTCTTTAAAGTAGATCTTCTCGGCCTCGGCGCCTTGAATGTGGTCCACAACGCCTTCGACCTCATCGAAGAACACCATGGAGACCACTGGACGCTGGCCACTATCCCGCCCGACGACGAGCGGACCTTTGCCCAAATCCAACAGGGCGACACGGTGGGCGTTTTCCAGATCGAGAGCCGCGCCCAGATGGCCATGTTGCCCCGGCTACGCCCCAAAAACTACTACGACCTCGTTATCGAAGTCAGCATCGTCCGCCCCGGCCCCATTACGGGCGGCATGGTTCACCCTTATCTCCGACGACGTAACGGCGAAGAAGAAGTGACCTACCCCCACCCCTGCCTCGAGCCCGTGCTGAAGAAAACCCTCGGCATCCCCCTCTTTCAGGAGCAAGTCATGCAGCTCGCCATGGTGGCCGCCGACTATACCCCCGGCGAAGCCGACCAGCTCCGCCGCGACATGGCCGCCTGGAAAAAAAGTGGCCGCATCCTACGCCACCGCGACCGTCTCGTATCGCGCATGATGAAAAAAGGCATTGCCCGTGAATTCGCCGAGCGCGTTTTCGAGCAAATCCAGGGCTTCGGCGAATACGGCTTCCCCGAAAGCCACGCCGCCAGCTTCGCCCTCATCGCCTACGCCACCGCCTGGCTCAAACAACACTACCCTTCGGCCTTCCTCTGCGCCATGCTCAACGCCCAGCCCATGGGGTTCTACAGCCCCGCCACCTTGGTAGAAGACAGTAAGCGCCACGACGTAGACGTGCTGCCCATCGACGTTCGCTATAGCCACTGGGACTGCACGCTCGAAGGGGAGAATAGTGAATTGAGAATAGTGAATAGTGAATGCGGAAGAGAGTATCAGGACGCTAATGGTGGAAAAGCGTTTCCCCTCCCCACACAACACTCATCTTCCATTCCCAATTCTAACTTCACTATTCTAAATTCTCAATTCAATATTCTAAATCCCCTGCACACAGCCACGAAGTGGCGACATATCGTAGCCCAGGGTGAAGCGAGGAACGAGCGAAACCCTGGGTCAGGTCAACCCCACAACAATGAACCCCCGAAGGGGGTGGCACAATCTCTCTCCGAGAAAAACCCTATATCAACGTTCCTCTCCACACAACACTCACCTTTCATTCCCAATTCTAAATTCACTATTCACCATTCCCCATTCGCTACGCGAATGGGCCTCCGCTACGTCAAAGGGCTCCAGGAACCCGAAGGGCAGCGCATCGTCGCCGCGCGCAACGACGCCCCCTTCGACTCCCTCGAAGACTTCGCCCTCCGCACGCGCCTCCACCATGGTGCCCTCACCCGACTTGCCGAAGCCGGAGCCTTTGCCGCCTTCCAACAGGACCGCCGCAGTGCCCTCTGGAAAACCCTCGGACTCGACCGCGAACTCCACACCCAGCTCAACGTCCAGACCCCCGAGCCCGATGCCGCACTCGTCCCCCTCCACGCCGCCGAGGCCATCCACTGGGACTACGCCTTCACCAGCCACAGCACCCACGGCCACCCCATCAGTCCCTACCGCGACGCCCTCAGCGCCCAGGGCCTCCCCGATGCCGCCACCATCGCCACCCTGAAAAACGGCAGCCGAACCCGCTACGCAGGCCTCGTCATCTGCCGACAACGCCCCGGCACCGCCAACGGCGTCGTCTTCATGACCCTCGAAGACGAAAGCGGCCTCGTCAATCTGGTGATCTGGGAAGCTGTCTACAAAAAGCACAAGACCCTCGTAAAAACCCAATCCTTCCTCGGCGTCACGGGGAAGTTGCAGGTTCAGTCCGGCGTCACCCATCTCGTCGCGGAAACACTGTGGATACCCGAGACACAGCTCACGACGCAGGAGACGAAAAGCCGGGATTTTCATTAAGGGAATACAACCTTTTCAAAAGGATTATAAAATCAACTTCACGGAGGCAAAACAATGAAGAGAAACGACAAAAGCGCATTGCAAAAGAAGGAATCGGCCCCTACGACCGCTCTCGTAAGCGACATCCGCCGCATGGTGGCGGAGACCAGAGCTGCCGTCGCCACCGTGGCCAACGCGGGACTAACGATGCTCTATTGGAAAATCGGGCGACGTATAAACAAGGAAATACTTAATCAGGACCGCGCTGAGTACGGCAAAGAGATACTTGCCACACTGTCGCAACAATTGCGGCAGGAGTACGGAGAAGGATTCAGCTATTCTTCACTAACCCGAATGGTAAAATTCTCTGAGGCATTCCCTGATCAGTCAATAGTTGCCACACTGTCGCAAATAATAAGCTGGTCACATTTCCGAGAAATACTACCGCTGGAAAAGCCCCTGCAACGAGACTTCTACGCTGAAATGTGCCGCATCAAACGCTGGAGCGTACGCACCCTCCGAAAAAAGATCGACTCCATGCTCTACGAACGCACCGCCCTCTCCAAGAAACCCGAGGATGTCATCGAGCACGAACTCGGGCAACTGCGCGAATCCGACCAAATAAGCCCCGATCTGGTCTTCAAGGACCCCTATATACTCGATTTTCTGGGCCTGAACGACCGCTACCTCGAAAAAGGATTGGAAGACGCCATTCTACGGGAAATGGAGAACTTCCTGCTCGAACTGGGTGTCGGATTTACCTTCGTCGCACGCCAGAAACGCATCCAAATCGATAGCGACGACTTCTATCTCGATTTGCTCTTCTACAATCGAAAAATGCAGCGACTCATCGCGATGGAACTTAAACTCGGCGACTTCAAACCGGAACATAAAGGCCAGATGGAACTTTACCTCCGCTGGCTCGCGAAACACGAACAGGAACCCGGAGAAAACACCCCCCTCGGCATAATCCTCTGCGCAGGGAAGAAACATGAGCAAATAGAACTCATGGAACTCGGCCAGGCAGGTATTCACGTCGCAGAATACCTCACTACCCTCCCGCCGAGAGAATTGCTCGTCGAACGATTCCACACCGCCATAAAACGCTCCCGCGAACGCCTGGACATCCGGAGTAATGATGGGTCGGATAGGTACTGATCAGCGATAAAAGCTAAACATCGCTGATTGGTGGGATCATACATTTCGAGATGCCCGTGGCAACCCGTGGGCACTGAACATACGCCCGTATCGCGCGAATATCTTCGAGGAAGGCCAACTTAGGCTAAAGGAACAAACAAGAGATTATTGACGGTTCGCAAAGCTTGGATTCAAGCTCCAGGTGCAACAACTGAACGGCACCCTGAACTCACGGATGGAGCCACTCATTCCCCCAGTCCGCGAGACTTTACCTCCCTGAAAGCGAGCCGTCCGCACTCCAAATTGTCACCTTTTGTGAATACGCGTTGCGATTGCGCCCCATAGGTTGAAACATACGCCCCCCGTCACCACGCCGTCCAGCCACCATCCACAACTATCTTTGTACCGGTCACATAGCTCGCCGCGTCGGAGCACAGGAACACCACGGCCCCTGCGATTTCTTCCGGGTGGCCGAAACGGCCCGTGGGGCATTTGGCTTTAAGCAATTTCACAAAGTCGGGATCCGCACCCTGGGAGTTTGGGTTGGGAAAGGGGCCCGGCACGATGGCGTTCACCCGCACACCTTTTTCGGCGAGGAAAACGCCCTGGTAGCGTACGAGCTGGAGAATGCCCGCCTTGGCCACACCGTAGTCGATGGGGTTGGGCGTCTGGCTCGGGGGATACATACGGGGATCGGGACTCACCATGCCATACATGCTGCTGAAGTGGACAATACTACCGCCGCCCTGTTCGACCATGACGCGCCCGGCTTCGCGGGTGGAAACAAAGGCGCCGGTAAGGGAGACGCGCATGCCGGCCTCCCATTGTTCCGCGGTCATGTCTTCCATGCTGGCTTTGGTGTAGTAGAAGGTCATGTTGATCATGAGATCGAGGTGGCCGTGTTTCACGACGATGGCGTCGACTTCACGGGCGACCATGGCCTCATCGCCGATATCCAGGGCACGCCCTTCGGCGGAGAGCCCCTCCGCCACGAGGGCTTCGGCTGCGGCCTCGGCCGCGTCGGCCCGTAGATCGGCCACGATGACGTGGGCACCATGTTCCGCAAGGGCCCGGGAAACCGACGTGCCAAGGAGTCCCGCGCCGCCGGGGACCCAGGCAACTTTGCCGGTAAGATCAAATCGCGCGATGGCGTTATTGTGCACTGTCATACGTTATTCTCCAAAATTCATTCTGTGTGAGCGCAAAACGCTGACCATCCTCATTGTCGATGCACCGCAGGATTCAACTGAAAGCTGGGTGGCATTATCGTATCTGGAAGCCCCCTTTTCCGAAGACGAACAACGAGGTCCCCCTAATAATTTTTCTTCCAGAAGACCCCGAGTCCCCCTTCGCCACCGGAAGTGGTCTTCCCTTTCAGGGCCCATTGGGGTGCAAACAACCAGTCCAACGACACCAGGCTCTCTGCCGAACCCAATCCCTGTTCAAACTCCAGGTAAAAGTCTTCGTTGAGGTATTTGCCCGTGGTAACGCTGGCCTCGCCAACTTCGGTGCCGCTATTGAGACTGATACGGTCAACGAGAAAGGGCTTGGGTCCCTTGCTGCCCGACACCGAACGGCCCGATACATTCTTTCGAAACAAAGGCGCATAGCGGGCCAGAGTCAGGGCCTGAACCGGACTCACGTCGGAAAGACGTTGACCGAACAACACCCGGGACAGGATTTCATCCCGGGGCATGGCGGGGTCCGACTCCAGGCTGAGATTGAGATTGTCCTGCGTGCCCTCCATGCGCACGTGCGCCTCAATCTCCCCGGTAGTGGTGACGGCGTCGATACGCAGGTATGGGGACGGCGGGGTCTGTCCGTCGAAGGTGATAGTGCTCTCCGTCAACGTAAATACGCGACCAAGAAAATCGAGGGTGCCTTTTTTCACACGAAGCACGCCTTCAATCGCTGGGTCTGCAGCGTTGTTCGTAATCTTGAGCTTACCGTCCCATTCCGAGTCGAGGCCGGGGCCCGTAACGAATACCTTGCCCGGAAAATCCAGACCGAGATCCAGACGAAACTCGTAGGGCAACTCCTTCACCACTTCCTCCCCTTCGCCGACTGCTTGGGCCTCCGTATAGGCCACGGTGGTTACCTGCGTTTCTCCCGAACTTTCGGGGATGGTGAAGTAGGCGGGCCCGACGCTGAGATCACCCTGGAGCAGGGCACCACGGGCGCTGCCCGTCAGGCGAATCTCCCCATTGCCCTGGGTGCGCAGGTCGTCACGGTGTACCAGTCGGGGATTGTCCAGCGTGAGGGTAAAGTCATAGGGCGAACCCCGATCCGGGTCGATATTGAATTGCCCTTTGCCGGAAAACTGACCGCCGACACCATCCGTAGCGCTAAACTTCGCCAGGCGTATGGTCTTTCCCGATGCTTCCAACACAATTTCCATATCGTCAAGAATGGTGCTGCTGCTTCCATTTTCGTAGTAGCCGTCGCTCACCGATACCGTGCCCGTAAACTCGGGTACGGAAAAGCTCCCCGAGGCCTCCACGTCCGCAACAAGGGGGCCCCGCATATCTTGTCCGTCCAGACCCAACAGGGGCGGTAATACCGCAAGGTCTCCTGAACCCGTCAGCGATCCCTGAAGTGGTGCATCCTGGGAAATTTCCAGGTGCCAGGGAGCCAGCGAAAAGGCGATGGGCACGGAAGAGATTGCTGTGAAATCCGCCCCATCGGGCACACGGGCCACCAAAGTCACCGACAAGTCGCCGTTGGCGATCTTCGCCATCAGTTCGCTGTCCAGACCGGGAAAAT
>CAXBPH010000224.1:0-11510 GCA_963977445.1 uncultured bacterium | reverse complement strand
ATACTCAAGGAGATACACTTAACGCACTGTCCAGAATCCGGGGTCCACTTCTCCCACCGCGTTGCAATGCCTTCCTGTGATTGCGATAATCCGTCTATAGGTTCATCCATGCAACACCAAGGAGTTTTCTCATGTCTGGTCGGCCCAATGCCTTGCACCGTTTTAATATTCTCGGTAGTCTTTTCCTGTCTGCCCTTCTCTCAGGCTGTGCGACGGCTGCACCCAAAACGTCAGCGGAACCGCCCCCATCGGGCCCACAACCGGTCACCTTCGCAGCGACCGGTGATGGCCCCCGAGGCGAGGAAGACTGGACCCTGCTGCCCCAGTATTTTGAGGCCGAAAAAGCCGATGGGCGGGCCCGCTATCTCCTTCATACGGGCGACTTGTGCAAAGGCTCTCAGCCCTTTGACGCCGAATACAGCGCCCGCGTCGCGGCCCTCTATCGCCAGTCTTCCATACCGGTGGTCTTTGTCATCGGTGACAACGAGTGGAATGACCAGGACAACCCGGATGCCGCCATGGCCCTCTGGAAAAAGGATTTCATGAACCACTTTGAGGCCTACCCGAGTGCCCCGACGGTGGAACGACAGAACAGCTATCCAGAAAACTTCGCGTGGATGGATGACGGTGTGCTGTTCCTGGGTGTCAATCTGGTCGGTGGGTTTATGCATGATGTTGAGGAATGGGGCTACCGCCATCGTGCCAATGCAGAATGGGTCGCCGAAAACCTGAAACGCCATGGCGATGATGCCTACGCGGTTGTCGTATTGGCCCAGGCCCACCCCAAGCTGATGCATGAAGATTTTGTAGTGCCCTTTGCCAAAACGGTGGCGGCTTTTGAAAAGCCGGTGCTTTTCCTGCACGGAGACGGGCACCACTGGCAGGTGGAAGAAGGCTGGCGTGCGCCCAATCTCACGCGGGTCCAGGTTGATCAGGTCACCATTGCCCGCCCGGTACACATCACCGTCTCTCCCGATGAGCCCATGCACCCCTTTTCCTATGATCGCCATATGCCCGAAGAAGCCACAAAGGAAGAAACGAAATGAAGTACCTCAACACCTGCACACTGACCCTTGCCGCCTTAGTCATTGGGGCCGTGTCCACGACGCAGGCCCAGGATAACGAAATGAAAACGACGGGTTACTTGAACAAGACGGTTGCCGTGAACGAAACGGAAGATCAGTACGTGGTTTACGTTCCTGAGGACTACACGGCAGACCGCGCCTGGCCCCTGATCGTGTTTCTGCACGGCGCGGGTGAACGGGGCGATGACAATGAAACCCCGCTGAAGCAGGGCATTGTCAACGCCATCAAAAAAGACCCCACTCGCTTTCCCGCCATCGTGCTCATCCCCCAATGCCCGAAGGAACAGGATTGGAACACGTGCCACGATTCCCTCGATGCCCAGATGGCGGCGACGCAGGAGCAATATAACATCGATAACAAGCGTATCTACCTCACGGGCCTTTCCATGGGTGGCTATGGCACGTGGCTCTGGGGTGCCATCCACACGGACACCTTTGCCGCACTCATGCCCATCTGCGGCGGGGGCGACCCCTATGATATCCAGAAATTACTCAACGTGGGCGGCGGCAATCCCTATGGCAGCATGGCCTCCCGCCTGCGGGCCCTGGCGACCGTACCCATCTGGGCCTTTCATGGCGGCAGTGACTCTGTGGTCCCCGTGGAGCGTTCCCGCGATATGGTCGCGGCCATTAAGGAACGAGGCGGCAACATTAAATACACCGAGTTTGAAGGAGTCGATCATAATTCGTGGGATAAGGCCTATCAGGAGACCGAAAGCATCGAGTGGCTCCTGAAGCAAAAGAAGGACTGACCGGCTACGGCCCATTCACCATGCGCATACCTGGTGTAATCCCAAACGTTGAATACACTAGATGAAATTATTCCGTGGCCTTGATGACCCCGGAAACACCCGCAGTCAACACCGAACTGGATTGCATGTACACCTATCCTTACCCCAGACCTATGGTCACGACCGACGTCGTCCTTTTCAGGAACAACGACACCGCACCCGAAGTATTGCTCATCCAACGGGCACAGGAACCCTTTGCGGGGCAGTGGGCCTTTCCCGGTGGCTTCGTGGAAGAAAACGAGGATCTGGAGATGGCGGCCCGACGGGAATTGGAGGAGGAGACGGGGCTAAGCGGGGTAACGCTGTTTCAATACCGCACGGTGGGCACACCCGGTCGGGACCCTCGGGGTCACACGATTTCGGTCGTCTATGCGGGCACATGCCCCATGGAACAGAGCGCGGTGAAAGGTGCCGACGATGCGGCCGAGGCCGCCTGGTTTTCACTGGACACACTGCCCGAACTGGCTTTTGATCACGCAGAAATACTCGCGGGAATGCAGGAGCACCAATCTCAGGAGGGTCACGATGAAAGTGAATGACACGGATGCGTTAATCGTGGTGGATGTGCAAAATGACTTTTGCCCCGGCGGTGCACTTTCGGTGCCTGGTGGGGATGGCGTAGTGCGGGTGATAAATAATCTTCAACCCCGTTTTGACCGGGTCTATTTCACCCGGGACTGGCACCCCGAGGACCACTGCAGTTTCAGTCTTGAACCAACCTTCCAGGACGGAAGTTGGCCAGCCCACTGCCTGCAGGATTCACCCGGCGCCGAGTTTCATGGCGATCTTCATGTGCCATTGGATTGCCCCATTATCGACAAGGGAACGGACCCTGATCAGGAAGCCTACAGCGGCTTTCAGGGAACCGACCTCGCCGACCGACTCCGAAGCGCCGGCGTAACCCGCGTTTTTGTGGCGGGGCTCGCGACGGACTATTGCGTGAAGGCGACAGCGATGGATGCCTTGCAGGCGGGCTTTGAAACCGTCCTGGTGGAAGATGGGTGTCGGGGCGTGGACGATGACGGCAGTGTGGTAGCGATAGCGGCCATGCGCGAGGCGGGCGTGGTGCTTTGCCGGGGCGTGGAGATCACGCAATGAATACGTCAAAAAACCCGTGGTTTCGCCGCGAGGGTCTGGCCCTGCTTACCGATTTCTATGAATTGACCATGATGGCGGGCCAATGGCGGGAGCAGCGGGCCGACCAACCGGTTGCCTTCAACTACTTTTTTCGCAGCCTGCCACCCGACACGGGATTCGCGGTCTTCGCGGGCCTGGAATCCTTTCTCGATTACCTGGAGCACTTACGCTTTGGGGATGACGATGTGGATTACCTGGCCTCCTTGAATATTTTCGCACCGGATTTTCTGGAACACCTGCGAAACTTTCGTCCCAATTGCACGGTGCAGGCCATTCCTGAGGGAACCCTGGTGTACCCCTACGAGCCGATTCTTCAGGTTCAGGGCACGATCTTTGAGTCCCTCCTCATCGAATCCGCCTTGCTCAATTTGCTGAATTTTCAAACCCTGATTGCCACCAAAGCCGCCCGCATCTGCCTGGCGGCGAATGGCGATCCCGTGATGGAATTCGGGCTGCGACGGGCCCATGGTCCAGATGGTGCCGTCAGCGGATCCCGGGCCGCCCACATCGGTGGCTGCAATTCCACGTCCAATGTGTTGGCCGGAAAAACCTTTGGCATCCCCGTGGGTGGCACCCACGCCCACAGTTGGGTCATGAGCTTTCCTTCCGAGTTGGAGGCCTTCCGCACCTTTGCCCGCCACTATCCCGACCGATGCGTCTTGTTGGTGGACACCTATGACACCGAAACAAGCGGCGTGCCCAATGCCATAACGGTGTTCAAGGAAATGCATGCGGCGGGCATCGACGTCCGCCCCGCAATCCGCCTCGATTCCGGTGACCTTTCCCGGCTGAGTAAGATAGCCTACCAGAAGATGATGGAAGCGGGTCTCGAGAATCCCCTCATTGTGGCCTCGAACGACCTGGACGAAGAACTGATTGCCGATCTCAAGCGTCAGGGCTCCAAAATAAACGCCTGGGGCGTGGGCACCCATCTCATCACGGCCTATGATGCCCCCGCGTTGAGCGGCGTCTATAAGCTGGTCGCCATACAGGAAAATGGCACCTGGTTAAGCCGTATGAAGATATCCTCTAACATTGAGAAGGCCACCGACCCGGGCAAAAAACAGCTGATGCGCTATTTTGATGAAGAAGGCCATCCCCTCTGTGATGTCATGTATCTCGACGATGAAACGCCGGTCACCGAGGGCCCCTTGCGGGGTCGAAGCCGCACGTGGCCCCACCGTTCCGTCCATGCGGCGGCCCCGGCACGTTGCGAGTCCCTGTTGCAAACGGTAATCCGCGGTGGTGTGCGTGTAGCCCCCTCTCCCCCGCTGGCGGACGTCCGCAGTCACGCGCTGAACCAGATTGCCGCGTTGCCGGAAGAGTTCAAGCGCATGCGATACCCCCATATATACGATGTGATGCTTTCCGAGGCCCTGGGCGTCATGAAAGATCAGATGCTGGCCAATCCCGACCTGGCCTGAGGGTGCCTCCGGGCCCACGACGTCGTGTAATGACGCGCTGGGGAGATCTCAACGCCCTCAACGCGCTATACTCATGGTGTTTATGACTGCATCCCAACCCGCGTAAGCGAGACCATTACCCCATGCAACCAACCATGCTTTTTCGCGAAGATCAGACCTTTCGCAGCCCCTTTCTCTGGATTCCCCTCTTTGGGGTTACCGCATTTTGCTGTGGCACCGTTGTCTGGATGATCAGCCGCCAGGTAATTCAGGATATACCCTTTGGCGATGATGCCATGTCCAACATGCAGATGGTGGGTCTGGGCGGTATCGTAATCGCGATGAATCTGGCACTGCTCCTGTTTGTTGCTTCCCTCAAATTGCAGGTCGAAGTGACGACCCAGGGCCTCTTCATTCGGTTCCTTCCCTTGCAGCGAAAGACCCGTCAGATAGATTTTTCTGATGTGACGGGTGTTAACTCGGTGGTCTATCGTCCGGCCATGGAATATGGCGGCTGGGGCATCCGGTATGGACGCAACGGTCAGGCCTACAACGCCCGTGGCAATCTTGGCGTTCGGATTGACTACAGCAACGGCTATCACCTGCTGGTGGGCTCGTGCCATCCAGACGAACTCAAAGAGGCTCTGGATGCCATGATGGTGGCCCAGGGCATCGAATGTGTTCCACCCCCCGAAGTATCGAAAGAAGACAGCGAATAGTTCGTTGAATTGCCCGACACAAGCACGGTAATCGTGACAACCTGGGAGACGTAGGGCCATGCGCCTGGTACGAATAGGAACCGCTGCCGTATCGGTTAAGGTCGGCGATTTTACCTGGAACGCCGGTCGACTGCGTGCCGCTATCGAAGCCGCCCGCGAACAAGGGGTGCACCTCCTGGTAACCCCGGAGTTGGCTATTTCGGGCTACAGTCTGGAAGACCGGGTGAGCTGGACCGATATTACCCGGCACAGTTGGGCCACCCTGATGGAGCTGGCCGAATTCTGCACCGACATTGCCGTTGTCATTGGTCTCCCGGTTCGCATTGGGCCCTTGATTTACAATGCGGCCGCCATGGTGGCCGGGGGCAAGGTTCAGGGCCTGGTGCTCAAACGACACCTGCCCATGTACAGCATTTTCTATGAAGGCCGAAACTATACGGCCTGGACCGGTGGCACGACGACCATCAACGGTGTTCCGGCGGGTGATCTTGTCTTTGACCTGCCTTTCGGCATGGTATCCGCCGAAATATGCGAAGATCTCTGGTCCCCCTCCTCCCCCGCACGGGAGCGGGTCCGGGCGGGTGCGGAAATTATCTGCAACCCGAGCGCCTCCCCCTTCATCCCCGGAAAAAACGAAGAGCGGAAACGCCTCGTGAGCCAGGCAGCCATCGGCCTGAAGGCGGTCTATGCCTATGCCAACCTCCTGGGTTGCGACAACAGCCGCCTGGTCTTCGATGGTGGTGGCCTCATCGCCGATCCCGAAGGACTCATTGCGGAAGGCCGCATCCTTTCGCCCCACTCCTGGTCCCTCCGCAGTGGCGTGGTCGATCTCGATAATCTGGCCCGAATCCGCAGCGAAAATACCACCTGGCGCGAAGGCAACACCCGTAGCGCCGAAGCAGGCGGCATTCAAATCGTCCCGGTCCTGGGCCTGGGCTACACCCCGGCGTCGGTGGCGGATTACGCGGCTCAGATGCCCGCAAGCTTTTATGTACCCACGTTGAAAGAACGTCACAAGGAGTGCAATCCCTATCTGGACGAGCTCTTTGATGCCCTGGTATTGGGACTTCGGGACTATTTTGAAAAGGTGGGCGTCTTCCAACGCTATATCATTGCCCTTTCCGGTGGACGGGACAGCGCCTTGTGTCTCCTGATGGCCGTCGCTGCGGCGAAGGCTTTCAAGGAGGGGACCCAACCGGACGACTATGCGAAGCATATCGAGACGGTTTACCTGCCCACGACCAAATACAGCAGCAGTGGCACGAAGAATGCCGCCGAGGCCCTGGCAAAGGAATTGGGTGTTCCCTTCAAGATTGTGAGTATAGATGAGGAATCTCAGGTCGCCCTGGAAAAACAGGAAGAATTGCTGGGCGGGGAAGGGAAGATGCTTCCCCTGGCGAAACAAAACCTGCAGGCACGGGTACGGGGCACCATGATCCTCAACTGGGCCAACAGCGTGGGCGGCCTGGTGCTGGTCACCTCGAATCTGAGCGAAGCGGGTGTGGGATACAGCACTACCGGTGGCGACAACCAGGGGGGCTACTCTCCCATTGCCAACGTACCCAAGACCCTCGTTTCCGAATTGCTCGACTACATTTCCAAACGGGACGGTATTGCGTCGTTACAAGATGTGCTGGCCATGCCCCCCAGCGCCGAGCTGGCCCCCGATCAGCAGGACGAGACGGATCTCATGCCCTATCCCGTGCTGGATGATCTACTTTATCTTTACGCACGTCGCCGGATGTCGCTGACCGATTGCTGGCGGGTCACCTGTGCGCGCCACACCGAATACGACGCGGAGCAAGTACGCGCCTGGGCCCGGGACTTTGCCATACGCTTTTCCGCCAACCAGTGGAAGCGCGATCAGCACCCCGTGGCCCTGAAAGTGATGGACCTCGATCTCGATCCCAAGACGGGCTTCCGCTTTCCGGTCACCCAGAGCATCCAGTATGAGTTGGACGATCTGGAGCAGGCGGAATAACCTGAATCCTCGCCTGCGCTCCCAAGCTCCAATATTGGAAGCGGGCAACCGATGAACCTGGAAAATGTCCGAGATGAATCTTCGCGTATTTAACCGAAGAAGAAGGACAGGATGCCGTAGATGGCGAAAAACAGGATGGCGGCAACGGTCAGGCAACCCGCAGGACAACAACCACCGCCACTTCCGACGTTTTGAATGTGGACGCCTCGCCCCCACACCTGATCCTGCCCGGCCGGTCGCTGTTGATCGGGATTAAAAAAGGGGTCCTCTTCATAGCGAACGGCCTCTTCGTCCTCACCGATGGCCTCGGCATGGACCTCAATAACCTGGGCTGACGCGGGTATGGGCACGGACACCTGGGCACCGCACTGGGGACAGGCGGTCACCTTACCGGCGAGTGAGGTTGGCGCATCGAGGATGGCGTCGCACTGGGAACAAACTACTTCCATAAAACCAATTCTCTTCAATCTACGATTACGCCATCCCGACAACCCCAATGGGCTGCCGGGTGGCGTCTAATCAATTTCTACTCGTTTACGTCTCGTTATGCCATGCCTGTTGGAATTACCATCGGGAAAGGCATTTTATTCGTCTAATGCTTCAGGAGGCTGGCGGTGTGTTCTCGTATCCTTCAACCACGAAGGACTGTCCACCCGTGCCATTATACAGGCTGTTGTCCACGAAAACGGTGTTGAACAAGGGAACTTCTGCGGACAGCAGGGTATCAAAGGTTATCCGCAGCATGGGGCCAAATGTACCAAAGGGAATGGGTTGACCGGCGCTGACAAATTCGAGGGTCATGCCGCCGTTGTCCGGATCGTCCGTCTGGGTCATGGTCCAGCCTGCAAACAAGCCGTCATTATCGCCATCTACCGCGGTCACCACAAATCCCATATCGCTACTCAGATACATGGTGAAGGCGTTGATAAAGCGGGGAACATAATCGGCCCGCAAGAACACCGTGGTGGCCGTCCGGTTATCGGAAACGATAAAGCGCAATTTACCCTCAAGCACCCCATTACCCACATGTTCCGTGGGAATGAAGTCCTCGGTCGCCGTGTAGCTTACGGCATCGTCTCCCAACATCAGGGTAAAGCTCGGCGTGAGCGGCGTTCCCCGTCGTGCCAATGAGGCCCAGCGCAGGTTGTATTGGCCGTCCAGGTCACGAACAATTTGCTGAAAGGAACTGTCGAATTCGGCGATGGTGCCCGCCGTGAAGAGCGTACCGTCGGTACCATTGCTCAACTCAACCAGGTCGGAGGCGACGGTGTCGTTGCCGAAGTTGATGGCATAAATGCGGATTCCCCGCGCCCGTGCCAGGTTGATCACATCGTTGTTCGTGGCAATACTCGACGTATCGTCCCCATCGGTAAAGAGGATGATGTAGCGGTCTTCCCCGTCGGCCATATCGGCGTCGAAGGTCTCTGCCGTATCCTTCAGGGCATCCAACATGGCGGAAGCGCCAAAGAGCACGATTTCCGATTGAATTGCATCGATGCGGGCACTGGTGTAGGCCCGATCGAAGGTGAAGGGAACGACTTCCATGGCGGACATATCTTCCCGGTGAAATTCGGTCACGCTCACGAGGGCATCTTCATTCAGGGCGGGCAGCAGCGTGTTCTTGGCGGCCTCTTCCATGGCCGATATCGCACCGGTCGTGGATTGCATGGAGAAGGTATAGTCCAATACGAGGGCCACGCGCAATTGACGGGCGGTACCCCGTTGAATTTGGACACCCGTTTCGCTCGCGACGGCATCGGCCCCTTCCCGGGCTTCAATCACGAAATCCGCGGGATCCTGAATTACTGCATTGCCGTCTTCATCGCGCAGGGTAAAGGAAAAGTCTATCAGGTAGGGATCGGAATAGGTGTGGGCGGGGTTGATGATGTTCAGCGTATTGAAAATGCCGTCCACATCCTGGATAACCTTAACTTGAACACTGCGGGTGATTATCCCGGCGGCGGCGAAGGTAATGGTACCCATGTGCTCGCCCGCGAGGAGTCGACTGCGATCTACGGTCACCTGGACGGTCTGCTTATTGAAGGGACCGGCAGTGCTGTTGGGGCCATCACTGGTGATGGAAGTGGTGTTCACCACGATCCAGGGCTCCGATGGGGTAACAGCGAGGGTCAAGGAGTCCACATCGGGATTCTTGTTCCAGACTTCCAGAAAGCGGGGAAGACTGCTACGCTCAAAGTCCAACACGGAATTGGAGAAGGCCGTTGCGTCCTGATCACGGGTCACCCGGACGGTAATATCCTTGCCAACTACATCGTTGGCACGCAGAGAGATTCGGCCGACAGAGTCACCAATGGGCACCTTGCTCCGATCAACGGTCACCACGATCCGCTTTTTGTCGAAGGGCCCGGTAGTCGCATCAGGCGCCTCACTGGTCACAGAGCGGGTGCTGACCTGGATCCAGTTGGTCGAGGAGGAAACCGAAATATCCACCGTATTCGCCCGGGGATTGTTGTTCCAGATATCCACGGCAAGTTCTACTTCGGTACGCCCGAAATCAAGGGTGCTCTGGGAGGTGGCGATGGTCTCTCTGGGCACTCCGGGACAGCCCGAAGCCAGAACAGCCACTAGGAAGAGTACAATTCCAGTGGATAAACTCACGCAATACTTCATGGGTACCCCTTTCAATTCGTGGTAAGAGTAACATGGCCACAGGTCCTTCATAGTGCACGGTTCCAACCCGGCTTCACAAGACCGTGGGTCCTTCTATCCTACCATTACCACGGGCTTTCGTTGCTTTTCTACGTGCGCGGTCGGTATACTTTCGGGTCTTGGCTCTGTAGTGGTCTGATCGCGTCAGCCGGTTGACTACTCCCCCAGTGCCCGGGCATCATCCCGTCGTCTTTTCAGCATTCAGCGCGACGGGCCGACGTCTGTGTTGGCCTATCCCATTTGATGTCAACGAGTTATAAATTCGGGATACCGGGCGCAAATCAGACACCAGAATGGATTGAATGCGTTTCGTACATATTGGATTCACCAATCCCCATGGGCAGGGTGGTCCGTTTCACTCACCGATAGTAAAAGGTTCACGCCGTGATTATTATAATGGCCTCGCGCGAAAAAAAAGATGTCGACCATGTTGTTTCCAAAGTCGAGGCCCTCGGCTATCGGGCTCACATCATTGAAGGTGTGGAACGCACGGTGGTCGCCGCCGTAGGCGATGAGCGCGGTAAAGAACGCCTCAGTGCGCTGGAAAGCCTGGCCCACGTCGAGCAAGTGGTTCCCATCCTCAAGCCCTACAAGCTTGCCGGATTGCAGGTGAAGCAGGAACGTTCCATCGTTGAATGTGGTGGCGTAAAAATCGGCGGTGGCAATTTCTGCATCGTTGGTGGTCCCTGCTCCGTTGAATCCCGCGAACAAATCCTCGAAACAGCTGAAATCTGCAAAAACGCCGGCGCCAACATCCTCCGTGGCGGCGCCTACAAGCCCCGCACCTCGCCCTACAGCTTCCAGGGCATGGAAGAAGAGGGCTTGATTCTCCTGGAAGAGGCCGGCAAGAAGTTTGGTATGCCCGTGGTCACCGAAGTCATGACCACGGAACAGGTGCCCCTCGTAGAGAAGCACGCAGACATGTTTCAGATTGGCGCGCGCAACATGCAGAACTTCGGTCTGCTGAAAGCGGTGGGTAAATCCCGCAAGCCCGTCTTCCTCAAACGTGGCATGATGTCCACCATCCAGGAATTCCTCATGTCGGCCGAATATATCATGTCGGAAGGCAACCCCAATGTAGTCTTGTGCGAACGGGGCATCCGGACCTTTGAGACGGAAACCCGCAATACCCTCGACATTCAGGCGGTACCGGTGTTGCAAAAACACACCCACCTGCCCATTGTCGTTGACCCCAGTCACGCTGCGGGCCAATGGGACCTGGTTGCGCCCATGTCGAAGGCTTCCGTGGCCGCCGGGGCCGACGGACTCATGATCGAAGTCCACCCCCGCCCCGAAGAAGCCTTCTCTGACGGCCCCCAGTCGCTGAAGCCGAAACGCTTTGCCGACCTGGTCCAGGAACTGAAACCCTTCCTGGAACTTATGGGCCAGAAAGTAAGCTAATTCCGGTCTTCTGGTAACCTCCTTTCGGCAGCGGACCTCACCGTCCGCTGCCGTTCTTGATTATTGGCAACGGCAAACGCCATCAACTTGCAGAGCGACACACACTATGGCATCTTCTGAGGAGCAGACAAACGTGGATTCGGACCCGATTGAAGAAGAGGTAAGATCTGTCGATGATGCTGAAGGCGATGGCGCCCCCGAAGAGGAAATAGAAGAAGTCGGCGAAGCCGAAGCCGAAGCCGAAGCCGAAGCCGAAGCCGAAGCCGAAGCCGATGCCGATGCCGATGCCGATGCCGATGCCGATGCCGATGCCGATGCCGATG
>CAXBPH010000223.1:0-11515 GCA_963977445.1 uncultured bacterium | reverse complement strand
CTGCTCGCAACTGATTTCGCGTGCGCCACGGGGATTCGGAGTCAGACTCCTAGGGCGACCGTTGCGGAAAGGCGGCCGCACCGTCCATAATCGACCTATGAGCCCGACCGAAATTACCATCGTCATACCCGCCTTCAACCAGGTGGAGTTTACCCGCCAGTGTATTGCCAGTATTCTGGTGAATACGGACTATCCCTTTCGGGTGATTCTGGTGGATAACGGATCCGATCCCCCCCTGGCGGAATTCTTCACCGATATGCCTGCGGTAACGGTGCTCCGTTCCGATACGAACCTGGGTTTTGCGGCGGGCGTGAATCTCGGTATGAAGCGCGCCCCCGGGCATGTTGTCATTCTGAACAACGATACCCTGATGCCCATCGGATGGCTGACACGAATGGTATCCACCTTGACCGCGTCACCCGATATTGGCGCGGTGGGTCCCATGACCAATTGCGTCTCCGGTAGCCAGTTAGTCCCCGACTTGACGCTTGGTAGTCTGGACGAGATTAACGACTACGCCGCCTCGCGACGGAACGCCTCCGACATCGAAATTCGTGACGTTGCACGGTTGGTTGGCTTCTGTATGCTGGTTCGCAAAGAGGTCATCGATGATATAGGTTACTTCGACGAACAATTTGCCACGGGCAACTTCGAAGACGATGACTACTGCGTTCGTATTCTCCGGGCGGGCTATCGACTCTGTGTGGATGAAGGTAGCTTTGTGTTTCACTATGGCAGCCAGACCTTTCAGGCCATGGGGCTGGTGGGCCCGGCGTGGCAGTCCCTGATTGCACAGAATGAAGCCCGCTTTGGAAGTAAGTGGGACCTACGCCCGGAAGATCGATTGGATAGTTTTCAGGCATCCTTGCAACATAACCGCCGGGCGGCCTTACGGCTGGAGGCGGGCGATCCTGCTGGTGCCATTCGAATTTACGTGGAAGCGATTCAGATGGAGCCCCACCTGGCGCAAAATCACAATGACCTGGCCGTGGTCCTCTGGCAGCATGGCGAAACGGAAAAGGCCTTCGCGCGGATAAAGCGAGCGCTCACGCTGGACCCCAACAGTGACGACGCCCGGAGTAACTTCAGCGCCATGGCGGAAGCACTAGACTGTCGCGCGGAAGGGGAGTCCTTTTTGGCAAAATTAGAGAAGAAGGAGAGGGCATGAGTATTACGGTCCGACACTATAGCGATGAAGATGAGGCGGCGTGGATGGAAGCGCATGCAATTATCATGAGCATTTCCCACGCGTGGAACTACTGTATCCAGGAGCGTCCTGATTACGCAGGATTCACGTCCACCCGTTTGGTGGCCCTGGACGGGGAAAAGCTGGTGGGGCTGACGGATGTTCAATACGAAAACGAAACGGGCGAGCTGTGTTTTCAAAAAGACAGTCCCGGTGGATACGTACTGGAATTGGGGCGATTGCCGGCCTATGGGGGGCAGGGCATCGGAAAGTTGCTGATGGATGCCACGATTGAAGATGCGAAACGGCTCGGCTTTAACCGCCTCGAATACTGGAGTCAGGATCGACGGGCCCAGCGTTACTATCGACGGCTGGGCTTAAAAGAAATCAGTCGCCACTATCGATTTCGCTTCAAGCCGCCCGAAGAGGTTGCAACACTGATGATGAAGGACTATGTGGGCGTGGAATATATGTATGGTGCCTGTGTTCCCGAAGAGTGGCCGCTGGTGCAGAAGAAATATGACATCATTACCAAGCACCCGCTAGAGCCTCATCTGTGTGTTGGCTTTGATGTGCGCTTTTGAAGCGAGTCGAAAAAAAATCATTAGTTTTAACAAAAAAAGTGGTGAGTATGTTGACACGCTTAAAATCATTTTGCTAATATACGCGGACCGCTTTGGGCGGGAGTAGCTCAGTTGGTAGAGTGCAACCTTGCCAAGGTTGATGTCGCGGGTTCGAATCCCGTCTCCCGCTCCATTTTTATTTTTCGGGCCGTTAGCTCAGCTGGTAGAGCAGGTGACTCTTAATCACAAGGTCGGGGGTTCGATCCCCTCACGGCCCACCATTATTTCAAATCCCCTCAACGCGATATTACGCGGGCGAAATTAATTCCGTTTTGCCCGCTTTTTTTGGTACTATACGGAGCCTTCCCAATCTGGGAAACACGGGCGAGTGGCGGAATTGGCAGACGCGCCAGATTTAGGTTCTGGTACCTCGCGGTGTGCGGGTTCAAGTCCCGCCTCGCCCACCAACGATGACAAGCCTGGTAGATTGAGACTATGAGCGAGAACGATATGAGTGATGACGTTGCAGTAGTAGACAACGAAGTGGCCGAGGGTGAATTCGAATTTGCCGAAGCTCCTACGTTCGACGTGGACTACAAGGGCGAGTGTGCCTATGAAGTGAAGGTGGCAATTGCTGCTTCCAACACGCTCAAACAGTCCGAAGAGATGTATGGAGAACTGCAGAGCGACGCCGAAATTCCCGGTTTCCGTCGCGGCAAGGCTCCCCGTAAGCTGCTCGAGCGCAAGTATGGCAAGGCCGTTCGTGGCGAAGCCATTGAGAAGCTCGTCAGCGCAGCTTTCCGTCAGCTCATCAAGGCGGAAGATCTGAAGCCCATCGATTATCCCGATATCGACGGTCTTGAAGATGTGCACGAAAAGCCCGTCGATGCCCCCTTGGAATTCACGCTTAAGTTCGAAGTAGCTCCCCGCGTTACGTTGGGTGACTACAAAGGAATCGCCGTCGAGCGTCCGGTCCTCAAGATCGAAGACGCCCAGATCGACGAAGCCATCGAAAGCATGCGTGAACGCTTCGCCGCCTATGAAACGGTGGAAGATGCCAAGGCACAGAATGACGATCAGGTGCTTATCGATTTCACCGGCGTTATCAATGGTGAAGCCTTTGCCGGCGGCAGCGCTGAAAACTATCCCTACATTCTCGGGTCCGGCCGCTTCTTCAGCGAGTTCGAGACTGCCCTTCAGGGTGCCGAGACCGGTGCTGAAGTAACGTGCGACGTACCTTTTCCGGACGACTATTCCAGTGTTGACCTGGCTGGAAAAACCGCTACGTTCACCATCAAGGTGAATGAGATCAAGCGGAAGACCCTTCCTGAGCTCAACGACGAGTTTGCGACCGGTGGTGGCTTTGATAGCCTCGCGGACTTGCGTGAAAAGGTCTCCAAAGACCTGCAGGACGGGGCCAATGGCCAGGGACAGCAGATTGCTGAAAAGCGCGCTGTGGAAGCGATTGTTGCCAACAGCAGCTTCGAAATTCCCAAGTCCCTCATTGAGTCCAGTGCGAAAGAATACTTTAACCAGGAAGTGCGTCGTCTGTTGGCCCTCCGGGTCAGCACCGAAGACCTCGACAGCCGTGAAGAAGCCATGCGCAAGCAGGCCGAAGATCATGCCGCTGCTGAAATCAAAGGCTATGTAGTTGTCAATGAAATTGGCACGGCCGAAGATATCCAGGTGGAAGAAGCCGACTTTGAAAAAGAAGCCCAGGCCATCATGGCCCGCACGGGTATGGATATGGACATTGCCAAGCGCTTCCTGAGTCAGGATGACAAACGCAGTGACTACGAAACCCGCATCTACCGGCAGAAAGCCCTGGCAATTGTCATGGACAGTGCCAAGGTGACCGATAAGGTTGTGACCCGGGAAGAACTCTACAAGGAGGATGAAGAGGCCGATGCCTGATCCCATGTCGATCCACGCCCAATTGGCTAATCTCGGTGGCCGCAATCCAGTTGCACCCGAGAACGTCACGATTTATCAACAGACAAGCCGCGGCGAGCGGGCCTACGATATTTATTCGCGCCTGCTTGAGGATCGCATCATCTTTCTGGGTATGCCGATTGACGACTATGTCGCCAATTATGTCATCGCCCAGCTCCTCTTCCTGGAATCTGAAGACCCGGACAAAGACATCAGCGTCTATGTGAACTCCCCCGGTGGCAGTGTCACCGCAGGGTTGGCCATTTATGACACGATGCAGTTCATCAAGCCCGATATCAGCACGATCTGTCTGGGGCAGGCCGCCAGCATGGGCGCCGTGCTCATGGCAGCCGGTACCAAAGGCAAGCGATTTGCACTGCCCTACTCCCGGTTCCTCCTCCACCAGCTTATGGGCGGGGTTCAGGGTCAGGCGTCAGACATCGATATCCAGGCCAAGGAAATCATCCGCATTGGTGAGATGATTGATGAAATCCTGGTGAAGCACACCGGACAGCCCGTAGCGCGAATACATGAAGACAGCGACCGTGATTTCTTCATGGGCGCTGAAGAGGCCAAAGACTATGGCCTCATCGATGAGATTTTAGCTCGTTAAGTATCTGGTACTACAACACTTACTTTAATTCTTTTCAAGTGCCCCCCATCCGCTGAACGGATCTGGGGGGCCTTTGAGTTGGGGCACACGGTGAATGAGATCGGCGATTTTTTGGCGCAGAACTTGACCAACGTCCCCTTCAATTGGCAGAATGGTAGTGAGTCTGTAATAGGACCAGACGAATCCCATAGGTAATCTCTTGACAGATAGGAGGATAAATGTTAAATTTCCTATCCAGAGACCTTTTAAGCGCAGGAGAGTCGTATGGCAACCCAACGTAATCGAACTGATGTTCCCACGTGCTCCTTTTGTGGAAAGCGCCACGATGAGGTAAACAAGCTAATCGCAGGTCCTGACGTCAATATCTGCGACGAGTGTGTCAACCTCTGTGGCGAAATTGTTGCCGAAGAGCGGGCCCGCAAGGGAACTTCCCGCTCCATGAAGGTACCACCCCCAAAAGAGATCAAGGGATTTCTCGATCAATACGTCATTGGGCAGGACCATGCCAAAAAAGTCCTGTCGGTGGCGGTACATAACCACTACAAGCGAATATCCTCCGGCGGCGAAATCGACGGGGTAGAGATTCAGAAGTCCAACGTGCTGCTTATTGGCCCGTCGGGTTGCGGTAAGACGCTGCTGGCCGAATCGCTGGCCCGTCTCCTTGATGTGCCCTTTGCGGTCGTAGATGCCACGACGCTGACCGAAGCGGGCTATGTGGGCGATGACGTAGAGAATGTCATCCTCAAGCTCCTTCAGGCGGCGGATTTTGATGCGGCCCGTGCGGAGACCGGTATCGTCTACATCGACGAAATCGACAAGGTTGCCCGCAAGAGCGACAGCCCCTCCATAACCCGTGATGTGTCCGGCGAAGGCGTTCAGCAGGCCCTGTTGAAGCTCCTGGAAGGCACATCGGCCAGCGTGCCGCCCCAAGGTGGACGTAAGCATCCCCAGCAGGAGTGCATCCAGGTTCACACCCGGAATATCCTGTTTATTTGCGGTGGTGCCTTCAATGGCCTCGATCTGATCATTCAGAAGCGAATTGGTCAGAAGGTCATCGGCTTTAACGCCGATGTCCGCTCGAAGAAAGAAATGAATCTGGGTGCCTTGCTGTCAGAAGTGAAGCCGGAAGACCTGATCAAGTACGGGATGATTCCCGAGTTCAGTGGTCGTCTTCCCATCACGGCTTCCTTGTCGGAACTCAGCAGAGAAGAACTGATACGCATTCTGATAGAGCCCAACAATGCCCTGGTGCGCCAGTATGAAAAGCTCTTCGAATTGGAAAATGTGGTACTTCGTTTTCCCGACGAGACCATCGCCATGGTGGCCGAAAGTGCCATCAAGCGAGACACCGGTGCCCGCGGTTTGCGCAGCATCCTGGAAGAGGCCATGTTGGGCGTGATGTATGAAATTCCATCCCGTGAAGACGTGGTGGAGTGCGTGATTACGCCCGGCGTCATCACCAAGAAAGAAGAGCCCCTGCTCGTCTATAAACACGAGAAGGAAAGCGCCAAACAGAGTGGCAACGACGCCAGCTCTGCTTCCGCGTAACCCAGACCTGTAAACGATTCCGGGCCGGACATCCACCTGATGGATGTCCGGCCCTTTTGCCTGTATGATGCGCCAAAGGCTATACTCTACGGTCGCACCTTGGGTCCCCTCAAAATAAATTTTATGCGACAACGTCGACCGGGCCCCGACGAACTTCATCCAGTGGGCGAAGTCCGGGACGCGTTTAGATTGATTGGAGAGTTCGTTAGTTATGTCAGCCAGAAAACGTGTTGTAGAAGACACCAGTTTGCGTCTCTATCTGCTGCCGCTGAAAGATGCCGTGGTTTTCCCGCGCATGATAGTACCTCTCCTGGTCGGTCGCCCCGCATCCCTTGCCGCGGTGGAAGCCAGTCTGGCGAAGAATCAGCCTCTATTCCTGTGTACCCAGCGCGATCCCTCCGAAGAGAATCCGGAAGAGGATGGGTTATATACCGTTGGAGTGGCGGCTACGATTCTGCAATCGCTGCGCATGCCCGACGGCACGATGAAAGTGGTCGTCGAAGGGCTTGGACGTGGTCAGGTTACGCGCTTTTTTCTGGGGGAAGATGATGATTCGGCTTCCGAGGTGCAGGTCCAGGAACTGGATACCGAATCGGATGGCTCCGAAGATGCCGATGCGCTCATGCGAACCGTGTTGGCTCAGTTTCAGGAGTATGTCCAACTTTCGCAACGGGTCGCGCCAGAAATTCTCATGTCTATCCAGAGTATGGACGACGCCGAACTGGTGGCCGACTCGGTGTGCGCCTATTTGCCCATTGGGGTAGATGAGCGCCAGGAGCTGGTTGAGTTGGTTCATCTGGGTGAGCGGCTGGAGCGCATGACGGGTCTCCTTATGCGGGAAAACGAACTTATCCGTATGGAGCACAATGTGCGCGACCGGGTGCGGGAGCAGATGGAGCGGGGGCAACGGGAGCATTACCTCCACGAGCAGCTCAAGGTGATTCATCAGGAGTTGGGCAATCGGGAAGACGGCGACGAATTCAGCGAGATGCGCAACTTGATCGCGAAGGCTCGTATGCCCAAGGAAGTGCGTCAGAAGGCGGAGCGTGAGTTTGCGCGCTATGAACGTATGCCCATGTTGAGTCCTGAAGGTGCCGTTATTCGCAGCTATCTCGAATGGTTATGCGATATGCCCTGGGCCAAACGCTCCAAGGACCTGCTCGAATTGGATAAGGCCCAGGCCGTTCTCGACGAAGATCACTTCGGCCTCGAGAAGGTCAAAGACCGGATACTGGAATATCTGGCGGTGCGTAAGCTCAGTAAATCGACGCGCGGCCCCATTCTATGTCTCGTGGGCCCTCCCGGCGTGGGTAAAACGTCGCTGGGTAATTCCATTGCCCGGGCCATGAAACGAAAATTCATCCGGGCTTCCCTGGGTGGCGTGCGCGACGAAGCAGAAATTCGAGGCCATCGACGGACCTACATCGGGGCCATGCCGGGGCGCATTCTCCAGAGCATCAAGAAATCGGGTGTGAAGAATCCCGTTTTTCTTCTGGATGAAGTCGACAAGATGAGCAATGATTTTCGTGGCGACCCCTCTTCGGCCTTGTTGGAAGTGTTGGACCCCGCGCAAAACAAAGATTTCAGCGATCACTATCTGGAAGTTCCTTTCGATCTTTCCGAGGTGTTTTTTATCGCCACGGCGAATAACGAATATGACATTCCCGAGCCCCTGCAAGATCGTATGGAAGTGGTTCGCCTTTCTGGTTACACCATTCGGGAAAAAGAACAGATCGCCAAACTCTTCCTCGTGCCCCGCATGATGGAAGATTGCGGGTTGAGCGAGAGTCATGCCGTTTTTGCTCCCGATGGTATTTCGGTGCTGATACAACGGTATACCCGTGAAGCAGGCGTTCGTGAATTGGAGCGTCAGATTGCCCACGTCCTCCGGAAAGTGGTGCGTAGTGTGGTGGAGAATACCCACGAGGCATTGATTACCCTGGACGAAGCCAAGGTGATGTCCCTGCTCGGGCCGCCTATCTACAGCGGACTTCGCGCGGTTGAACAGCCCCAACCCGGTATTGCCATCGGCATGGCGTGGACCCAGGTCGGCGGAGACATACTTTATATCGAAACCAGCGTGATGGAGGGGAAGGGTAAGCTTTCTCTTACCGGGCAACTGGGCGATGTGATGAAAGAATCTGCGGAGGCGGCCTACACCTATATTCGGGCCAACGCGAAAGCCTTGAAGGTACCCGTAGACTTTTATAAGAATCTTGATCTCCACGTGCACGTTGCCGAAGGGGCGGTGCCCAAAGACGGGCCATCAGCAGGCACGGCACTCATTGTGTCGATCCTTTCGGCCCTGCGGGATAAGGCACCAGCAGCGGCACTTTCCATGACCGGCGAAATTACCCTTCTGGGTCGGGTGCTGCCGGTGGGTGGAATAAAAGAGAAACTACTGGCCGCCCACCGTGCGGGCATCAAGACCATCATGCTGCCCAGCGAAAATGAAAAAGACCTGTCCGATATCCCTGAGGATGTGCGGTCAGATTTGAAAATTATACTGGTTGAGACGGTTGACGACGTGCTCAAAGTGGCTTTCGGCCGGAAGAAATCCTGAGCGCCGCCCATGGGGCCGTTGAATTGTTTCACGTGGAGTAAGGATTTAAGAATACGAAGGCCGTCATCCTCGCGAACGCGGGGATTCAGTATCGCGAGTACAGAACCTGATGATACCCTCTGGATTCCCGCGTGCGCGGGAATGACATGCCGCCCATGATTGCACGTTCGCGTTCCTGGATCTCCGCCTTCGCGGAGATGGCGAATACGCATTGCATTCCGGGGGGTGTGCGGCGTTGAGTAAATCAACAGCCCCTGATACGGCAATCTACGGAGTAGATGAAGGAGTACGTTGTGCAGATCAAGTCAACAAAATTTGTATTAAGTGCGTTGGACCCCGACCACTATCCCCGTGACCGTCGGCCAGAATTCGCCTTTGTGGGGCGTTCCAACGTGGGTAAATCGACGTTGCTGAACACGCTGCTGAGTCGAAAGGGCCTGGCGAAAACCAGTGGCACGCCGGGGAAGACCCAGACCATCAACTTTTTCGACATAAACGAAAAGGTTTATTTTGTCGACTTGCCGGGCTATGGTTTCGCCAAAGTCCCCAAAGCCATGAAAGACACGTGGAACAAAGTCATGGTGGCCTACCTCAGCGACCGGGAGCCTCTCAAGCTGGTGTTTGTCCTCGTTGACTCCCGCCATACGCCTTCGCCGCTGGATTTGGATATGCTGCACATCCTGGCCGAGGCCGAGGTGCCTACCTTGATCGTGGCCACCAAAGTTGACAAATTGAAGCGCTCACAGCGGGAGGCGTCCCTCAACACGATCAGCAAGACCCTCGGGGTTGCCCGGGAAGCCGTCGTGCCCTTCAGTGGTGTGACCCGTGATGGGCTCAAAGATTTGTGGCAGGTAATCGACGAACTGATTTAGTGGGGCCTGATTCGCGCCCTATGTCGCCCCGCGGGGACTCGTATCGGCGGCCAGGTCACTATCGTTTACAGTAGTCTTTGACAATTGGGAGCGCAGGCGGCCCGCCTGCCCCGGGCCGAAGGCACGTTGTTTTACGTCTTCGACGTAATGGAGACGAGGAGCCCTCCATCGGCGCGTCCGAGACCTGCGTACTCAAGTTCGCGTTTTCGACGCTGGCAACCGATTGTCCTGGAGAATGTCCGAGATGAATCTCTACGGATTCTGTCTCAACGGTACCCAACCGCGAATTGGGCATCAGCCCGTCATTTCCGCATGCTCCAATTGCACCAACGGTTTTTCCCGGTTGATCTCGGTTTCATAGGCGAGGGTGATGAGGAGCTGGGTGTAGGAGATGGTCACAATCAGCCCCACGACGAAACAAAGTAGTCCCGACAGATTGATGGCCACCAGCGCAAGGCCCAGGGATACCCATAGTTTCTTGTTGCCCCAGACCATGGCCCGACTCGCTTCCATAGCGTCCCAGAAGCCCATATTGCGTTCCAGGATGAAGAGATAGGTCGGCGCATAGGTAACGAATATGATGAGGCCCGGGACTATCAGCAGCCAGGTGCCGATGAAGGTGGCTAGATGGATGAGGATGTTGGCAATAAATGCGGGCAGAAAATACTCGAAACCTGCCAGAATATCGCTGATATCGGTGTTCTTATTGCGGACGATGGCCAGATTTATCTTATACATGCCCAGGACGAAGGGTCCCAGCAGCACGTTACCGCCCACACCCCGGAGCAGGTAGTCCCCGCCGAGAAGAATGGCCACCAGGATGAGATGGGCGCTTATCAGCAGGCCCTTCTGTTCCCAGAACAAGCCAAAGGCGCGGTGTAGCATGGATTTGATGCACGTCTTGTCCGGCGGGCATTCATAGTCATCGGGTTCTTCTGTCACAAATACTTCCTGCATGGTTAAGCTATACCCAATGGTACCATCGACTGTCCATATTTTCCCAATGGCGATGGGGGAATGTTTTGCGGCGGTCAGGTAATAGGTGCGCTCAACGGCGCTCTCATGGTACCGTTAGAGACTGGAGGTACGACAAAACATTATGGCACGCGGCGATCACATTAAGGTATACCGATATGGGCGACTCTATAGTCACCACGGTATCGACATGGGGGACGGCACGGTCATTCATTTTGCGGCGGAGCCCTTTCGGAGCGGGGTGGGTCGTGTGGAGCGGGCGACGATGGAGATCTTTCGGGCGGGTGGGCACGTGCGTATCGTCCAGCACCGTAGTCGGTTGCGGACGATAGACGAGACCCTGATTGCCGCCGAAGACCAACTTCACGCCGGCGATTACTGCATGTTTCGCAACAACTGCGAGCATTTTGCGACCTATTGCAAGACAGGTCGCCTGCGCAGTGGCCAAGTGCGGCGCATGGCGGTTTTTCTCGGGGCGACCACCATGACCGTCATGGTGATAGGCGTCCGCGCGTCCAAGGTGTTGCGCAATCGGACTTTACCGTAGTCGAAGTTCAGTAACGATATTTCAGGTAGGGCGACCAACGGGGCGCTACGCTTTTCGGGGTGGATTCGAATTTTTTCGGTCGCCATGATTGAACAAAAGAGGAACGGGCTATGCTGGAACGACTGACAAGTGACGAACAACGGGCCATGCTCGAGCTACTGGTGTATATGGCGAAGGCGGATGGGAAGGTGGTCGATATTGAGCAGCAAATTCTTGAGAACTATGCTGCGCTGGTAGAGGTCGATTTAGATGATCTTCAAATGGACGCCACGCCAGAGGATACCATTCCGCGGCTGGCCACCATGGTTTCGCGGGCCATAGTTATGCAGGAATTACTGCGATTGTCCCATCTGGATGGCTTGTTTACGGATAGGGAGCGGTCGGCGATCCTCGATATCGCCAAGCAGATGGGGGTGCCGGTCTCTATGGTTCACAAGCTCGATGAGTGGGTGGTGGATGGCCTGAGATGGGTCTGGCGCGGTGAAGATATTCTGGATGAGGTGGAAGAAACCCTCGGATCTTCAATCTTGTAGGCGGGATAGGAAAAGGCATCTACGCTTTGAAGTAGAATACCCCCAAAAGTTCTTCGTCGATTTACGGGGCACGTCTGTGTTTTGCGCTGCACCCGAGCTTGGCCCAGGCGCACGGTGGATGCTATTGATTCGGCCCGAAGGGCCAGCGCAGCCTAGCTCAGGGCAACGCCCTGAGATCTCGTG
>CAXBPH010000222.1:0-11525 GCA_963977445.1 uncultured bacterium | reverse complement strand
CAGGTTCCAGTCCCCATGCATGCCATACGTGGGGTTGAGGATGAGGCGGGCACCTTGGACACGCAATGCCCGTACCGTCTCGGGCCAGCGCCGGTCGGCACAGATCATCATGCCCAATTTACCCCACTCGCTATCCCAAACGGGGAGGTCCATGCCGAGATCATACTGGCGGTCGTGGGTCTGGATGTGGGTCTTGTGATAGACCCCCACCAAGTTGCCCTCCCGATTCCACAACCCGGAAGCATTGAGCAATTTACCCTCTTCCAGCGAGCTGAATCCGAAGCAAATCCACATGGTGTATTTCTTCGCCAGCTCAGCAACCTTGTCAAGATAAGGGCTGCCCTCCAGTGGTTGGGCAATGGTCATCAGCCGCTCTCGGGTGGAGGCTTCGTCTGGCGCGGCATAGCCATCAAGCCAGCACTCCGGCGTGATAAAAATGTCGGGATGCTCTTTGCCCGCCGCGTCGGCTTGTTCCACGAAAGTCGCCAGGTTGGCGTCGATGTCCCACTTGATCGGGATGCCCCGCATCTGGGCGATGGCGACCGTGTCTTGAAAGTCGTCTTCAAGGGCCGAAACAGTGCCGGAAAATACCACTGACACGGTGAATAGAATAAGAAATAGCGCCCGTAGATTCATGATGTTGCTCCAGGTTGCATCCAGTCTTCCTATAGTGCCACAACGCTACGACATGGGTCATCTCGGAAATTGTCAGGAACGAAGGAATAAAAAGGTTCATGGGAAATTTATGGGTGCCAACAAAGACTCACGCCTCCGATACAAATTAAACCCATCAATCGTGCCGCCCGATCCGGTATTCCCGGTCGTGCGAAGGGGCTGTAGGAGGATTCGTGCGCGGATTGGGAGATACTACTACGTCTCCACATCAAGGCCAAGCACAATGCTCTATTCCCAATGACCTCTTGAAGACTTCTCACAACGAATCAAAACTCCAACGACGTCCCACAGTCCCTTCGCACGAACTGGAGTACCAGATCGCGCGGCACGTCCATGGTTTGTCGTTTTATTTGTAAAAAGTAGCATGACGACATGATTCGCAAGAATCCATCGAGTCATCCATTTACCTCCGGCACTTGAGATATCGAATAAATCATTTCCACTAATTACCCATGAACCATAAAAACTGGAGCCTCGATTTGTGCGCTTGCGGGGTGGTGACACGGCCTTGGTGCACTGTGCTACACTCGACGGCATCCTAAACCGTAAGGAAATTACTATGACGTCCAAACAGTTGCTTGCTATTTTCATCGCGTTGTCCAGCGTTCCATCGGCTTTCGCCCAGACCGGAAGTATCCACGAGCCCGTCCGCTATGTGGGGGGGCGTTTCGGTGGACCTCAATTCTCACGAGGCGGGCATCCGCCCTGCTATCGGCGCCCAGAGCCACCAGGTCTTGCGGGTCAATCGGACCCACCCCGAAATGGCCGAAGGCACGGGCTGGTCCTACAATCACGCCTCCAATATCGCCTATTGGAACGATACCTTCTACGTCCAATACCTGAGTAATCCCATGGACGAACACATCGCTCCGGGCCATACCCTCCTGGCGACGTCGAAAGACGGGATTGCCTGGAATAAGCCCGAGATTATCTTCCCGCCCTATGAAGCCCCTGCCAATACGGTTCTGCCTGCAGGGTCCCACGGCTATATGATGCACCAGCGCATGGGCTTTTATGTGGCGCCCAATGGCCGTCTGCTCCTCATCGCCTTCTATGGTCATGCCGAAGACCCCTTTGAAGTAGGGGGCATTGGTCGGGTGGTCCGCGAAGCCTATACGGACGGCACCTATGGTCCGATTTACTTCATCCGCTATGAAAGCCAGGCCGACTGGAATGAAACGAATACAAGCCTGCCCTTTTACAAGAAATCAGACGACGCCGGTTTTCTGGAAGCCTGCGACGCCCTCCTCGCCGACAAACTCATCACCCGCCAGTGGTATGACGAAGACAACGGTGTCGATGGCTTTCATCAGCCCATGAAAGAAGACCGGGAGGCCTTTTCCTATTTTACGCGGAAGGACGGCAAAATCGTCGGCCTCTGGAAATGGTCCTATGCCGGGCTGTCCGACGACGGCGTCACCTTTTCCGAGCCAGCAAAAGTCCCCACGTTTGTCATGGCAGGGGGCAAACAGTTTGGCACCAAGACCGACGATGGACGCTATGCCATCGCCTACAACCCCACGGTCCACAACGAACACCGCTACCCCCTCGCGTTGGTCACCAGCGACGACGGCATACTCTTCGACAACCTGCTCTCCATTCAGAGCGAAGTGCCGCCCCGGCGTTTTTATGGACGCTGGAAAGATTTTGGACCCTGTTATGTGCGCGGCATCATCCCCGGCAACGGCAACCCGCCCGGAGACGATCTCTGGCTCTCCTACAGCATGAACAAAGAAGACATCTGGGTCAGTCGCATCCCGGTGACGGTGGAATACGCCGTGACCGGTCCGGTGGAAGACAACTTCGACGCACGCCCCCTTGGTGGCCGTGTCGACGGCTGGAATACCTACAGTCCCCAATGGGCACCCATCACCATCGCCGAAGGAACGAGCGGCAAGGTGCTCCAACTTGCGGACAAAGACAACTGCGACTACGCCCGGGCCATTCGGGTCTTCCAAGAAGGAACGAAGGCCAAGATCAGTTTCACCGCCACGGCGGCCCAGACCGACGGCCAACTCGATATCGACATCCAGGATCGCTACGGCAACCGTCCCATTCGACTGCGCTTTGACACAGACGGCCAGCTGAAATACGTCGACGGTTCCGAAACCAAGGCGGTCTTCGCCTATACGGCTGGGACGACCTATGCCATCGCCCTCGAAATAGACGCCACGCCCTTTGGCAGTTACCACCTCACCGTGGATGGCAAAGTTATCGCCGAAAAAGCCCAACTCGCCGAGGCCGTGAAGTCCGTCGAACGCATCTCCTTCCGCACCGGCGAATTCCGCAACCTGCCCAACCGCCAGACCGTGAATGAAGAACCCCACCCGCCGTTACCCGGTGCCGATGAAATGGCGGACGAGGCCGTGTTTATGGTGGATGACGTTGTGTTGAATGGAGAATAGTGAATTTTGAATGGCCAGTTTCGCAGTTCGGCTGTCGAAGACCTAGGCGATGAGATGGGTGAAATCGGACGTAACGAATAAGACGCCAGAAAGAAGTCGACCGTCAAGTGTGGCTTGGCAACACAACCGGAAGGTTGCAAGAATGAGCGGTAGAGAATTGGTGAAGCGCTGGAAGAATGGGGCTGGATCGAGGAGCGGATCTCGGGGAGTCACCACATCATGGTGAAACCGGGATTTCGGCCGGTGCCGGTTCCTGTTCATGGCACCAAGGACCTTCCCAAAGGCCTCCTTGCGGCTATATTTCGCCAGACAGATTTGGAGCTTTGATGGTATGGAATACATCGCGCGAATCAGACAGGAAGACGGGGTGTATCTGGTCAGCTTCCCCGATTTCGAACATGTAAACACCTATGGCGAAACGAGGGAGGAAGCCCTTCGGAACGCCCATGACGCCCTGAATGGGGTGCTTTCCGTGGACTTCGAGCGGGGCTACGTCCTGCCTGCGCCGAGCCCGAAGCGGGGGCGGGATGCCGTTCCGGTCCGTGTGGACTCCAATATCGCACTGGCCTACCAGCTCCGGGCGTTGCGTGAGGGCCAGACCCAGGCGGCTATCGCCAAGCGTATCGGTATTTCCTACCAGGCCTATCAGAAGTTGGAAAATCCCCGGAAGTGCAATCCTACGGTGAAGACGTTGGAGAAGATTAGCCGTGCATTTGGTAAGACTCTGGAGGTGGGGTTTCTGTAGGGGGTGCTTCTTGGGGGGGGGGCGTGTTGCGATTTTAAGCGAATAGATGGCTGCGATGCCCTTTCAGGGCGAAGGATAGAGGGGTGTCGGGATACCCAGGGCGTTGCCCTGGGCTATGCTGCGTTGCCCCTTCGGGGCGATGGTGTTTTGTTGGGGCGCGTGTCGGGGTTGAGACGCTGGGGGAGTCCGAGGTCGTTTTTGCTGGTCCTCGAATGGCGTTGCCCTTTTGGGGCGATCTTCGGAGAGCCAACACAGTACGATTGGACCATTGGGAGCGCAGGCGGCTCGCCTGCATCGGTGCAACATTGTTGCCCGACGTATGATTGCGTACGTCGCTTCAGCGTTTGCACCGACGACGGAAGGTCCTTGAACTGCGATGCCCTTTCAGGGCGCCATTCGGGGTTGTGTCCGGATACCCAGGGCGTTGCCCTGGGCTATGCTGCGTTGCCCCTTCGGGGCGATGGTGTTTTGTTGGGGTGCAGAGGCGTGGTGCGATTGCGTATGGAGTCTCAGCCTTAGCACTTGGCGCGGGGGAAGGCCGACGTTATTTTCGCTGACTACGGGACAGCCACGCCGGTTGTCGGTTTCTTTGCTGTCTGCCGTCTGCCTGGTGACGTCGCGTTGTCTGTGCATCGGCTCGTCTCCCGGCGAGGCAGTCCCCGAATTGTTGTCCCCGAATGACGGTGTCTCTTCGGGGGGATTGCTTCTTGTTGGGGCGTCGGCGGCGGACCGGGAACGTCGTTTACCGATCGTGCACAGCCCCAATTGGGCCTTCCTGTGCCGCTGTTGTGTCAGCGTTCGATTTGCAATTTGCACCTCGCTGCCTCTATAACGACAGGCTTGATTGCACGCCATTATCGGACGCTGCCGTTTCTGCGACGGTGGGGCCGAGACCGACCAGGCTGCGTTGGGCGTGTAGTAGTCTTTTTATTTCCAACGACAAAGTAGAGAAGGGTATCCCAACATGCATTTTCAGGGATTTCGGGTAACTGTGGCGTGTATGGCGCTGCTGGGTGCGCTGGCCGTGGGTCAGCGTGCGGCTGCGGAGCCGCCGTTTGCCTTTGAGGCGAATGATCGCGTTGTATTATTGGGCGCGACGAATCTGGAGCGGGAACAGACGGAGGGTTATCTGGAAACCCTCCTTACGGCGCGTTTTGCAGATAAGAATTTGACGTTTCGCAACCTTTCCTGGGCGGGCGATACGGTCTTTGGCGATTCCCGTGCGGGATTTGATACGGCCAAAGAGGGCTTCGAGCACATGGTAAAGCAGGTGCACGACGCGAAGCCGACGGTGCTCATGCTCAACTTTGGCCAGAATGAGGCCTATGGCGGTGAAGCGGGACTCGCCGAGTTCCTGGCGGGCTACAACACCCTCCTTGATGCCCTTGCCGATACCAAGGCGGTCCTCGTTTTCTGGGGCCTGCCCCTGCTTGAGAATCATGGCCATCCGTTGCCGGATTCCGGGGCACAGAACGAGAACGTGGCTCTATACGATAATGCCATCCGGGAACTCGCCAAGGCGCGGGGCGGTTGGTTTATCGATATCCAGGATAGCATCCGCTACACCCGGCCGGTGGCCTCCCTCACGGATAACAACATTCACTTTACCAATTATGGTCACTGGATTTTCGCCCAGGCGACGTTGGTGGGGCTGGGGTATGAAGCACCCCGTTTCATGGCCCACGGCTTGCGCAATTTCACCATGGCTCCCGAGGTTTTCTTCACGGCGCCCCTGCCCGAAGATGCGCCCGAGGCGGCAGCGAATGAGGAGGTCCTTCATCGCCTTCGCTATGTAGCGGGTATGGAGGGGAACTATCAGCTCATGTTGGAGGACAAGGTCGTGGCGGAAGCCGATTCGGTGGCCTGGGGAAAAGGGATAGACCTTCCCGGTCTCAGCGAGATTGATCAGTTTGAAGCGCTCCGCGCCGCGGTGATCGAAAAGAACCGACTCTTCTTTAATGAATGGCGTCCCCAGAATCACACGTATATTCTGGGATTCCGGAAACACGAGCAGGGCCAATACGCGGCGGAGATTCCCATGTATGTCCCCCTGGTAGAGGCGGAAGAAGTGAAGATCGCCGCCCTCAGCCAACCGAAGCTCGCCAACTACACCATGAACCGCGTTGACGCGGACCAATAGGCCGGGAGTACCACAGCCATGAATCAATTTTTCAAAAGAACACTACGTTTTCCCGGTCGGCCCCAACCCCAGCATGCTTTGGCAAGTGCCGCGTTGCTGGTGGGTGCCCTCGCCCCCTGGGGTGTCGCACAAAACCAGAGCGAGCTTCACGAAATTCCCAAGCCCGATGTGGCGGCGGAGTTGGCCGCCTTTCAGGTTGCCGACGGCTTTGAGGTCAATCTTTTTGCCTCGGAACCCATGGTGGCCAATCCGATTGGCATAAGCTGGGATGCCGACGGGCGACTCTGGGTCGCGGGCAGTACCCTCTATCCCCACATCGCCCCGGGCCAGCAACTGGCCGACAGTATCTCGGTTCTTGAAGATGTGGATGGTGATGGCGTTGCCGATGCCTCCACGGTGTTTGCCGAAGGGCTGTTCATCCCCACGAGCGTGTTGCCCGGTGATGGCGGGGTCTATGTGTGTAACAGCACCGAGATCCTCCACCTGAGCGATACCGATGGCGACGGCAAGGCCGACAAAACACGGGTGATTCTTTCCGGCTTCGGCACGGAAGATACCCACCAGACCATTCACGGTCTCCGCTGGGGTCCCGATGGTTTCATGTATATCAACCAGTCCATCTATATCCACAGTCATATTGAGACGCCCTTCGGTGTGCGTCGTCATGGTGGCGGCGGTATTTGGCAGTTTAATCCCCAGACCCTCCAGCTGGAGGTTTTCTCCCGGGGCTTTGTAAACCCCTGGGGCCATCACCAGGATCAGTGGGGCCAGTCCTTTGCGACCGACGGTGCCTACCATGAAGGCATTAACTATACCTACCCCGGTGCCACCTTCCTGCACTCGGGTATTACCCCCATCCTCCATGGATTCAATCCGGGCAGCCCGAAACATTGCGGCCTCGAGATTATCAATGGACGTCACCTGCCGGAAGATTGGCGGGGCAACCACATCACCAACGATTTCCGTGGACACCGTGTCTGCCGTTTTGTCGTGAATGACAGTGGAACGGGCTATACCTCGGAAGAGCAGACCGAGCTCATCAAAACCCACAGCGTGTGGTTTCGCCCGGTGGATGTGAAAATGGGACCCGACGGTGCCATCTATATTGCTGACTGGTACAACCCCATCATCCAGCACGGCGAAGTCGATTTCCGCGATCCCCGTCGTGACCACGAACATGGGCGGATCTGGCGTGTCACCGCCAAGGACCGTCCCCTCGTACAGCGTCCCCAGATAACGAGCGCCTCCACAGATGGATTGCTTTCGCTCATGACAGCCGAAGAAGAGTGGACCCGCATTCAGGCCCGCCAGACCTTAAAGCACAAGCCCCGGAAAGAAGTCATCGCCTCCCTGACAACCTGGTTGGCGGAGTCCAACGCAACGGGTGCCGAACGTGAACGGCAGGTGCTCGAAGCGCTCTGGACTTGGCAGACCCTCGATGTGGTGAATTCCGAAGTATTGAAAGAAGCCCTCGGTGCCAGCGACTACCACATTCGTGCGGCGGCCGTTCGCGTGATGAGCCACTGGCTGACCCGCCTGGCTCCCGCCGAAGAATGGCAGAAACTTGCCCGTAGCTTCGTCAAAGACGAAAACACCCGGGTGCAACTCGAAGCCGTCCGCCTCCTGACCCATGTGCCGGGCAACGAATCGATCCTCGCGGCCATGAGCACCTACGGCACGGAGCGGGACGAGTTTCTCGACTACGCGCTGCTGCTGACCCTTCGCGAGCGTAAAGCCGATTGGTTGCCGGAAGTGCAAAAAGACAACGGGGCTTTCACGGAGAATCCAGAACGTCTTCTTTTTGCCCTCGACGCGGTTGGTGGTGCCGAGATTGTGCCGCCGCTGGTTCACGCCATGGCCCAGAAACGTTTCGACGACAACCAGGCGCTGAAGGCCATTGGCCTCATTGCCGCCCAGGGAAATCCAGGGCAGGTGGGCACTATTGTCGAGCAATTGTGTGCGCGCTTCGAAAAAGACGATGGCGCGGCCATTCCGCTTTGGCGTGCGCTGCTTGACGGCACCCGTCAGCGCAACATGCAGCCGGGCAGCGGTCTTGAGCGGGTTGCGGCCTTAGCGGCAAACAAGACCGGTGAGATTCAGTTCCAGGCCTTGGAAGCAGCGGGTGCGTGGAAGATTGAAGCGGTACGTCCCAGCTTGACGGCCTTCCTGCAGAAGGGTGATTCCTCACCCCATGTGCGCAACCTGAGCATCGACGCCCTCAAAAGCCTTGGTGGTGAAGAGAGCAAGAATCTACTTATCGAGCTGACCAAGAGTCACCCGGACCGCAATACGCGGGCCCACGCCGTGGGTGCCCTCGTCGGTCTGGCTCCGGCCGAAGCCGCCCAGGCAGCAGTACCCCTCATGCAGAGCAGCGAGAGTGAAAGTGAAGTTAAGGGCCTTCTCGACGCCTTCGTGCGCCAGGAAGCCTCCTTGACAGAACTGGCAAAGAGTCTCGAAGGGCAGACCTTGAGTCGTGGTGTGGCCCGACAGGCCGAGCGCGTGCTTACGAGTTCCGGTCGCCAGGTGGATGTTGCGCTGGCCGCAGTGCGCACCGCAGGGGGCCTCCTCGACCAGGAAGCACTCTGGAATGCCGAGACCATGGCCGCCCTCGTGGAATCCGCGAAGGCCAACGGCGATCCGGCTCGGGGTGAAAACCACTACCGTGCCCTCGCCTGCGCCCAGTGTCACGCCATTGGCGGTGCCGGGGGAATACTCGGACCTGATTTGTCGAGTATCGGTGGCAGCGCGCAGATAGACTACCTCGTGGAGTCGATTGTGTTGCCCAACAAGATGATCAAAGAAGGGTATCACTCGATTGTCGTCGAGACCGCCGACTTGCAGACCTATAGCGGCATTAAAGTCCAGGAGAATGATACGACCATGCTCCTCCGGGATGTAAACGGCGAGCACACCATCTTCCTCGACCAGATTGACAAGCAGGAAGACGGTCAGTCCCTCATGCCCGGTGGGCTGGTTGACGGCTTGCTCGATGGCGAAGTGGCCGACGTGGTCAGCTTCCTGTCCAGCCTTGGGCGTGTTCCCGAGTGGTCCGTTGGCACCGAGAAAGTGGTTCGCAGCTGGGAAGTGCTTCAGAGCAGCCCCATTATCATGCAGCGCCTCTTTCAGGATGGCCCGGAACTGGTCGCCAAAGACCACGAAGAACTGGTCTGGGGCCCGGCTTACACGACGGTCGGTGGCTTGTTGCCGGTCGGGGAGTTCCCCAAGGTCGAGCACCGCTACTGGATGAACAAGGGCTACAGCGCAGCCCGGTTCCGCCTCACGGCCACGGAGGCCGGAACGGCCTATCTCGTGTCCCAGGGTACCGAGGGCGTTGCGTGCTGGATTAATGGCGAGCCGGTCACCTTGGAAGGGCGGACAAAAGTTACGCTTCCTGCGGGTGAGTCGACGGTCGTGTTCCTCATCGACCAGACGACGGCACCCGTGACCTTGCGGGTCGCCGTAGAAGACGATGCCGAATCCACGACCACGGTAAAGACTGTGCTCTAAGGCCTATCGTTTCGAATAGTGTTAGCTACGCCCCGAATCGCCCTGTTGGTGCGATTCGGGGCTTTTTATTAAATACCCATGCCGCCGGTAACTTCGAGGGTATGGCCGTTTATGTAGCCGGCGAAGGGGGATGCCAGTAAGAGGATGGCACCGGCCGCTTCTTCTACCGTGCCCGTGCGGCCGAGGGGAATGAGCATCTTCACCATTTCGTGGAGGTGACTGGGGACGCCCAAGGGGATCTCTTCGCCATCGACCGCGATGGTTTCACCCGATTCCTTGGCCTGGGTGAGGCGGGTTTCGATGTAGCCGAAGGCGACGGCGTTGCAGCGGATGCCGAAGGCACCCCATTCCTTGGCCACGGTCTTCGTGAAGCCCACCATACCCATTTTGGCGGTGGCATAGTTCAGCTGGCCGATATTGCCGTGCAATCCTGAGGTGGAGGAGACGTTGATGATACACCGAGGTGCTAGGGGCGCGCCCGCAGCCTGTTCTTCCCGGGCGGCATCGCGCATATAGGGTGCCGCCGCTCGGACAAGGCGAAAGGGGGCCGTGTTGTGAACCGTAAGCATGGCCTCCCATTGTTTGTCCGACATCTTGTGGAGCATGCCATCCCAGGTGTACCCGGCGTTGTTCACCAGAATATGGACGGCCCCAAAGGCCTCGTGGGTCTTGGCCATCAGTGCTGCTGGAAAATCGGGGTCCGTCACATCGCCGGGGATACCCAGTGCCCTGCCACCGGCCGCCGTGATGGATTCAACAACCGCAGCGGTGGGTTCTGCATCACGATCACTGACGACGACCCGCGCACCCTGCGCCGCAAAGAGGTGGGCGGCTGCGGCACCAATGCCGCGGCCGGCTCCCGTGATAATAGCGACCTGATCCTGCAGTAAATTCGACATGGGGTACCTTTCGATGAATACGTATCCGGACAATAAAATGGGGCCGTATTATTTCATGCCCTACACAGCGGTGCAAGGCGGTCTACAGTGGGCCGAATCCCACGGTCTGGGAACAGGCCATGGACTCGCGTATACTGGTTTCGGTCAATGAGCAGTGCGTTGCAACGGAACGAGAGGAAGTATTGTGAAAGTACATCAACGTGTCGGGGTATGGGCGATGGTAGTTTCTCTAACGCTGTCGGGGCTCGCCTACGGGGCAGAGCTATCTAAAACGGCCAGCGAGGCGGGTCCCTGGTCCCAGCCCCTACTTCTGGGGGCCCATCGAGGCGGCGGTGATGAATGGCCGGAGAATACGGTACTGGCGTTCTCCGAGGCCGCCAAGGCGTTTCCTTCTATTCTCCTGGAAGGGGACCTGCAGCTTACCCAGGATGGCGAGGTGATTGTGCTCCACGACAGCACGGTGGACCGCACCACGAATGGGAAGGGTCCCGTAAACGGATTTACGCTGGCGGCATTGAAACAACTCGATGCCGGATATCATTTTACGACGGACAATGGCGCGACCTTTCCCTATCGGGGGAAGGGGGTGACCATCCCTACCTTCGACGAAGTGCTTGCGGTGGCCACGTCCAATCGCATTCTCTTTGAGCTGAAAGACGGCGAAGGGCTGGTGGAGAAGGTGGTGCCCATCATCCAAAAGCACGGGGCGGCGGAACGTCTGCTTATCGCCTCCTTCAAGCCGGAACTCATGGCGGCCTTTCGCACGGCCCTGCCCGACGTCGCTACGTGTTACGACATGCCCGGCGCATTGGCGCTGCTTACGGCCCTGCGTCTGGGGAATCTCGATACCTACACGCCCACGGACAAGATGTTGTCCATTCCCAAGCGCTATGCCGTGCAGTTTGCGCTCACGGCCGGAGAGATTGGCCGGGTGAAGGAAAAAGGGGTGTTGGTCCAGGTCCATACGCTGAATACACCGGAGGAGATAGCCCACTACGTGGCCCTCGGGGTAGACAGCATCCTGAGTGACGTTCCATCGCTCCTTGCCAAGGAACTTGCGAAGCCATGATGGCTTACGCCCACAACGTCATTCCCGCGCAGGGGGACTTCCAAAAATAACGTGAGTAGTTAAGGCGACCGTATTGGATTGAAGC
>CAXBPH010000221.1:0-11620 GCA_963977445.1 uncultured bacterium | reverse complement strand
CGGCGCCCACAACGAGGGCATAGCCGCTGGTGATGCCGGTTTCGGACAGAATTGTTTCTGCAAGGGTGGAAAACCGTTCCCGCTCGGCATCGTCCGCATAGGGGAAGGGCTTGGCGGTAACGCGAACGGGCGTGTAGTCGAAGGTCGAATCAAACTCGTGTACCCGGGTGTACTGTGTTTCGCCACGCTCGTCCTCAAAGGCGACGCGATACCAGTAGATTGTCTCGGGCTCGAGTCCATCGACAAATACCGTGTGTTGCTTTCGTTTTTCGTCCGACTGCTGAGAGACGGAAAGGGGCAGGTGGTCTCCCCAGAGCAATGTCGAGGAGGACGGCGTACTTGTTTCCCAGGCGATGCGGACGCGGTTTTCGTCCACCCGCTGGAGATAGGGGCCTACTTCTACGTGGAGGTTCGTGGGGAACTGGGGTTGCTTTTTCCCGTAGAGGTCGACCACTTCTTCCGCACTCAAGGCGCGGTCGTAGATGGTGCTCTCATACATCCAGCCCCGCCAACCGCCATCGGTGCCTTCGCCGAATGCCAGGGTAGGCGCGTCGGGATAAAGGATGGCACCACTTTGTACCGTTTCCTCCGCCGCGAGTTCGCCGTTGACGTAGAGACACTGGGTCGTGCCGTCGTAGGTGCCAACCACGTTATACCACCGTCCCCATTCGAGGGAATTCAGAGAGCGGGCATAGGTCATATTGCCATCGCCATCGTCGGCCCCGGCCGTGCTCAGGCCAAAGCTGAAATTCGACTGGCGGAATCCGAGGGCCCAACCTTTTTGCAGGCCGCCGTTATTTTGTGCCGCGTTGAGCATGTCGGCCCATTCCACGGTACGCTCAATGGAAAGCCAGACCGACACCGTCATGGCCTCCTGGGGCAAGATAGCCGAGAGGTTCTCGGGTGCTACTGTCAGTTTGGTATCGCTTCGGTCGATGAGGGCGGCTTTTTCTTTACCCGTGCCGCCAAAGGCCGTAGGCCCGTCGAGATTGGCGTGGGCCCCGTGGATGGTTTCCACAAAATGGCCGTCGGTGAGGGCCCCTTCGTCAAAGCGCCAGTGGGCCACACGATGGTCTTCGGACTGGGCGGATGCCAGGCTGGCCGACAGTAGAATCAGTAGTGAGAGCGTTTTTTTCATCGTCGTTACTCGTTGGTTGGGAAACGTTGGACGGTAGCGTTCCGACTATTGCTGAGGGAGCTGGGCCACGGTGGGCGGGTCACTCTTAAAACAGTGAATGATGCCTTTGTCCGTGCTGACGAGGAGGTAACCATTGGCACTGGCCATTTCCAGGGCGCGCCCGTCTACCGGGGCGGTCCAGGTGACGTCGCCGTTGTCTGGGTTAATCCCCGCGACTTTGTCTTGTCCCCCGGCATAAAGACGCTCTCCTGCGAGAATGAGGGAGTAGGGATAGGTACTTGGTACCTTCCAGCGCATACACGCCTCCATTTTTTCGGAAAAAGGCGCCATTTCTTTGTCGAAATCTTCAATCTCTACGACGAGTTTGTCCATTTCGGCTTTGTCGTCTTCAGTCTGCTCGGCCTTTCTCTTGAGGGTCTTCAATTTCTGCTTGGCCATGTCTTTTTTCATGTCGATCAGTTTGCGCTCCTCTGCCAAGGCCAGATAGGTGCCCCGATCGAGACTCTGCAATTCCGTATCGGACTGCATATAGGCCGTGGGTCCATCCACCACGAGCACATTGCCCTGGAAGGTAACGAGTTGGCGACTCTTGTCCGAGCGGGCCGCTTCGATCTGGCCCGTCCTGCCGGGTCCGTAAAAGAGGTAGTCGTCGACGAGAACCGAGAAACTGCCACCGCCACCGGAATGGCTGTACTTTACGTCACCCCCATCGCGGCTGAGCACCAATGGATTTACCCGGGCACGGGCCACGTAGAGACTGTCGTCCGAAGCCAACATATAGCCCTGGGCCGTATTGTTGATTTTCTTTTTCCAGATGGGCGTGCCGGTTTCGGCGTCTGCAGCGCAGAGGTAGGCTCCTTCAAAGGTAAACACGCCACTGCCGAAATAGGCCATGCCCTTGTCGACCAATACCCCCGTCCGGACCGGCGAGATAGAAATTACCCGGGAATTTCCGGGAAGGAGGTAGCTGTCTGGGGCCACCTGATGGCGCCAGACTTCAGTGCCCGTCGCACTGTCCAGGCAATAGACCCGTCCATCGTCGGAGCCGGCGTATACCTTGCCACCGCTCACGGTTGGCGCGAGACGGACTGGCCCCCCGGTGAAGAAGGTCCAGTCTTCTTGTCCTGTGGCCAAATCGATGGCATAAATCTTGTCATCGGCCGAAGAACCAAAATAGAACTTCTGTTCATCGATGACGACATGAAAGGCCCAATCAAAAATCATGCGGGCTTTGAGGGGGTCGGACTTGTGCCAGCCATCCCGACGGGCGGGGCCGGGCCAGGCCGGATTGGGGGCGTGGGCAGCATGGTATACCCATACTTCCTTCAAGTCCGTGCCCAGTGGATCACTTGCGATTCCCGAACGGGCGATATCATGGCGGTAGGTGGGCCAGTCGGCATGGGTCGGGGACACGGCCACCGAGGCGGCCAGCATCAGGGAAGTGCATGGTACAAAACGCATGCAGCGGTGCCAAAATGACATGGGAAAACCCTCATGGTAAAGACTTATCTTGCGCAGAGGGACTATAGCACTCGGCCGGAAGAGGTTTCCATAGGGGGAAGGTTAGATTCGTGTTTGGATTAGTTTACACGATCATAACGCAAGCACCCTCATCCAGACTTAGACCCGAAGGAGAGACGTCAGGATTCGCAGGTGAGGTGCGGAAGGGGCCCAATTCTCGGAAAAACGACCCTCCATTGTCCGCACTACGCAGGGATGAAGCGTATTGGCGAAGTGTGGCGAGAGGGCTATGGTATCAGTGAGGAACTCTGATCGTCATTTCCTCGATTTCATGAATTCGTTCCACAGGTCCTTGCGAATGAAGGTGGGCATCAACACACTCGGGCGCAGGGCGTTCATTTCTATTTGGTATTCATTTTTCAGGCGTGGCTGTAGTGCCGGGGCAATTTCGGGGCTGGTGAGTACAATATCCGCATCGCATGATTCGCCAAAGTTTGGCCAGTAGCCTACATTCGGATAATTCCGGAAGTACCAGGGCAGGGGCCAGTAGTCTCCGTCGAAACGGAAGACATTGATGTGGATGGCGTTGCCCTGGGGATGTACCGCGGCAATCGCTTCCACCCGCTCTGTCAGGCGCCGGATGGCCGTGCTGGTGTGGGCGTAGACGTATGGATTTCGCGTGTCGGCGCTGTAGGTGAAAATGCCTCGCCAGGTTTGTTGGACCAACTGGCCAGTTGCGCAAAGCAGCACAAGGGCAATGGCAATGCGAAGCGATTTCCACGGGGGGGCGCTTACCAGGCGATGGGCACCGAGTCCGGCCAACAGGCACAGTGGATGGAGGAATATCAGGAGGTTCCACGGGGTCTTGTACGGGATAATGGAGAATCCCACTACCAGAAAGAGCGTGTAGAGGATGAGGAACCGTTGGAGTAACAGGGGGGCGATCGATTCGCTTGGGTTGTCGCTACGCTCAGCAGGCATTGGTCGCAAGAAACACCACAGACCTCCCAGCAACGCCAGCCCCAGAATCAGGCCTTCGCTCCATTTGGGGCCCGCACTCCGATAGGTCCAGGTCAGGAGCGAAAGATAGTAATACCACGGTTGTTCGTGGAGTGCCGTGCTACCGTGACCCTCGGCGCGATTGAGATAGGTGCTGTAGGTTAAGAGCGAGTCCAGGGGGCCGCGCCAGTGGGTGCCAAAGGAGGAGAAAAACAAAACGGAGACGCCGGCCGCGACCGCCAGGACACCGACGAGCGGCTTGGGTTTTACCGTCAACGGAATAACACGACGGACCACGAATTTTTCCCACAAGAGTGTCGTGGCGAGGGCAGCAACCATGGCGATGACCACCAACACACTTGTTTCTTTCGTGGCATGGAGTAAGCCAAGCATGGCACCGCTGGCCAGTGCCCACCCGATTCGTCGCGTCAGCAGAAAGTGGTAACTACAGGCGACGAGGGCCGCCGCAAAAAATACGAAGGAAATCTCCTGCACATAATAGCGGCTGTAATAGACAAGCCCGTGGGACACGGCCGTCAGCAAAAGGGCCCAGACACCGGCCCTTCGAGAGATGGGGGAGACCAATACCCACGAAAGCCAGACCAGTCCCAGGCCAAACAAGGCCGGCAGCACCCGAAGCATGGGCTCCGTCACGTCTTGAATGGTGTGGGCACCGTTCAGCCAGAGGATGGGCAGGGTGAAATAGTAAAGGGTAGGGCCATGGTGTTCGAAGGGATCATAGGCGTAGGTGCCTTCTTCCAGCAGCACGCCCGTCTTCATGGCCTGATTGGCTTCATCGCCATGCATGGGGCGATAGCCCAGATCGTAGAAACGGAGAAATGCGGCGGCCGTCAGCATGACGACAAGAAGTGCGAAGTAAATTCGGCGCGTGTTATTCAATAGGAACCTGACCTGGTTGTGGGGGTTGCGATGCGGTGTCGGTTTGGTGTGTTGGGAGAAATTTGCGTTGGGCGGAAACCACGTTCATCGCGTATTTTTATTTCTTCTTGCCCCAGACCTCGAGCTCCACGTAGTTGTTGAAGTCGTGATCCGTGTTGCCCCGACTGTAAAAGCGCACGTATCGGCCGGATACATCCTCCGGGATAAAAAGCCGTCCATCGCTGTTTTCGATGTACTCTTTGTCCGTGCCTTTGCCGAGTCCGAGAGAATCGTCGTAGTCGTTGTTGTAAATCGTTGTTACCCCGGTTTTGAATTCGGGGTCGTCGGAAATTTGCCCGATCACGTCAAAATAGACCCGGCCTCCTTCGTGGAAATGCCAGAGGAGGACCGCATAGATGGCGTAGGTGTTTTCCAGGTCAATCTGTACCCACTGTTTGCCTTCGGGCAGTTCCAGCAGGGTGCTTTTGCCGAATTCCTTGTTGCCGTCATTGAGCCAGCTGAGTTCACCGTGAAGGGGTTGACCACTGGAGGTGACCGGCTTATTCAGCGAGACAACAGCGGTCCCTTTCGGGGCCAGCAGGGGTTTGCGATCCACGTAGATCCGGGTGTCCAGATGGGGGCTCCAGTAGGAGGCGACGGTACCTCCGTAATACGCCTTCGGCAATTCAAATTCGAGGGCTTCTTGTGTTTCGTCAGCGACGGCCTGGGGGAGGATTAAGAGGGCGCTCCAACTGAAACATAGAAGCCAGCGCAGGGAATTCATAGCAACTCTCCAGAAATAGGTTTAATAGAAAGAATATCCTACCCCATGGGAAGGAGCCAATCCAATGAATTGGGCGTGGGGAGGGCGATATCAGGCCCGAGAAAAAATAATCGACGGCCATCAGCGGAAGATGATATTCTTTACTTATTAGTCTGGGGCGCGGCAATTTCTGGAGGCAATTCACGATGACAACCTACAAGCGGACGAAGGCACAAGCGCAGAGCTACTACGCCATTCGCGTTTTTGGCCTGGTCCACCTTCTCGCGGCCATTGCCATCGTCGTTCTCATTGATGGTCCGGGAGATGGTCTCGGATGGATTGCCTGGGGGGTGATTGGGGCCTCGCTGGTCGCGATGTTGTTTCTCAGTGTTCAGCTTTATCGTGCAACGGTTCAAAAAAGCATCTACTGCTATATTGTGCTCTCCGGCGACACGGTGGCCGTCGGCGCACCGGGGCAACCCACTCGCTTTCTCCATCGTCGGGACTGTGCCGGCTTTGTGCCTTATGACTGGACGTTCGTCTTTCGGTAGATCCTCGTGGACGTTGAAGGTGGCGGGTATGGGGAAGCATGAGCGTGACACCTGTGCACGACGTATCGTGCAAAGCTGGTGGCCCCAATTTTATGCCGGGTCCGCCTGATGTGGCTCACGCCTCACCGTGAGTGGGGAGGAGGGATACCCAATTTTTGAAGGGGGACGCAGTTGTGAACGAAATAAGCGAAGGGAGACCTCGATCTGATTTTGCTCGTTTGCTTCGGCAGCGTACGCGCGCGTCTACAAGAAGACAACCAGCCGTCGGCTTGGCTACTTCGCTTAAAGCAGTCTTTGACAATTGGGAGCGCTGGTCCGACGTAATACGGGTAGGACATTCATCTCTTGCGCTACTGGCCGGGTTGGTGGACGACTTGGCGGTGGCCTTGTTTCATTGCAGGCATTTCGGTGAACCGTGCTACGGTGGCATCCACATTAATCGGACAAAGGCGCGGGTCAAGGCACCCGAACCCGCTCTTGGTACGACTACGCCGTACGAAGAGCGTGATCGGGTGGCACTATCGCGTTCGCTTTGTTGATTCAGGAGCCCACCAAACTTATATTTTGCGCGCGTCGGTTTTAATGCGATTGCCCTCGCAGCTCCCCCGCGTTGCTTCCGCCACAGGCGTACGTCTCGCCTCCGTTTGAAGGCCAACGGTGCGCCGCAGGTGGGTGCCAACAAAAACTCACTCCGCCAAAAACAAACTACACCCATCAATCGTGCCGCGCGATCCGGTATTCCCGGTTCGTGCGCGGAATGGGCGATACGACTGCGTCTCTACATCAAGGCCACGACCAAGCACAATGTTTTGTCCCCAATGGCCTCGTGAAGACATATCACAACTACATAGACCCCAATGACGTCCCACAGCCCCTTCGCACGAACTGGAGTACCAGATCGCGCGGCACGTCCATGGTTTGTAGCTTTATCTGAAGAATGATGCGTGGCGACATGATTCGCAAGATTCCATCGAGTCACCTTTTACCTCCGGCACTTGAAGTTTCAAATAAATAATCGCCACTAGTTGCCCATGAACCGTTTAATTTTCCTGTGCTCTGGAAGGTTTGTTTCGGTTGCAGTGTGTTGACGGGCTCTCGTAGGATAGGTCCAACAGCGGAAATACCTACCCGGAGCCCTGCCCCTATGTCAGCCACGATATCTGTGTTATCCGCCGAGCAAATTGCATCATTCCATGAGTCGGGTTATCTTGCCGTGGATGCGCTGGTGTCTCCCGACGAGGTAGAAAAAATGCGTGGTCTTTACGACAGGCTTTTCGCAAACCAGACGGGCCGGGAGGCGGGCGACCACTTTGACTTGGCCGGTGATGATGAGGCGGGCGCACCTGCCAAGCTGCAACAGATGCTCAATCCATCCCGCTACGAGCCTGCCTTTGCCGCCCTTCAATGCGGGCAGACCGCCTTGGCACTGGCCCGCCAACTTTTGGGAGAGGGCACGGAGGCCCAGGGCGATCACGCGATTCTCAAACCGGCGGGCAAGGGCGTGGCAACGCCCTGGCATCAGGATGAGGCCTACTGGAGCCCGGACCTGGCATACAATGCCCTCAGTTTGTGGATTCCTCTCCAGGAAGCAACCCTGGAGAACGGGTGCATGCATTTTATTCCGGGAAGTCATCGGGGCGAGGTGCAGGCCCATCATCCTATAAATCACGACCCACGGGTCCATGGCCTTGAAGTGGATACGCCGGTCGACGATGCGGCGGCGGTGGCCTGTCCGTTGCCTGCAGGGGGAGCGACCTTCCACCTGGCCCGCACTCTGCACTATGCCGGTGCCAATCACACGGACCAGCCCCGTCGCGCCTACATCATGATGTTTGGTACGCCGCCCCAACCTTTTGCAGGTGAGCGTCGCTTCCCCTGGCTGGAAATTCAGCAGACGGCCCGAGAGGCCCGGGCCAAGGCCGTGCAGGGGTAACTGGCGAAGCTAAGATTCGATTCGTCAGGAGGGGGGATTCTGAAGTTGTTGCACACTGACTTCCATGCGCACTATCTCGACGGGGTCGCCAAACTGGGTATAGATCGCTACATCGGCAGCGTCCCGTCCATAGGCGATGGCTACCCGACCGCCCTGCAGGGTTGGTTGGGTCGGGTCAAACGTATACCAGCGATCGCCCACATAGGCCTCAAACCAGGCATGAAGATCCATAGGCTCCAAGGTCGCAAGATAGCCCACGACCATGCGGGTCGGAATGGAGAGGGCACGGCACAAGGCAATACCGAGGTGGGCCATATCCCGGCACACGGCTTCATTGCGTTCGTTTACTTCGCAGGCGCTGATAATCTGCTGTCCGGTGCCTGGGACATAAGGAATGGTGTTCCGAATGTATTGCACAATGGCGGCACACTGATCGTAGCCGGGCAGGTAGCCGGTGACCAGCGAGGCGGCCATCTGGGAAAAGCGATCGGATTCACAATACCGACTCGGTAAGAGAAAGGGGAGAACCGAATGAGGAAGCGCCTGAACCTCTACGAAGGGCGCTCCGGGGGCTACGTCCACTTCGCTTGCCACTTCCACATCGGTGGTGGTGCGAATTATAAAGGGGCCCGCAGGCACGACCATGCGCTGGCATAGGTTGCCAAAGGGATCGGTGCATTCATCGGCGCTTATTCTTGGCGTGAGGACGAATTCCTCGCGGCTGACCCATTGCTGTTCGCCACTTCGAGGACGGAGCATGAACAGGAAGGGCGTGGAAACAGGCGCGTCAAATTCCAAGACGCAGGAGGTGCGTAACCACATGGCATTTTCCAATGGGTGGAGGTAGGGCGAAAGAGCCGACATCCCGAGTGTAGGGCAGGGACGGGGCAGGCGTCAAGTGATGCCCGCACTCCAGCACCCCACGGGAGCTACAATTGCCGATACCGAGCACCTCAGTATGCCGTCAACTACAGTACCTCATTTTGCATGATCTGACTCAAGTCCTGGCGCTTCCGAATGAGCCGTACTTCGCCGTTGTCTCCGCGCAGAAGCTCTGCGCATTCGGGGAAGGAATTGTAGTTCTTGGACGCCATACCTGCGCAATAGGCCCCCGCCCCTTCGATGACCAGATAGTCACCCAATTGGGCTTCGCAGAGGTCGCGGGGCAGCAGGCCCTCGGGATTGCCCGGTTCGGGGGTGAGGATGTCACCGCTTTCGCAGCAGTGTCCCGTAATGAGGTAGGTGCCATGTCCACGACGTTCATCGGTCTGGGGTACAACGACGATGGGGTGCTGGGCACCATACATGCTCGGCCGAACGATTTCGGTCATGCCGCCGTCTATCTTGAGGAAGGTATACCCCTCGGCGCCGGTATCGACTACATCCATGATGGTCGTGACGAGGGCGCCGGCGTTGGCCACCAGGAAGGTGCCCGGTTCCACTTCGAGATGGAGTTCGCGACCGTGCTGGGCGGCAAAGGCCACGAAGTCATCTTTGACCCGATTGCCGATGCTGGTCATGTCTGCCGAAATCTCGCCCGTCATGCGACCCACCTTGAAACCGCCCCCGAGGCTCAGTCGGGTGACGTCGGGAAGGCGCTCCACGATGGCCAGGGACAGTCCCGCGCAGCGCGCCCAGGCATCGGGATCAGAGCCCGACCCGATATGGGTGTGCATGCCGCTGATGGTGAGTTGGTGTTCGGCAGCGACGGCCTTTACCTCGTCGAGGTGTTCGTGCCAGATGCCGAAACTTGATGAGGGCCCGCCCACATTGGTGCGGTTGCTGTGTCCTGAGCCGAGGCCCGGGTTGATGCGGACCGATACTTCGGTGCCGGGAAACAGCGTGCCATAGGCCCGAAGCTGGTTGATGGAGCAGGCGTTGAAGCGCACCCCCTGGTCAATCAATTCTTTCAGGAAGCGTGGTATTTCCTGGGCGGTGATCTGTATGTGTTCCGGGGCCACACCGGCACGAATGGCCCGCTCGGCCTCATAGCCACTGCTGGCATCAATCTGGAGGCCTGCCTGGGTCAATACCTGCACCACCGCAGCCGTAGGAAGGGCTTTCATGGCATAGCGCGCCGTCAAACCGAAGGCATGGGGGAATGCGAGCACTTCCGCCGCCCGCTGACGCAAGGTGGCTTCGTCATAGACGTAAATGGGCGTACCATGGTCCCGGGCAATAGTACGAACTTCGTCGGCAGAAAGAAAGCGGAGCGATTCCATGAATATTGTGATCCTTTGTGGCACTCCATAAGGGAGGTGCCGTGAATATAGGTGCAGGGATTTCGTCGTGTCGTTGTCTCCACGTCGTGGAGGTAATCTTGAGCGACAGCCGTAGGAAATTCTACCAAGCTGTGGCGGTATATTGCACACAATTCATGCATACTGGAGTGAAAAATGCGGTTTTCATTGCCCCGAAGGGCTGAGGTGTGTTATCCTTATCACATAGGCGGTAAAGGACTTACCGCCCTTTGTCAGCCCAACGGATCGTCCTGGAATTGAATTGATCTATGCCGCGAACTTTTCGAATATACTTGGCCTGCGCCTGCATCTTTCTTGCAGCGCTGGGCAGTAGTATTTCGGTCGTGGCCGAGAATAATGATGCCTCTGGCGTGTCGTTTACGTCGGAGTCTTTTCATGGGGTTCCATTTACCGTCGCGTGGGTAGATTTGACGACGGCGAAGCTTGAGTTGTTCTGGAAAGATACGGACAACAAGCCCTTTGTCAATTTTGCCCGCCTGGAATCCTGGCTTGGCACCCAGGGGAAGACCCTGGTCGTGGCGACGAATTCGGGCATTTACGCCGAAGACCGCACGCCCCTCGGACTCCACGTAGCGCAGGGGCAGGAGCTGCGGGGCCTCAATCCCCACACGGGGGGCAAGGGTAATTTTGCCCTGAAACCCAATGGTGTCTTTTACATCGACGACGCCGGGGCCCACATTCGGACCACCGAAGACTATGCCACCGCGACGCCCCAGCCAAGCTTGGCGGTTCAATCGGGACCCTTGCTGGTTATAGACGGTGCGCTTCATCCCAAGTTTAATGCGGACTCGACCAGTGTGCATTTTCGCAACGGAATCGGCGTGGCCTCGCCAACGCGCATTGCGATTGTGATTGCCAATCTCCCTGTAAATCTACACACCTTCGCGTCTTATTTTCGCGACGTGTTGAACTGTCCCAACGCCCTCTATCTCGACGGCTCGTTGTCGGGCCTTTATGCGCCTGCCATCGGTCGGAAAACGCCGGGCCTTGAGTATGTAGGCATTCTGGCGGTCACCGCCCCGGCACCCAAACCGGCGGAGACGGAATTTGACGATTCGCAGGGGGGTGCCAATGAGTAAGCCTCCCCGCACCCAGTTTGTCTGTCAGTCCTGTGGTTCTGTTGCCGCCAAATGGATGGGCAAGTGTCCCGAATGCGCCGAGTGGAATACCCTGGCCGAAGAGGAAGTGGCCGAAGAAGGAACCCATAAGCGGGCGAGCATCGTGGCTTCCAGCAAGCCAATTCCCGTCACCGACGGTTCCCAACCGCCGCCCACACGCATCTCGACCGGCATGTCAGAATGCGACCGGGTCCTTGGCGGCGGCATTGTGCCGGGCTCCCTCATTCTCGTCGGCGGCGACCCGGGCATCGGCAAGTCCACCTTGATGCTCCAGCTTTCCAAGTATCTTGCGGCGAACAACGGCCCCGTCCTCTATGTATCGGGCGAAGAATCCTTCAGCCAGGCCCGACTGCGGGCGGATCGCCTCAAGGCCATCCATGAGCACCTCTTTATCTACACCGAAACGTCGGTAACGAATATTACGAAAGAGATTCAAAAAGACAAATACAGTTTTGTCGTGGTTGACTCGATTCAGTCCGTTTACAGCAGCCAACTCAGTGGCGTGCCCGGCAGCATC
>CAXBPH010000220.1:0-11750 GCA_963977445.1 uncultured bacterium | reverse complement strand
GTCCTCACTGAACAACGAATAATACAGCATGTTGCATTTAGTACTTGAATCCAGCCGCTGCGCGATTCAGGTGCAGCGGGGCATTTTTGAGTGATTAAATAAGCGAAGGTAGACCTCGGTAAAATTCAGTTCGTTAGTTTTGGCAGTGCACGCAATCGCCTGCAAAAAGGCGAACGTACCGGCGGCTTGGCCCCTATCGCTGTAAGGTAGCTTTTGACAATTGGGAGCGCAGGCGGCCCGCCTGCATCGGGCCGAAGGCCCGTTGTTTTACGTCTTCGACGTACAGTAGACGAACCGCACGCTTACCGGACGTCCGCGTTGAACCTCTACGTATTAAGCAGCGTTGTACTGAATTCATCATTGCCTGCCCGATATTCATCGTGCTACACTCCGCTCCGTTAGTTCATTGGTTCTGTCTGGGCCCTATGGGTCCATACAGATGAAAAGGGAACCCGCGCGTTATTGGCAAACGTCGATAGTGCGGTCACCGAATGCTGATTTTAAGTCAGCATGGGTGATGTGAAAATCCGGGACTGCCCCGCAGCGGTATGCAGGAACGACCGCCATCCATTGCACACACGGTGCGATGCAAGCACTGGTCCGTTATGGACTGGGAAGCGATGGCCAGTAGACATCCACGTGAATACGTGGTCCGCCTGTAAGTCCGAAGACCTACCCGTGAATCGAGGTGCCGATTTGGTGCCAGCTACGATTGTGCCTTCGTGGGAAAGGCTGTTGTGGCGCTGCAACGTTCACGTCTGGTCGTGCGCTGTTGAGCCCGGTTTTCGGTTCGCAGCCCTGTTCGGTCTTTTGCAGCTCCCTTCACCCTCCTCCACCTGTGTTCATCGCTCTGGCTGAACGTTTTCTGCACCTCAAACCCAATTGGTTTCCGGAGGTTCAGAACGTTCAGGAACGCAGGTATCGACCGCACAGGTTGCGGTCGGTTGCGTTTCCGAAGACCGACCGGATTCCAACATCGCCATAGCGATGGGGAATCGAATCCTCGAGGGTAGGGTCGGTCCGGACAAGAGTGATAGAACTTCTTCGCCATACGTTGCGCGTGGGGGAGTTGCGTCCTGCCTGTCCCGCCCTCCTTTCGATTCCGTTTCTCCCATCGTCACGCGATGTTCACCGTAGAAACTGTGACGTATAGCGTCGGAAAGGATGGAGCAGGCAACGCGACCTATTCAACGAGCCTGGTCGCCCTCAATCACCCCTCTTTCATTAATTCTTTGACCCCGGCGAAGGTGCTGTGGGTAACGTGGAGCATGTAGCACAAGATGAAGAAGAAACACACTATAACTGCATATTGGACCCTATTGGCATTGTCGTGTATCCCATCCGTTGCGGGGGCCGACACCATTGGCCCCTACTCGGGCGGCATAGCGAACCCCAATGATGCGAACCCCTATGACAATCCCATCGCAGGATTTGTCGGACCCGACGGGGACGGCAGAGCAACGGCGAATAACTATGTAAATCCCCTGTTCGCGGCCTGGGCAACCGGGTACACGGACTACAGCCCGGCTCCCGGGGTGTCGGCGACCTTCCAGGCACCGGGAAAACTCACGGGGGCGGTTACGGGCAGTAACAGCGATATCGTCTCCCTTGGTGACCTGACGCAATCGCAGATCAACGCGTGGCTCGCCGATCCGGTGAATAATCCCGGACCCGGCCAGATCACCATGTCCTTTGACACGGGCATCGGGAATGGCTTCGGCGCGGACTTTGCCATCTTCGAAAACGGCTTTTTCACCAACTATATAGTGCCCCCGTTGGGGCCGGTGGAAGGCATGCTGTTTGGGGAATTGGCCTATGTGGAAGTGTCGTCAAACGGGATTGATTTTGCCCGCTTTGCGGCCCACGCCTTGCAAGACGAGCGTGTTGGGGCCTATGGCACCTTAGATCCTACGGGCTACTACAACCTGGCGGGCAAACACGCCAATACGGCCGGTCAGAGTTGGGGGACGCCCTTTGACTTGGAGGAACTGTCGGGACACGCCCTCGTGCAGAACGGGACCCTGGACCTCAACAACGTTGGCTACGTTCGTCTGGTCGACATACCCGGTAGTGGCGACTTCCTCGACGCCTACGGGAATCCCATCTACGATGCCTGGGTCACCTGGGGGAGTGGCGGCGTGGATCTGGACGCGATAGGTGTCATCCACACGGTGCAGGCACCCATTCCCGAACCCGGGACGTTAACCCTTCTCGGCCTGGGGCTTGTCATGTTAGCCCGTCGCACGGGAGCACGTGGATAGTTTCTAAAGCAGAACGGGCCGCTCGGGGAAGGTGACGCAATCCCGGGCGGCCCGTCTAAAAAGTTCCCTAAATCCGGGTGAAGAGGACGTGTCCGGAGTGTCGGGTGAAAAACTTCGATTGGGTGACTTGAGAATGGCAAGGTCGTGACTTACAATACGTGAACAATCACTCGCTACACTTAACAAAATGATCTGCAGCCTCAATCTACGTACCGGAAGCCTCTAATGGCGTGAGTGATTGTCCGTTCGCTGCAACAAAACGCCCCAGATTTCCCAACAAATACGGGTGTACCCTCGAAAGGAATTCCCAATGCGTCGTCTCTTCGGACTCCTCCTTGTTCTCACCATGGCCAACGCCGCCCAGGCCCACGTGGGCAACCACCCCTCGGTCCACGACACGGTCGCCGGGGTTGTACAGCGTCTGCAGCAGACCCTGCCGGAAGAAGAATTGAAGAATATTTCGGTAGAAAAAGTCTACGCAACCCTCACCGAAGACGAGCGTCATGTGCTCGGGCAAGAGCACGTGACTTTCCGGGTGAATGTGCCGGTGACCCTGTATGTGTTTCGCAAGGCCGACATGGGCGAAGTGGTTTTCTGGCTGGGAGATCGGGGTTTTGAAAAGACCGATCTGATTGCTTCCTCGGACGACGGGGATTATGAAGGCTGGCGAAAAGATTTTCCCGCTGGCGAAATCGGTCTGGGTGTCAACTCATTGAGTGGCGATGGCGACCATTATTTCGCGGTCATGACGCCACAAAACAGCGGTGATATTATCAATATCGACCAGATTTATCCGGGCCAGTATACGGTAGGCAACTTCAATAAGGGAGAGCGCGTCTATGTGAGTTGGGACGAAACCCGACTGACGGCCGTACCGGAAGCGCTCGCGGGGCAGACCCTTTTTCGTGGAAACGAAAACAAGCGCCGCTCGGCCAAGTTGACCAACGTCTATCAGACCACCGACTTCCCGGCGACCGAAGCGCCCGATCAGGTGGTACTCACGTGGACCGGCGACCCAAAGACCACCCAGACGGTGCAGTGGCGCACGAGCACGGCTATCGACCAGGCGGCACTCCGTTACCGTTTGAAAAAGTTACCGGGTAGCGAGGCTGCGGAACGGTGGATTACAATCGCCGCGACGATGACGCCCCTGGTCAGCCACAACACCATCAACGACCCCATCATCAATCGCCATGTCGTCAACCTCATTGGCCTGGAGCCCGGCACGGTGTATGAGTATGAAGTGGGAGATGGCTCCGTCATCGGTTGGAGCGAGCCGGTCGAATTTGTTACGGCCCCTGCGGGCGATACGCCGTTTAAATTTATCTATATGGGCGATGCCCAAAATGGTCTGGACACGTGGGGCAAGCTGGCCCATCAATCCTATGCTGCGGAACCTGACGCGGCGTTTTATATCATGGCGGGCGATTTGATTAACCGGGGCAACGAGCGGGATGACTGGGATACTTTTTTCTACAACGCGGATGGCATTTTCAATCGGAAACAACTGGTTCCGGCCATTGGCAACCACGAGGACCAGGGCGACAAGGGTCCCTGGATGTATTTGTCCCTCTTCAACCTGCCTTTGAATGGTCCCGAAGGCGTGACGCCGGAGCGGGCCTACCACTTTGAATACAGCAACGCCCTTTTTGTGGTGCTCGACTCCAACGTGGCACCGGCGGATCAGGTGGAATGGCTTGATGCCCAATTGGCGGCCTCCGATAAGCTGTGGAAGTTTGCGATTTATCACCACCCGGCCTATTCCTCTGGCGCGGACCGCAATAATCCAGAAATTCGCGAAGTTTGGGGTCCCCTTTTCGATAAATACCACGTCGATCTGGCCCTGCAGGGACATGACCACGCCTACCTGCGCACCTGGCCCATGAACAACGATGCGAAAGTGGAAACACCAGCCGAAGGCACGATCTATATCGTCTCCGTTTCTGGAACGAAGCACTACGACCAGGGTGATTTCGATTACACCGAATTCGGCATGACCAACGTTTCCACCTATCAGGTCCTCGATCTTAAAATCGACGGCAATAAGCTGACCTACAAGGCCTACGACATCGAAGGTGCGCTGCGCGACGAATTCACGATTGAAAAATAACGCGTAAATAGATGCTATGACGAGGCACACTCCGCATCGGGGTGTGCCTTTGTCGTATGTGCACGGTATCGTCGCTTTGGCATCGTTGTCGCCCAATTTACAGTTTTGCGGTGCGTCTGCTATGCTGGCGACTCGTGTAAACCCGCCACCTATCTGGAGTACGTTCCATGCGACGTTGGAGTTTTCTTTTCGTTTCTATCTTGCCGTTATTCGCTGTGTACAGTGCGCCAACGGTTTTCCATGTTTCACCCGACGGTGCCGAAGGTGCTTTTACGACCTTGGAAGGTGCGCGGGATGCCATCCGCGCGGCCCGTGCTGGCGATGGGTTGCCCGAGGGTGCCGATGTTCGGATTCACGGGGGCGACTATGTATTGGAGAAGCCTTTCACCCTGGAAGCGCAGGACTCTGGCACGCCGGAAGCCCCAATTCGCTATATCGCCGATAGGGCCGAGGAGGCACGCCTGCTGGGTGGTCGCCTGCTGACGGGATTTACCCCGGTGACGGATGAGGCAACGCTGTCTCGTCTCGATTCTTCGGCGCGCCCCCACGTCCTGCAAATAAATTTGACGGCCATGGGAATTACAGAATTTGGGACCCCGGCCGGTGGCGGGGTGGAGCTTTTCTTTGACGGCAATCGTATGACCCTGTCGCGCTGGCCCAATGAAGGCTTCGTCGATATCGTCGATGTGGTGGAAAAGGATGGTCACGAGATTCACGGGCGAAAGGGCAGCAAGACGGGAAAATTCATCTACGATGATCCACGTCCCGAGCGCTGGCTGGAAGAGCCCGATGCCTGGCTCCATGGCTATTGGTTCTGGGATTGGTCCGAACAGCGCCATCCTGTAGCGTCGATCGATACAGAAAATAAAGTGATTTCCGTTAAAGAGCCTTACCATGGTTACGGCTATCGGAAGGGCGGTTACTACTACGCCTATAACCTGCTCAGTGAGCTGGATAGCCCCGGGGAGTGGTTTCTTGATCGGGATTCGGGGCAGCTTTATTTCTGGCCGCCCGCCGATCCGGCTGGTGTCGAAGTCATGGTCACCCTGTTGCCCAATCTTGTCAGCCTGGATACGACGTCCTATGTGACCATCGAGGGAATAACCATGGAAGGCACGCGGGGTACGGTCGTGTCGGTGCGTGATGGGGAAGGGGTGCGCATCAACGGGCTCACCGTGCGGAACAGTGGCGGTGGTGCCATCTCGGTGAGTGGCGGTAAAGACTGCGGCGTTGAGGGCTGCGATATCTATGGTATGGGATCGTCCGGCATCAGTATCAGCGGTGGGGACCGCACGACACTGACGCCGGCAGGGCATTTTGCCGTAAACAACCATGTCCATCACTACGGAGCGATCAAGCGGGTCTATGCGGCGGGCATTCACGTGCAGGGCGTAGGCAATCGCGTGGCGAATAACTACATTCATGATGCGCCCCACATGGCCATTGGGTTTGGCGGCAACGACCACCTCATCGAGCTCAACGAAATACACGACGTGTGCCTTGAGTCCAACGATGCCGGCGCCCTATATACGGGCCGTGACTGGACCCAGCGCGGCCATATGATTCGCTACAACTACCTCTACGACATCAACGGCTATCAGGACAAGGGCTGCGTGGGGATTTATCTCGATGATATGTTCTCGTCGGCGGATATGGTGGGCAATGTATTTCGCAATGTCTACCGCGCGGCCTTCATCGGGGGCGGGCGCGATTGCACGGTAGAGAATAATATTTTCATCAACTGCACCAAGGCCCTCCACATCGATGCCCGTGCCCTGGGGTGGGCCCATGGCCACGCTGATGAGTGGATTGCGGAGGAAAAGGAGAAGGGCACCCTCAAGGGCATTGCCTACAACAAGCCGCCCTATTCGGAGCGCTATCCCAAGCTGGTTAACATAATCGACAACGAACCCGCCGCACCGGTGGGCAACCTCGTCGCCCGCAATATTTTCGTGGGCGAGGGCTGGAAAGACGTGAACGAAGACGCCGAGCCCTACATCGCGTATGAAGACAACCTTAGCGATACCGATCCGCTTTTTGTGGATATGGAAAAGCACGACTACCATCTCAAGCCCGAGTCGCCTGCACTGAAATTGGGCTTCAAGCCGATTCCGCTGGAGAAGATGGGCCTCTTCGAAAGTCCACTGCGGGCGAGTTGGCCGGTGAAGTAGATTGCAGCGTTGCTTGTATGGTTGGCGGGGGCGATGGAGCCCAGTCTTCCCTGGATATACATTGACTGGCGTGTGTACGACGCGGAACTTGGCCGGCTGTCGTGCCTGATTCTAAAGGAGTGATATTTATGTTACGTAGTTTAAGTGCTCTCTTATTGATTTGTGCAACGAGTCTTCACGCATCTGCAGCGGAAAAGACCTATGATCTGGTTATCTACGGCGGAACATCTGCGGGGGTCGTGGCGGCGGTCCAGGCCCATAAAATGGGTAAGACGGCCATCGTCATCGAGCCGGGACAGCATCTGGGTGGACTCAGCGCCGGGGGGCTGGGTGCTACCGACATTGGCAACAAAGCGGCCATCGGCGGCATCTCCCGGGACTTCTACAAGCGTCTGGGCAAGCATTACGGAAACGAAGAAAATTGGACCTTCGAGCCCCATGTTGCAGAGCGCATATTCCAGGAGTTCATCGAAGAAACGAAAACTCCCGTGGATTTTGGAGAACGTCTTGATCTTAAGAATGGCGTGACCAAAAAGGATGGTGCTATTACCGCTATCAAAATGGAGAGCGGCAAGGAGTATCGTGGTAAGGTATTCATCGACGCCACCTACGAAGGCGACCTCATGGCCCTGGCGGATGTGCCCTACCACGTGGGACGTGAGTCCAACGCGACCTACGGGGAAACGCTCAACGGCGTCCAGACGAAGCAGGCGAAGTATCATCAGTTTGTCGTGCCCATTGACCCCTATGTGACACCCGGTGACCCGTCCAGCGGACTCCTTCCCAATATTCAGGAAGAGGTGCCGGGCGAGGAAGGAAGCGGTGATCATCGTGTGCAGGGCTACTGTTTTCGCATGTGTCTGACCAATGACCCGGCGAACCGTCTGCCCTTCCCAAAGCCGGAAAACTACGATGCCTTCAACTATGAGTTGCTGCTCCGTTATCTAAAGGCCGGCCATTGGACCGTGATGAAACTCTCCAAGACCATGCCAAATTCCAAGACGGATACGAACAACAAAGGCGCGTTCGCGACCGACTTCATCGGTGGAAATTACGACTATCCTGACGGTGACTACGCTACGCGGGCTCGCATCATCCAGGCACACAAAGATTACCAGCAGGGCCTCATGTATTTTCTGGCCAACGACCCGCGCGTGCCGGAGGCGGTCCACGAAGAAATGCAGCAATGGGGGCTGCCGAAGGATGAGTTTCTCGACAACGGCGGCTGGCCCCATCAGCTCTATGTGCGCGAAGCCCGACGCATGATTTCGGACTACGTGATGATCGAGCAGAACTGTGTGGGAACGCGGAAAATTGATGACGCGGTGGGATTGGGAGCCTACACGATGGACTCGCACCATATGCAACGCTACGTGAAAGACGGCCGGGTCATCAATGAGGGCGATGTGCAAGTAGGCGGATTCGGTCCCTATCCCATAGCCTATCGCTCTATCCGTCCCGCGAAGAAAGATGCCACCAACCTGCTCGTGCCCGTATGTCTCTCGGCCTCCCACATTGCCTATGGCTCTATCCGTATGGAGCCCGTGTTCATGGTGCTGGGACAGTCGGCAGCAACGGCGGCCGTGATGGCCATTGATGGTGACGTGGCGGTTCAGGATATCGATGTGGCGGCACTGCAGGCGCGCTTGTTGGAGGATGGTCAGGCCTTGGTCTGGAAGAAATAAGGAGGTTAGGCTTTCCAGCCTGACAGAAGGAAAGTGTCGGATTTGTTGGTGCCGGTGACTTGGCGGATGTGTTGAAGGCGCTTAGGCGGGTTGTAGACGGCGTAGAGTCAATATTGTGTCAGGCTGGAGAGCGTGGTCTTGTATTGTATTACTCGGTGAAGGATTCCGGTAGATGGTTTTCCACTTCGTAGTACATGTATTCGCTTCGCTTCAGTCCCGCCATCGCAGGATTCTGTTTAATATAGAAAAAGCAACGTTTCAGGTCGTCGACACCGCGCAGAAGTCGGTCCCAGGATTCCGCTTGCCACAAAACACCTCTTCTCCCTAGCTTCTGATTGATACGCCGGGCAGTATAGCCTTTCCAGGACTGCGCCAACGTTTCCACCGAGTAGGAACCTCGCAATTGAAACAGCGTGTGGACATGGTTTGGCATGACAACGAATGACGCCATATCGTAGCGCGCCCCATTAAAGTGTAAGAGAGCATCGAAGACTATTTGAGCGTACGGTGGGGTGCGCAAAACACATTCGCCATAGCCCCGATCCAGCCACTCGTCGCTTCGCCTTGGAAAGCGTTTCTTGTACTCCCGCCGGGTAGAACCGTTCCACGGCTTGGGATGTTCTCTCAACCATTCGATTCTTTCTTTCTTCCACGCGTGTAACTTCGATTGCGGAAGTGCGTCGGCCAATCTCCAGGTTACGAAGTAAAAAGCCCCATCAAGTTGCCAATGGGGTAGATGCCGATTGCTAATGTCAATACGTGAAGAAGGTTGAAGAAAGGACGTTTCATTATTGGCCGTGTATTCATGCATAACTACTGCTCCAATGTAGTCTGCCTAGAATAGCAACTTCGCACTTCCGTTTCAATGGGGTCCGACGAAAGAGGAGGTCAGGCTTTTCAGCCTGGTTAAAGGCACGCATTGGTTAAAAAGTGCTGCTTGACCAAGGAGCGAACATACGGAGCTCGGGCAGGTAGATGGTTGCGTCGGGCGACCGTTGTGTCAGGCTGGAATGCCTGACCTCCTGTTTGTTACCCCATCCAGCGCGGGCCGCAGCCACTCTTTCATGAAGGTCTCAATGCCCCCCAGATTCATGTGATCCAGGTTGTAAAACTTCGTGCGATCCGGCATGACGTCCACCCAGTCGAAAAGGGCGATGCCCCGTTCTTCTTTCAGGCTCTCCAACCAGGTCATCATGGACGCATGACCAGGTTCGTGGCCCAACAGGGTGGGGGGGATGACAACCATCAGGGGCGTATCATGGACCTCGCACAGATCGACGATACGCTCAAACTCCGCGGTGTAGGTGGCAAATACATCGGCGGGCAGGCCATCGGGGTAGAGTGTGTCCAAGCGGTGATTCTTACGCGCTTCCGTGACGAATCGTTCGGGGACGGGCGCAATATGGTGATAGAGGGGTTCGGGTTTCTGGAAAAGCCAGGGGGCACCGAATTTAGAGCGCACGTAGGTGATGATGCGGCGATAGCTATATCCGTTGCGGACCAGTTTAGCGAGGAACGAAAGTCGAAGGGGTTCGAAATAGACAAACTTGTGGTTATCGTTGGCACCGGCACTGTAGAGGACAAAGGGATCCAGGAAATAGATAACCTGGTCCGTCGTGTTGCCCGATTCCCAGAAGGTCTCCAGGTAAAATCGTGCCGGTGTTATGCCGCCGCCCTGGGGCAGGGCCATGTTGAACATGCTTCGGTTGAGGGTGGCTTCAACCATTTCGTGGTGCTCTTTAAAGCGGGAGAAGAGATAGGTATGGGACGTGCCGAGAAAAACCAGATTGGGGTGTTCGCCCTGGGGCATGGTCAAGAGGACTGAGTCGGTTTCCCAGGGCTTGTCGGTCAAGGTGGCGCTATGGGCATAAAGAACCAGCGTTGCAAGCATCGCGTTGATGGCGAAGAAGAGCGCGCACTTTGTGAGCAGTTTTACCACGATTCAGTCGTCCGGTCGGGCCTGATAGCCTGTAGACTTGCCCTTCGCAATGGAGATGGATTCCCAGGCATCGCCACGATACATGCGTGCCAGATAGACAATCTGGCCTACGTGGTAACCATAGTGGGCCAATTGGCGATTGATAGCGTCCAGTACCAACAGGGGTTGGCGCCGAATCTCAACGGTTTTCAGCAAATCCTCGGGGGCGAGGGCGTCGAGGGCATGCAACAAAATTGACCATCCACCTTCCCACAAGGCCCATAGGGTCTTCCCATCCAGCTCGGGTTGGACAGTAAATTCACTATCCCGCTCACGATTTTCTTTTTCACCATCGGTGACGAGGAAATCAGTCCAGCGAGAACGCATATTGCCTTCCAGGTGCTGGACAATTATGGCAATGCTATTCTCGCCGTGGGGGGGCACGTGATGCCAGTCCGTTTCCGAGAGTCGGGCCAAGGCCCCGTCGCCCAGCTCTTTCAGTTTTCGGAAGCGGACGCCATAGGAGGCCAGCAGGGCCCCGCCCAGTTCGCCCGCCTCAGCCATTCCCGTTTTTCTCCGTGCTATTTCCTTTGGTTTCGGCCAGGAATCGGTGGATTTCTACAGAGTCTTCGAGGGGGGGATCGGCGTAGTTTTCTATCAGGTCCAGGGCTGTCGCCAGATGGGCTGCGGAGTCTGTGCCGGGCCCCGCAGGTATCCAATGAATTCTGGGGTCGGCGCGAAACCACGTGAGCTGACGTTTGGCATAGCGGCGGTGATGGAGTTGGGCGGACGCGATGGCGTCATCAAGAGACTGTTCCCCACGCAAATGGGCGGCAATCTCACGGAAGCCCAAGGCCTTTAATCGGTCCAACTGGGGGCCGAATCCATTGTCGAGTAGCCGCTGTACTTCCGCTACCCAGCCCTCATCAATCATCTGAATTACCCGCTGATTGATGCGGTCATAGAGGTCCTGACGTTTCTCATAGCGCAACGCGAGTTGGAGGCACGGTAAGGAGGTGGTGCGTTCCCGGTGTTCCCGGTGGAGCTCGCTGAATGGGCGGCCCGTAATTTCATACACTTCCAGTGCCCGAACAATCCGTATCAGGTCGTTGGCGCTTGTAATGCGGGCCGCGTAGTCGGGGTCAACTTCCTGGACGCGTCGCAGCAGAAATTCCTTACCACGGCGCTCGGCTTCTTCATAGAGTCGCGTTCTGATGGCGGGGTCTTCCCCAGGGCCGTCAAAAATGCCATCGATGAGTGCACTGACATACATGCCCGACCCACCAGCGGCGATAGCCGGTTTCCCCGCTTCGTTTATCAGGGAAACCCGTGCACGGGCCATTTCCTGGTAGGACCCGGCGGTAATTTCTTCGTCAGGCTCCAGATAGCTCACAAAGTGATGGGGGACTTGCTGGCGGTCCTCCCGGGTCGGGGCAGCCGTTCCGATTTCCATGCCCGTATAAAACTGCATGGAGTCGACGGAAATGATGTCCGTGCCCAGATGAGACGCTAAGGCCAAGGCGAGGGAGGATTTTCCCGAACCTGTTGGGCCTACAATCGCGACTAAGGGTATTGTTTCTTCCCGAGTCACGCTCACTGGATCCT
>CAXBPH010000219.1:0-11780 GCA_963977445.1 uncultured bacterium | reverse complement strand
GGCATGGGCGATATTGGCATGCCCTTCCTTCCCCTGGGGCACTCCATCGCTAGAATCGGTTGCTTTCTTAACGGTTGCTGCTGGGGTTATCCCACCGATGGGCCCACCGGCGTGGTGTTTCCTCGTGGTGGATTGGCGTGGCGACGTCAGCTCGAAGATAACCTGATCACCCGCCATGCCGATGGTCCTCTTCCGGTTCACCCAACCCAACTCTATGAATCGGCGGGCCTCTTCGCTATTTTCCTTATCATGCGGTTTGCTTACAAGCACAAAAAGTACGATGGGTCCATAGTTTTCATGTACCCCTTACTCTATGGTATTTTGAGGTTTACAACCGAGGCATTTCGTGGTGACAGCACCCGCTCCATCGCTGGAATGACCGTAAGTCAGACCATCGGATTGCTTATGTTTGCGGGTGCGGCAGCGTTTTATGTGATTATGTTTCAGACCAAATGGCGCCGTTCGCAAGCGCCGGTGGCTGTGGTCAACGACGAGGTCTGAGGTCCACCAAAACAACTGAATTAGAAGAATACTGCGATAAATAAACCAGATATTGTCATTCGCTCGATAAAGTGTTGACAGGATCTGAGTGGTTCTCTATACTTAGGCACACTGTCAGAAGTGTGTTTTATTCTGCCATTTGTTCAGTTTTTCTGTTGGATGGCGGATACCCGATCTTCGACGATCCTGAATAGTGTGGCGTAGCCAATCGATACGCGTTTTGTACTAAATTATCAGTTGGATTCGCAAGAATCTGACGAGCAATACCAACGGTGTAGAGGAGAAGCCAGAGATGGGGATCAGCAAGAAACTTATGCTTGCGTCGCTTGTAAGCATGATGGTAGTACTTGCATTTGTGATTGGCCTGGTGCCGACCCACGATGTGGTTGGTGCACGCGCAGCGGGAGACGACAGTCAAATAGACTTCAGTCAGTTTCTCGATCTGATTCTTTTGAATCAGGGCGGAGCCTCACAAGACAAGCAACAAAGTGTAACGTTGGGATCGCTTCCCTATCAAGACGGAGACACGATAATCGTGCCTACGTCCAATGTTGGCGATATTGAGCTCATGCTCAGCGCGACAGTGCCCAGTGCCAATGAAAGCACGACGGTAACCTACGTGGCCAACCGGGCCAACAGCTCAACAGAGCAAATGGCTCCCTGGAATACCAACGCAGGCCGGTATACGCCGGGCAGCGATGGTGTCCTGTCGGGTGCTTCCTTCCCGGTTGATTTCGGGGCTACCCTCGGCCTGGGGTCCTTTGTGCCCAATCTTGAGGGTACCGAGACGGCTGTCCTTATTTACGCCCTCGTTAACGCGATCCCGGATTCCGATCCTGCAACGTCGTATATCTTCGATTCGACCAACGCCCTTGCCGATGCGATTTCACTCACCGTTATCCTGCAGAACGACGATACCGACGGGAACGGCTTTCCCGACGATCCTTTCGCCAGTCTGATCCGGGGCGCAAGTTCCATTGCCAACGTGTTGAGCAATGGCGCTGGCAGAACCGCCTTGCTCGCCAATCTCGACGCATCCGCGAAACAAGATCAGCACGAAATTGTCGTATCCTTCGACAATGTCATGGTAACGTCGCCGTCTACGGCCAACCTGTTGGCCGCTGGACTGATAAACTCAGGTGACTCGGCGTTTCTTATGGTCAGTATCGTTGACAACCTTGACGCTATGGTCGACACGAATCTGTCAGCCGGCACCCCCACCGAATGGGCCGATGCCGTTGGAGGAAAGCAACCCCTCGAAATTCTTGCGGGTGCGCCGTATATCGATATCAGCATCGTAGCGGGTACTTCCACTTCTGATCTGGTTGAAATCAATGACCTTGGTAACCTGGAAGTTAATCTGTTTGTCGCGGGGCCCTTCGCCGCAGAATCGTTGGACAATATCCAGCTCTATTCCTATGACACGACCATCAGCGCCGATGGTGGACTCCTGGTAACGGGCGGCTCGGAAGATAGTGACTGGACACTCCTTCCTCTCGACGCCGTTTCCGTCAATGGAAATATAAACGTAAATCTTTCGAGTCTGTCGATTATCGCTCCCTTCGCTTCCGCCATTGCGGTGACGGAACTGAATCCCAATGAATGGTTGGGTGGTGAGACGGAAGATGTAGTCATCACCGGCGAATTTCCCATCGCAGATGGCGTCACGCTGAGTGCGGCGGAAGCTGAAGCAGCCTTCACCGTTACGATGAACGGTAGTCCTGCTACTTTCCGAGACGGTAGCGGTACCCAAGCAGCCTTTGCGGCCAACAGCACCACCTTGTATGTGACGAGCCCCGCTTTGTTGCTTGATACAGACAATGGTGCGTCGATTGAGACCCCGGTAGACGTGGTTGTTACCGACAACGCGTTCCCCCTAAACTTTGCCACGTTGGCGTCTGCGGCTACGCTGAAAGATTCGGCGCAGTTGACCGTGCAAACGGAAGGCTCCGGAACCGTATCCTTGAGTCCGGCACCCCGTATCGGTGGATCCACGGGCGGTATTTATCTCAAGGGCACGAGTGTTACCGCAACCATCAACCCAGCGGTCGGTAATGTACTTTCTTCCGTACTGCTGAATGATGGCAGCCTGCTTTCCGCAGTCACGAACGGTGCAGTAACCTTCAGCGTGACGGAAGATCAGGTGCTTCGCGTCGTCTTTGAATCTACGGGTGGTGAAGGCGAAGGAGAGGGCGAAGGAGAAGGAGAAGGAGAAGGTGAAGGTGAAGGTGAAGGTGAAGGTGAAGGTGAACCAAGTGACGGAGATAATGCCACCAATCTTATCAACGGATTCGGCACCGCCGATGCCAATAGTGATGGATTGTTAACCTTGGCCGAAGCGAGGGTAATTCTCAGTAGTCTGAATGCCGAAAGGTTCGGACGTCTCGATACCAATAACGATGGGTTCCTGAGTCTTTCCGAGTTGCAGGCGGCGCAGGCCACCCTCGGTGAGGCCGTCGTAATCGGTGTTGATCCGCCAAACGCCTGGGTCTTTGGTGGTGTCGTAGCCGAACTTTCTGGTCAGAATCTCAGTGCGAGCACTGTCATCAAAGTTGGTGGTGTTACGGTCAGCGGTTTCCGCGCTTCAAATGACCGCCGCTCGATTGAGTTTGTTGTGCCGGAAAGTACCGACACAAGCAACAATGATTTCGTGGACGTGTCCATTACGGTCTCCAATCCTGGCCAGAATTCCACGTTTACGTTCAACAGCTTCCGCTACAACCGTTACGTCACCGAAGGCGGCGTAAGCACCACCGCGTACTATTTTGACGGTGACGCAGGTGCTTCCGGCGTAGATGTGGCATTGGGTAATAATGACTTTGCCGCTCTGGATGTACCGGCAGTCACAAGCGGTACCCGCACCTACGGTATCGTTCGCACCGCCTCGGCATCCAGCCCGGCGGCTGTTGGCACCAATGCAATCGATTCGACACTTGCTGCACAAAGTGTGGAAGCCGGTGATGTGTTGGCTGGTGTGATTCAGGACTTTAGTTTCTACTTCTACCAGCCCATTGACTTCAACGAGGTCAAGCAGAATACACCTTCGATGGGTATGCCCACGACGGGTGTCGCGAGTAGCGGTGCCTTCGCGGCGGGTGGCCTGTCCCGTTTCCTTCTTGATGTCAACGGCAACCCGGCAATCGATTCGGTGACCGGCGAGCCGGTGCTCAACGAGCCCCTTCGTCTCTCCTTCCTGGTCGACGATGCTGCCGTAACGGCAGGTATCGTACGGTCTGGCTTGACCTGGTTCGGCTCGGAGAGTTCCTTCGACTACGCGGCGGGTGCATTGACGGTTCCTGCCAACGCAGTCGTCGATTACCAGTCCACCTTGCTGGGTAATGAAGTTGACCCCGTAGTGTCTGGTAGCACCGCTGATAGTGCGGCCGTTGATGCGGTAAACGAAGCCCGACTCTACAGTCTCAATGGCTTCTCCCTCCGCCGTGGCGCTGGCATTCCCAGCAGCCTCGTGGATTCGGTGATTGATGCCAACGCCGATATCTCCTTCAACGGTTCGACGGCCGGCGGTACGGAAGTGACCGTGCTGTCGCCCGAAGGCGGATTGGCCTGGATTGACCGGGTGACGTTGAGCTCCGGAACAGGTGCCGCGCAGGTTACCCTGACGGTGACACCGGACGATTTCATCACAACGCCAGGAACGAACGAAAATCGTCTGACCTTCCTGACGCCCAGAGCTACCGCTGCGGGTATGATGGATATCACCATCTTCCTGGCTTCCGACCCGGCGAACTCGGTTATCAAATTGCCGAACTTCTTCGAGTACACGGCCACGAATGGCGCACCGGACTCACCCTTCTTCTTCCTGATCTCCCTGCTCCTGGCCTTCTTCGGTCTGGCAGCAGGCGGCTCCGGTGGCGGTAGCGGCGGTCCATGCTTCATCGCGACGGCCGCTTATGGTACGCCGATGGACGCGGATATCAATATCCTCCGTGACGTTCGTGACACCTATCTGTTGGACAATGTGGTGGGTACGGCCTTTGTTGACGTCTACTACAGCGTCAGCCCCGCCGTTGCTGATATCGTGGCCCAGAGCCCGGTAGCCGCAGCCATCGTCCGCGTAGTACTTGTTCCCGTCATACTGCTGGGACAGGTCGCGCTCAGCTCACCGGGCTTCTTCGGTCTGATGATGCTGTCGATGATGACCCTGTACATTCGGCGTCGGGTTAAGCGTCGGGCGGTCTAAGGACCCCTTGTATCGCTCAAACACAGAGCGATGTCACTAATAGCGAATGATTCAAGCGGCGGCTCCCCAGCGGAGTCGCCGCTTTCTTGTCGTTGGGGGCTTTCGATAGCCTCACCGCTGTGCCGGGAGGCGACACGGGTCGCGGAGAATCTACCCGACGTGCCCGTCGTTTCTCGACAAACAAAAAAAGACGAAGGCACACGACCTTCGTCTTGAATGATTGGATAACTGGTGGCGGTCTTAGTCGGTGGAAGGCTTGAACGTTACGCCGACCCCCTCCATTGCCTTGATGATGCCCTCTTTGTCCACAGCCTTGGAATAGGCTTCCGCCGCCTCGATGGTGTCTTCCTTCACAAAACGGGCCAGTTCTTCATTGAGCAGGGTCATGCCTTCTTTTTTTGCGGTCTGCATGATACTCATCACCTGCGCCGTCTTGCCCTCACGAATCAGCATGGCCACGGCCGCATTGACCACGAGAACCTCGAGGGCCGCCACCCGACCACCACCCTTTTTCTTGATCAGGTTCTGCGCCACCACCCCCTTGAGGGCACCGGAAAGCATGGTGCGAATCTGGGACTGCTGCCCCGAAGGAAACTGGTCAATGAGTCGGTCTACCGTAGAGATGGCCGTCGTCGTATGGAGGGTGCCAAAGACCAGGTGACCCGTTTCAGCCGTCTCGATGGCGATGTGGGTTGTTTCCAGGTCACGCATTTCGCCTACCAACACAATATCGGGATCTTCCCGCAATGCCGCCCGCAGGGCATTCTTGAAGCCCAGGGTATGCGTATGTACTTCACGCTGATTCAAAAGGCAGCGATGATTCTGGTGTACAAACTCAATGGGGTCTTCGATAGTAATGATATGGTCAGAGCGATTCTTGTTGATATAATCGATCATGGCGGCCAGGGTGGTTGATTTGCCACTACCCGTCGGCCCGGTAACCAACACCAGCCCCTTGTGAAGCTGGCAGAATTTTTTCAACGCCAGCGGAAGATTGAGCTGTTCAAAGGTCATGATTTCGGAGGGAATGAGACGAAACACGCCGCCTACACCCTTATGATCCCGGAAAATATTGGCGCGGAAGCGACCACAGCCTTCGAGTTCATAGGCGAAGTCCGTGTCGTGGGTGTCTTTGAACTCCTGCAGATTCTTTTCCGGCGTAATTTCAAACAAGACCTGCTCTGCCCGCTCGGCCGTCAACTCATCGTCGGCCTTCAACGGCATCATGGAGCCGTCTTTGCGGAACATGGGCTTACATCCCGTGCAAAAGTGTAAATCGGAGGTGCCGTGTTCGACCATCAACCGGAAATACCTATCAATCTCAGGCATCGCTTTTTCTCCTCACTGTTACCGTGCGCGGACACAGGGATATCCCTATCATACTCAACCGTATCAGCCTAGCATGAAGGTCTCGGGAAAACAACTCTATTGACGAGGTAGTAGTATTAATACTATAACTTCGCCACGGGCGGGAATTACACCGCCCCAATATGGCATGATGACCCCCTATTTTCTGGCAATCGCATTACCACCGCATTAATCGGAGGGCTACCTGAACCTATGACCCCATTTCCTGATACCATCGATAGCGTTGAAACGCTAGAGGAGCTCCTGAGCCGCCCCACACCCGACCTGGTGACCATGATGGGCCGCCTCGAAGGGGATATCATCTTTCTCGGTGCCGGGGGCAAAATGGGGCCTACCATGGCCCGCATGGCACGGCGAGCCAGCGAAGAAGCGCGGGTTCAGCGACGTATCTATGCGGCCTCCCGATTCAGCAACCGAAAAGCCGAAGCCGAATTGCAGGCCTGGGGCGTCGAAACTATCCGGTGTGACCTGCTCGACCCCGGCCAGGTAGCCGCCCTGCCTCAGGTGCCCAACGTGGTCTATATGACGGGCATGAAGTTTGGCGCCACCGGACAGGAAGCCATGACCTGGGCCATGAATACCTGGCTGCCCTCGTTGATCTGCCAGCACTACAGCGAAAGCCGCATCGTGGCCTTTTCAACGGGCAATGTCTACGGTCTGACCCCCTTGTCACGGGGAGGCTCCGTGGAAAGCGATACGCTCCATCCCATCGGCGAATATGCGACCAGCGCCATGGGCCGAGAGCGAATCTTTGAATATTTCAGTCAGACCAACGACATACCGACCAGTATCCTGCGGCTCAATTACGCCACGGAAATGCGCTACGGCGTGCTGGTCGACGTGGCCCAACAGGTCTTTCAGGGACAACCCGTCAATCTCGAGATGGGCAGCCTCAACGCGATCTGGCAAGGGGATGCCAATGCCATGTCGCTCCTCGCGCTCGAGCAAACACGGACGCCGGCCTGGACGATTAACCTTGCCGGCCCCGAGCAGATCAGTGTGCGGCGCGTCGCCGAGACCTTCGGGCGCATCATGAAGAAAGAGGTGAACTACGAAGGGGAAGAGGCCAGCGATGCCCTACTCAGCAACGGTCAACAGGCCCATGCACTCTGGGGCTATCCCACCGTGTCCCTGGAGCGAATGTTGCACTGGATTGCCGACTGGGTTGCTGCCGGGGGAGCAAGTCTCAATAAGCCCACCCACTTCGAAAACCGTGCGGGAGATTTTTAGCGTGTTTTCCGGTAGAGCGTTTGCTCCCAACAATGGCGACATGATAAAAATGTGCGTTGCCCATGGCTGAGATGGATTCCATTATTTCAACGCTACAGCGTGGTGTGGCCATACCCGCCCAACCCCTCGCGCTGACCGCAACGCGTAAACTGGATGAGCGCCGACAGCGTGCCCTGAGTCGATACTACATCGACGCGGGCGTGGGGGGGATCGCCGTGGGCGTACACACCACCCAGTTTGCCATACGGAATCCCGACATCGGACTGTTTCGTCCCGTGCTGGAGCTGGCCGCCGAAGAAATGAATCGCGCTGATACACGGGGAGGTACGCCTCTCGTGCGCATCGGTGGAATCTGTGGCGACACCCCACAGGCCGTGGCCGAGGCGACCCTGTTGCGTGATCTGGGTTACCATGCCGGGCTTCTGAGTCTGGCGGCGTTGGCAACGGCTGATGTAGATGCCCTGATTGCCCATTGCGAGGCCGTAGGCGATAGTATGCCCCTGGTGGGGTTTTACCTCCAGCCCTCCGTGGGAGGCCGGGTCCTGCCCTATGCCTTCTGGCGACGCTTTGCGGAAATTGAGGCCGTGGTGGCCATCAAGATGGCCCCTTTCAATCGCTATCAAACTCTGGATGTGGTGCGCGCCGTTGTGGACTCCGGTCGCGACGATATTGCCCTATATACGGGAAACGATGATAACATCGTGGCCGACCTGGTCACTTCCTATCCCCTTCGCGGTGGTAGTGAGCTCGTTGAACGTCGTATCGTGGGCGGGCTCCTAGGGCACTGGTCTGTATGGACGAAGCGTGCCGTCGAGCTTCTTGAACGCTGCCACAACGAAGTAAGCGCCGGCATGGGGATTTCCCACGGCCTGCTCCAACACGGTATCGCGGTGACCGACACCAACGCGGTGTTTTTCGATGCGGCCCACAGCTTTGCCGGCTGCATCGCGGGACTGCACGAAGTGCTGCGCCGTCAGGGACTGCTGGAAGGACTCTGGTGTCTCGATCCTGAAGAGGGGTTGAGTCGCGGACAATTGGAAGAAATAGATCGGGTGTACGCCCAGTACCCCGAGTTAAACGATGATCAATTTGTCGCCTCACACCGAGACGACTGGCTACGCGGATAAAAGGAGTTACGCATGAGTGAAAAGAGACGTTGGTATGAGCGGGTAGGCCCGGGACTGATTACGGCGGCGGTGGTGCTGGGGCCCGGTAGTATCGTCTCCTCCAGCCGGGCCGGTGCCGACAGCGGCTATGGCCTCGTGTGGATGCTTGCGGTGTCGTGCCTGGTCATGGCGGTGTTTACTTCCATGGGTGCCCGCATCGGCTGCGCCCTCGAAGAATCCTTTCTGCAGTTTCTTTCCAAACGCTGGGGACGTCCCATCGCGGTGGTCACAGGCTTCTCCGCGTTTTTCGTGGCCGCCGGCTTTCAGTTTGGCAACAACCTCGGCGTGGCCTACGCCCTGGAAGGCATTATTCCCGGCGTTCCAGCGTGGATATGGCCCATCGTCTTTACGACCCTCTCCCTCGTCTTTATGCTGATGGCAAAAAACGTCTACCACCTCCTCGAATTGGTGATGCGCTTTTTTGTCGGTATCATGCTGGTCGCCTTCATTGGCAACCTCTTTTTTACCGGTATCAGTATTCCCGGGTTGGCGACGGGCCTGATTCCCAAGAAATTTGGGGAAGGCGAGTTTATCATTGCTGCGGGCATGTTGGGCACCACCTTTTCTGCGGTAGCCGCCTTTTACCAGGCCTACCTCGTGCAGGCCAAAGGCTGGCATAAGGAGAATCTGAGAAACGCTATACAGGATGCGTGGATCGGCATTGGCATTCTGGGTACCATGGGCCTCGTCATCATGATCGGGGCCGCCCAGACCCTCCACGAGACCGGGGGAGATTTCAAACACATTGGACAGCTCGCCAATCAGCTGAAAGAAGTGCTTGGCAGTTCGGCGGGTATCGTGTTTGGCCTGGGCTTGTGTGCGGCGGCATTTTCTTCCTTCATCGCCAACGCACTCATTGGCGGTACCCTCCTGGCCGATGGCCTCGGCCTCGACCCCCGCATGGAAAAGACGCCAACCCGTATTTGTGCCGGTGCGGCCCTCCTCATTGGGTGTGGCGTGGCCATTGCCACCATGCAGGCCGGTGTAGGTGGTTCACAGAGCGTGCTTATCGCCCAGACCTCCACCATTATCGCGTCACCCCTGTGCGCCCTGTTGCTCTATTACTTTGCCAACAACGCTGCTCTTATGGGCGACCTGAAAAACAAACTCATGAGCAATATCATCGGGGCCATTGGCCTGCTCATCTTGCTCGGCCTGGCCTTCCGCACCATCGGAAAGGTCTGGGGCACCCTATCCACCATGATGGCGGGGTAGATACTCAAACATCAGTGATTAAAAAGAACAGCGTGCGTTTCGATCTCGAAACGCACGCTGTATTGTTTTGTAGTCAAGATTCTATAGCAGAACCGATGGTGGCCTATCAGGTGCCGCGACCCACCAGGGCACTCAGCTTGTCCACGGGATAGGTTTCGTCAGGGTACTTGACGAAACTTACGTGACCATCCATGTAGAGCACATTACAACCGCCGGGGATGTGGGCGAAGCCTCGCAGGGAGCTACCGCCGGTGCCAATGCGGTCCCACATATAGGCGATGTTCGACTGGGCCTGGGCGGATGCCGCCGCATTGTTGATGTCGGTAATCATGAACCGCTCAATGCCTTCGCGAAGGCGCTGGATGGAATTCCCACCACCGTTGCCCTGGGCGACGGGTATGGGAAGGCCAATGTCGGTGAATGCCGCTGAGATAGAGCCGAAATAGGCATTCAGGCCACCGATTTGCGCTCCACTCAGGGTTATGTCGGCCTCAGCAAGCTCAATCGTAGCACCATTGGGCGTGGTGCCGAAGGAGTTTCCACGCCATGCGCCCCACATGGTGCTGGTGGTAATCCACACGTCGCTGTTGTCGTTGATCCAGCCGTTATAGATGTAGGACCGGTCATCGAAGAGGGTGCGATTCAAGAATTCGCCACCGCTTTGGGGGAGGGTTTCGGGGCCCGTGGCCAAGGTGCCACTACACCAGCTGCCACCAGGGCATTCGATAAAATCTTCTGGCCGGTTGTCGGGCTGGGAGGGGCAGAAGTAGATATTCATATCGGTAAGGTATTCGGGGTAGATTTCGATACCACTGGGTGCCGACAACACCTTATTGGGGCCCGGGGTTGGAAGTCGGTCGATACCCAGCGCCATTCGGGGTAACCGCTCGCCTTCCGCCTCATTCGCATACATTTTGCAGACCAATCCCCATTGCTTGAGATTGTTCTGACAGCTCGCGCGGCGGGCTGCTTCTCGGGCGCGTGCCAGGGCAGGCAGCAGGATAGCTGCCAAAATCCCAATGATGGCGATCACGACTAAGAGTTCAATTAGCGTAAACCCTTTCCTTCTCATTTGCTCTCTCCTTGTATTAATCCGTTGCGGGTATGAATTAAACGGCATCAAAACCGATTCGACACACCGAATCGAATGCCGAGATAAGCATCGCGGTACGAAAAAATAAACCGCCAGGATAGGGCACGGCTTCTCTCGCTATCTACTACGGTAGCAGCAGGGCCGGGTTTCGTCAACACATATTATGTCCTCGATGGTGTACTTTTGATCCGTGGGAAGCTTTTGGTGAATCGTTCCATATTCGAACCCGCATCAAAAAAAGTCGCCCGCGCCACCGGTATTCGGGGCGCGGGCGATAAGGACTTGTTGTTGGATACTCAGTGGGCGTGGCCGTGGTCAATTTCCTGCTGTGTGGCCTCACGGACCTCCTCAATGCTCACCGCAAAATGGAGGCGTTCACCCGCCAGGTCGTGGTTGCCGTCCACCGTGACCGTGTCATCGCTAATGGCGGAAACGCGAATCGGTACGGGTCCACTTTCGGTCTGGGCCTGAAACTGCATGCCCACTTCTATGTTGTCCACCCCGTCAAAGGCACTTCGTGGCACTTCTTGCACGAGCTCTTCGCGGTGAATGCCATAGCCCTCTTCTGGTTCGATAACGACGTCGAGTTTGTCGCCCACGGCTTTGCCGTCCAATGCCTTTTCCAGACCTTTGATAATGCCGCCACTGCCTTGCAGAAAGTGGAGGGGGTCGCCGCCATCGGAGGTGTCGATGGTTTCGCCCGCGTCATTTTTTAAGGTGTAGTGAATGCCGACAACGGCCTGGTCTTGTACGTTCATGATGATCCTCGCTGGGGTGTTGATTTCATTCATTTCTGATCAAATAGTTTTTACCATAACATGAAACGGGGCGCGCACCCAACAGAATTCTTTAAAATGCCCTGTAAAAGCCCTTTTTTTATAAGGAAGGCGGTCATATTCGCGAATGGCGTGCTTCAACGGGGTCGACGTAAACCTCGCCAAGTTTCCGGTTTCCCACGTTCGGGGCTGTTGATTCAATGTGCGGATTACGAATAGAACCTACCAAC
>CAXBPH010000218.1:0-11863 GCA_963977445.1 uncultured bacterium | reverse complement strand
GATCCGGTATTTCGGTCGAAGATGCGCCGTTGGAGGATTCGTGCGCGGATTGGGATATACGACTACGTCTCTACATCAAGGCCAAGGCCAAGCACAATGCTCTGTTCCCAATGGCCTCTTGAAGACTTCCCACAACTACAATAGATCCCAACGATGTCCCACAGCCCCTTCGCACGAACTGGAGTACCAGATCGCGCGGCACGTCCATGGTTTGTCGTTTTATCTGCAAAAAGTTACGTGACGACATGATTCGCAAGAACCCATCGAGTCATCCTATTGCCTCCGGCACTTGAAGTATCAATTGAATCATCCCCACTAATTGCCCATGAACCAATAAAAAGCAGTGGCTTTCTGAAACAACCTTTTGATGGTAATAAACTGCAAATATAGTGAGTCTACAAGACGTACTGATGCCGGATGCCACTTGCTCTTTGCGGTTTAGCGAAGACACTTCTTTCCTTAACGGCCACGTCTGTTTCAGGCCCGTTGCCAGGTCATCAAGAAACGTTCGGGCCAACGGCGCATCAGCGTGGCACCGTGTAAGCCAAGCTCCTCCGCGAGTGCTACGATTTCCGTTGTGGTATAGGCCGCCAGAAGCGACGTTACCCCGTCTGCATGGACCACCGGCGACCGACTCAGCGTTCGTGTGGCCAGATAGACCAGCCCAAGGCCCAATCGCGAGCGAATCATGTCACTCAACAACACCGCCGTCCCCGCACGGTCGGCAATTTTCCGTAATACAATACGTCCTTCCTCGTTGTCGAGATGATGGAAAAAGAGCGAACTCAGGATGACGTCATAGCCCTCGGGGATTTCGTCGTTGACGGCATCCATCACGAAGAATGTTCCAGCGGCCCCTTGTTTCTCGTTGAGGGATGTTGCCATGGAAATCGCAACCGGACTCAGGTCGCAACCGTCGACAACCAGCGAATAACCTTCTCGCTGCGCCCGAGCTTCCAAGCGCCAGGTGAGATCGCCGGCACCACAGCCTACATCCAGGACACGGAGCGGACCGTTTGCGTCCGTGCGCTGCTGCAAGAGTTTTCGCAACTCGGGCCAGAAGATGGCCGCGCAGTTCCCCACGCTATTCATGCGGATGAGACTCTTAAGGGCTCCTTCGAGGGCATTCTTAGGAATATCCTCGCGATCCATCTCTTCGAGGGCCGGAACACGTTGGCTCAAGTCTTGAAACATGGTAAATCTTTTTCCAATCCAGTTAATTCGAACGTCTTCCCCACCGCTAAACAGGATAGGAGTGTTTTCAAACGTTATGAGGGCTTGGGCCGATTGATGGCCGATACAATGGTACTTGAAAGGGATGGCATCCATGAAAGACAGGCCACCGCGCTTGTGGTAAGTCGGGGAAAACGCAATGCGGTGCTGATACTCCGACACCAGATACGTTGTGGGAGAATCTTCTTTTTGTAGACCCCTTCCCACGTTGCGCTGGCCTGGTCCCACGCTGCGGGACGATAGGTTGCCAGGTGCTCATCCAGATAGGCAGCCGCATCCATCGCCCAGGCCATTCCTTCACCGGTAAAGGGTTCTACGTAGCCCCCCGCGTCACCCAATGCCACGAGACGTTCTCCCGTAATGGTGGGTGCCCGTCGGGTCAAGGGGGGGGTGCCCTGCCATTTTGCGCCTTCCAGGCACGCCGGGGCTTCCTGGTGCACGGCCCCGTAGATGGATTGGATGCTATCGGCGGGTGTGCCTGAATCGCGTAACCTCTTCGGGTGGAGCGCTGCCGCGAAGGCGACTTTGTTTTCTTCAATCCGCACAGCGCCAACGTAGCCAACGGCGCTGCAATAAAGGTGAATGCGTCCAAGGGAAAGCGCAGAATCGGTATCGACGACCTGGGCTCCCATACCGATATAACTACGGGCGGCTATCTCTTCTCGGCTGCCGTTGCTCTGGCGCAGCAATTTGCTTCCCAGTCCATCGGCTGCTATCACGAGTCGTGCCGTCACGGTCTGGGCTACCTCGCCCTGTTCCAGGCACAAGGAACGAAACGGTCCGATGGGTGAATCCGTAAGGGATGCCGTTGTCCCAGGGAGAAAGACTGCGCCCCCCTCGATGGCGACTTCGGCAAGTGTGTAGTCGAGGATATCGCGGGAGACGGCCATGCCGCCGGGCAAGGGAATCTGGGCCTGTTGGCCGCCGGAATGGAGGGCGAGGCTATCGAGTGTTGGTGCCCCGAGGGTGTTAAGCTTTTCCGTGATGCCCCATTCGTCGAGGTGTCGAAGACTGCGAAGGTTGAGGCAGCAGCCGCAAACTTTGTAGCGGGGAAACTGCTTTTTCTCGACCAGGAGCACGCTATGGCCCCGTTTTGCGAGTAATCGGGCAATGGTCGCCCCCGCAACCCCGGCACCCACCACGACTGCATCCCATTGCTGAGAATGAACCCCGTCTAACCCGGAATGTTGCAAGCGGGGTCGGGCAACAGGCGCTATTTCATCTTTTACTACGGTCACAACGAATTCTTTCACCGTTCAATTGATTCACCCCGGCCCATACGAGTGTGTATTCCTGCGGTATTCGATCAGGTGTCCACAATGGCCCATCAGGCATCTGCGCTCATGTTGATGTGTATTCTACGTCATGCTAGGCTAACAGAAATTTCCTGTTTATCGTAACACCCAATAAGGTGTCTTCCATGCCAACTGACTTGCAACACTTCTGCACCGTCGTCTACCAGGGTGAGGTGGAGCCACTTCGTGCATGCCTCGCTTCCGCCGAAGATTTAGATACGTTCATCAATCAGCCCTTGTTTTCCTTCGGTCAGACCGCCGTTCACATGGTGAAAGATAACTTACCCCTCCTCGATGTATTGCTTGAGTTCGGTGCGGATATCAATCAAAAAAGTGAATGGGAGCCCGGACCCTTCCATATACTTGAAGGCACGGACCCAGAAATCGGGGGGCTCCTTGTGGAGCGAGGCGCTACGCCCGACATCTTTACCTACACCAGCTGGGATGATCAGGAGGCCGTATTGGAGGTCCTCCGGGAAGACCCGACACAGGTTCACGCCCGCGGTGGGGACGGTGTCTTGCCCCTCCACTATGCACAAAGCGTGGCCATGGCGACACTTCTTCTAGACCGGGGGGCCAATATTGATGCCCGGTGTGTCGATCACGAGTCAACCGCCGCCCAGTATATGGTCCGGCAACGTCCCCAAGTCCTGGATTATCTGGTCGAGCAGGGAGCCACCATTGATATTTTTCTGGCCATAGCGCGGGACGATAGAGTCACCATTTCCGCGCGCTTAAAAGAAGAACCGGATTCTATCGAATGGCGTATTGGCGAGGGGCGTTATGACGTACCCACCAAAGACCCCATGGGGAAAAAAGGCGGTAACATCTATCTCTGGCGTCTCGGGGGTGGACTCTCGCCTATCGAAGTCGCCGCATGGTGCGGACAGCGCGACGCCTATGAATTGCTGCGCCCCCATGCCTCACCGCGCAACCGATTTGCCGCTGCAATTCGCCTGGGTGATGTGGACACTGCGAAGGCGGAAGTTGCACATGACGCCAACCTGTTGGAAAATGCGACCCCTCCGCTAAACACCATGCTCGGAGATATGGTCTGGAATGGCAAACTCGAATCCGTCGAAGCCTTGTTGAACTGCGGCGTACCGGTGGATACCCGATGGAACCATGGGCATACGCCGTTGATCGTGGCGGCATTGCGCGGCTATCCCCAAATTCTTCAGCGACTCATCGAAGAAGGCGCCGACTTAACGGCCAAGAATGAATTCGGCGGGGCGGCAGCCCAGAGCCTGGCCTTTGCATCGGTTCAGACGCCCGCATTTTGTCCCAACCCCGACGGGGACTATCTGGCCTGCGCCATGAAACTGGTTGCAGCGGGTGCCACGCTGGGTCCGGAAGACACCATCGGACGCCCTGATGTGTTGGCATGTCTTCGTGGTAACTCGGCGAGTTGAGAGATTATCCGATACGTTTTCACGACCGAAGTTCTCAACCCGGGAATATTGGATAGCAGAATGAATGCAAAAAACTCGAATGGGAAGCTGAATATCCCCGCTGCCGTAGCCAGCATGCCAGACGCCGTTGGTGGTTTAAATTTTGTGGGTTATGGCATCAAATACTGCGGCGTACATTGATATCTTGAAGCCCTCTGTGCCCATAGTTACATTTCTACGTCTACATAGCTTAAAAAAGCGAAGCGAGGAACGTGTCATGTCCTTTACGTCGAGTTTAAACAGGCTCATTGCCTTGCTAACCATCGTGCTCATGGCACCGGTAGGAATCGCTCAGTCTCCCGAGTCAATCTCCCCCACTATTGATGTCTATCGCGCCCTGGACTTCACGTCCACGCCGTCCGGTCCGCTCCAGCTCGATTTGTATTTTCCCCACGGGCTGAGCAAACCCGTTCCCGCCATTGTAGTCATCCCCGGTGGTGGTTTCCGTGCGCAGAGCCGCGAGAAGTTCGGCGCCGAAGCCCAACGCCTTGCCGAAGCAGGATTCGTGGCAGCGTCCATCGGCTATCGTGGGGCTCCAGAGCACACCTTCCTGGATACGGTCAGCGACACCAAAGCCGCAGTTCGCTTTCTACGGGCCAACGGGGAGCGCTACAACATCGACCCCAAACGTATCGGAGCCTTCGGTCAATCGGCGGGCGGCCATCTTACCCAATTGCTCGCCGTAACGGCGGACGAGTCCGACCTGGAAGGCGCGGGCGCGAACGCCGGTGTGTCCAGCCGCATCCAGGCCGCCGTTTCCTTCGCCGGGGTCAGCGACTTTATCTCCCGCCTCAGTGATGGCGGCCAGCAAAGCAATAAACGAGACGAGAAACGGGAAAGCAACGGTGCCTGGATCGGGGAAGCCTTCTCCCCCGACAGTGACGCCTGGAAGATGGCATCGCCCATCTATCACCTCTCGGCGGATGACGCCCCTCTCTTACTGGTGCATTGCAGAGACGATGGCACCGTTCCCTTTCAGCAATCCGTGCAGATGTACGAGGCCATGACACCCATTCAGCCGGAGACCCAATTGCTGCTCCTGGAAGAAGGGGGCCACGGCATTCGCAATTCCGCTGTCGCTTCGGAAGCAGCGTGGAACGAGACCATGGCCTTCTTCGATAAGCAGCTCACCCGAAACGTCAATCTCATGGGCCTGGACGATGATGAAGACTTGTTTGTTCCTGCAGTCCTGCCCACCCACCGCAATGTGAAGTATGGTCCCCACGACCGAAACCTGATGGACGTTTGGGTGGTGGACTCCCCCACCCCCGCGCCGGTACTGCTCTCCATCCATGGTGGTGCCTTTCGTCATGGACAGAAGAAGATAAGCAATCACTATCTTCGTGAATGCCTGGAAGCGGGCATCGCCGTCGTGACCCTCACCTATCGCTTCGCCGACGAGGCCATCGCACCCGCCCAATTCGATGATATCGCTCGGGCCATACAATTTATCCGCCACAACGCCGGGGCCTGGAATATGGATCCCACCCGTATAGCTTCTTCCGGCGGATCCGCCGGGGCGGGCCTCTCCCTCTGGCTGGGATTTCATGATGACATGGCCGACCCCGACAATGCCGATCCCATACTTCGCCAATCGACGCGTCTGACCTGCATGGCGGTGGAAAATGGACAAACTTCCTACGACCCCCGTTTTATTCGCGATCTTTTTCCCGGAACCGACACCTGGACCAATAGCGCGCTCGCCAATCTTTTTGGCGTGAATCTGAAGAAACTGGACGAGCTACCCGAGGAGAAATACCAACTTTTTGATGCGGTATCCGCCTTGCCCCATCTTAGTAAAGACGACCCGCCCGCGTTGCTCATCTACAAGAGCGAAAAAGATGCGCCCATTCTGAACCGCAGCATTGGAATACATCACCCCCGGTTCGGATATGCACTCAAGAAAGAAATGGATGCCTTGGGAATCGAATGTGACGTGCAACCCGGGATGGAGGGCAAAGACACGTTACGCGGCGAGCTCTTCTTGGCCTTTATCAAGCGCCATCTCGGCGTGGAGACGCTCTAAGGCGTGGCGGCTACAGCGTTGGGCGGAAATACAGATAGATCAAGAACAGTACCGCCAGCCAGAAAATGGCCCCCACCACATATTCTTTGACGTCGGGAGAATTTTCATTCCTGCGGTCCGCTCCGAAAATGCACGTGAGGATGAGGGTGCCTGGGAAGGAGATGATACGGGGCAAAAACGACAGGTCGTAGATCCAGTAGAAAACTTCAAGAATCCCCCGGCCCACCCACAGGAAAAATCCAACAACGACTTCCTCACCAATCATAAAGTCCGCTCCCTGTGACCAGCGTCGATTGTTACTACACAGCAATACATGCGCTATTCGTTGTAAAGACAAACAGGTCCGCGCACCCACGCAACTATACGTAGTTCGCACCGAAATTGTCTATCTCGTTGCCCATCTCAATACGCACGGCGGGAGAAGCGGCGAAGGTGCTTTGAAGGAATCGCTATGCAGCCAGGACGGCCAGAGGTCAGACTCCCAAACTACACTTTCTAATACCTGTCTATCTGCGCTATGATGTTGGTGTACATCGGCGACAGACCGCCCCACTTGTATGTAGACCGGGTTGCTGCATGAAAAAAGATGACACAGACAAGCCAGAAGGTGTTGAGGAACCGAATACACCCGAGATCAGTGCATTCGATTCGAATATGGATTCTTTCGACCCCTGGGCCAACCAGAAACATCGTGGTGTACCCAAAGACACCCGGTCGACACCGCCCCCATCAGCCGATCAGGAGGCCTCTCTCGGCCTGGAAGATGAGGCGGCCCTCGACTTGAGCCTGCCCAGTGGGGCGATGGGGAGTGCCTTCGAACCGCCCACGGTGTTCGATGAGGCCGACGTCAATATGTCCACCCCCCGGGAACTCTTCATCACCCGGGAGTGGAACAATTACGTTCCAGAAGTCGGTGAAGTCCTTAACGAGCGCTTCGAAATCCGCGACGTCATTGGCGTGGGTGCCTTGGGTACGGTCTATCGTGTCGACGATCTCCGCCTGAAAGACAACAAAGCACTCAAGCTCATGCACTCCGAGCTCATGGCCAGTCCAGAGGCGGAAGGCCGGTTCGTCAGTGAAGTGAAGGGGCTGCAGCGCCTATCCCACGAGCACATTGTTCGCGTCTATGACCTCGGGAAAACCGATCACGGTGAGTTGACTTATTTCACCATGGAATATGTAAAAGGCGCGACCCTCGCCGATATCCTCAAGAAGAAAGGCGGACGGCTTCCCCTTGATCGAAGTCTCTCCATCATACATCAGATTCTCGACACCTTGATTTACGCCCACAAACATTGCGTCTACAAGAACCTGAAGCCCCTGAACGTCATGATCCGTCCTACGGGCAAAATTGTCCTGCTCAATTTCGGAATCTCCCATGACACCCTATCCAAAATGAGTAATCGCAAGAGAAATCTGGGTTCCATTCACTATCAGGCCCCGGAGCAGAGCGTAGACCCGGAAATTACTACGCCACAGGTGGATATCTATGCGGTGGGGGTACTCCTCTATCAGATGCTGACCGGGGTGGTACCCATTGGCGATGTACCATCCCCTTCACGGGTAAATCGCGCTATTCCGAAACGTCTGGGCCGCGTTGTCATGGGCTGCCTCGAAACCCGCCCCGAACGCCGCTATCAGACGGCACAGGAAGTGAAAGGGGCGTTGCTTCGTGCGGAAAAATCGGGGTACAAGAAGTTACTTGTGGCTGCTTTGCTCGCATCCCTTTTTGGTGCTGTATTGTGGTGGCTCTATGGCTGACGAAGGGCGGAAACGTTACTGGAACGGGGAATGGAAGAGATGAAAGAACCGCCAAAGTCACGACCACCCCGACCGGGCGAAAACCCCTTTGAAGATTCCGAAGCCCAGCTGGACAGTATCATGGGCGACATGGAACACGCAGAACCACTCCTCGATCCCGGCGACACCCGTCGCTTGCCCCAGGGCCACCATCTCAAAGCCAATATAAAGAATGCGTCCACCATACTGGGTGAAAGCTCCTTTCTCAATGACCTCCAAGCGGCCCACGAAGCGCCCATGTATTCACCCGGCACCATGATCAATGAGCGATTCCAGTTGGTGAAACAGTTGGGTGCCGGGGGTATGGGCGCGGTCTATCTTGCAAATGACCTTCGCCTGAATGACCAGAAGGCCTTGAAGACCATGTTGCCGGGCCTTCTCGCGAGCAAAGAAGCCCAGAATCGATTTATCCTGGAAATCAAAGCCCTCCAACGCCTCGCACACCCGGGTATCATTCGTGTATTTGATTATGGTCGCGATAGCCGCACGGGCAGTTGCTTCTTTTCTATGGAATATGTCGAAGGCACCACCCTGAGTGAGTTATTGATCCGCAGGGGCGGTCGACTCACCGTAGAAGAAACGGTGGACATCATTCTCCAGTTGCTGGACGTCCTCAGTTATGCCCATACCTCTCTGGTGCATCGGGACCTCAAGCCACTGAATATCATGCTTCGACCCAATGGCCGAATTCTGGTCCTCGATTTTGGACTCGCGAAGATGATGTCTCCCGGACAACTTACCCAATCAAGTATGGTGTTGGGGACCGTCTACTATCAGTCGCCCGAGCAAAGTATCCGTCCCGGTGAAGTCGACAAACGTTCCGATCTCTATTCGGTCGGGGTCATTATCTATCAGCTGCTTACCGGCGAAGTTCCGGTGGGTCATATTCATCCCCCATCCAAGTTAAACAAAGCTGTGAGTCGTGCGCTGGACCGGGTAATCATGCGCTGCCTGGAATCCCAGCGAGAAGACCGCTATCAAACTGCGGAAGAACTCGCCGCCGCACTCCGGCAAGCAACACGTCCGCGAAAGAAGCATGCTGCTTGGACTACGGTAGTGCTCTTGCTACTGTTGGTTTTGCTTGCAGGTGTTTCCTTCTATCCACCGGCTCGGGAGACGCTGCAGAAGCAATGGGCGACGTGGATGGTTCTGTCTGATTCGCCACCGGAGCTTCCCACACTGGTAGTACCCGACGACGAAGGGCCGCCCGTGGTGACGGTGGATCCATCGACACCCAATCAGGCCGAGCGTGACCAGTTGCGTTTCGCCACCCAGGAGGCATGGGAAGCCTTTGAAGCGGAAAGCTCCCCGATCCAGTGGGCACCAGAGGCCCACAAATCTGCGGTGGATGGGTGGAACGCCTTTAAAAACCTGGACGAGGCGACTCCCCTGAGTCAATGGCAAATTGCCGCCGATACGGTGCTTCAGTCCATCGAAGAATCCCGACAACTCGCTACGGCAGCCCAGTTCACGTGGGAGCAAGCCCTGAATGACGCCCAGGTATCCGCAGAACAGGCAGAAGATTCGGCCCGCGAAGCCCTTGGGGAAGCGGAAGCTCCTGAGTCCCTGATCGCGGCACAGAAGCAATTGGAGAACGCCCGACTACTTCGAGAAGACGCAGCGTGGGCCCGTGCGGAGAATGGGTTCCTTGAAGCCAAATCCCTATATGACGAGTTCACGAAGGGTCGGAAGGCAGCGGGGGCAATGAATGACCGCCTGGAAGGACTTAAGGTCCGCGACAAGGAGGTCATGGCTCTCCAAGAGAAAGCCAAGGGAAGCCAGGCCACCCAGTATGCCACGGCCCGCTATGAATCTGCTCTGGAATCTCTTGCCGCCGCCCGCAACGCCGTCAAGAATGAAGACTTTAGTGGTGCCGATACCGCCTATGACGAAGCAGCGAGCACCTTTCGGCAGGCCCATGAGGAAGCACGCAATGCCCTCGACACCGCTGCCAGGGTAGCTCGTGAAGCGTTGGCCCGGCGTGAAGCTTCGGCCATGAAGAAAGAGGGATCGCCGGTCACGTCGGGTACTGTCCCCACCATGGAGCGGCCTGTGGAAGTCCTCCCTGTAGTTGGCCTCACCGTAGAACCCACCACGGTCGTTTTTCGGTCCCTCGATGATGTCGCCACGGTTGCGGTCAAGCGTAACGGCAAGCCCGCCACTTCCGACGTAGTCAAAGGCTATCGCTTTGTCGATCACGGGACGGTCGCCCCCATGTTTATCATTGAGGGGCTCTCCGCCCCCGCCGGTACCGTGCGAATTTCCCCGGTGGCCGACAAGATCCAACCGGGAGACTATGTTCTCCAGATTGTGGGGCAGGCAGAGACCATAGAACTCCGTTTGTCCTTCCAGATGGGTGCGACACCGCCCAACCCGACGATTACCACCGGTTCCAACGTGATCGAGCGCATCGAGATAGACTTTTCCAGCAACTTCACGACAGGCCAATATATACAGATTCCCCTGCAGACGCAGGCAGGACGTCGATTCGTATGGAAACGGGACGGCAAAATTGTCCAAGAAGGTATCGGCAAAGCCACCCTGGCGCTGGTCGCCGAAAAGGCAGGCACCTTTTCCCTCAGTTTAGAGGAATTTTCAGGTGACCAATTGAAGGCAGCGTGGAATGGCACGTATACTGTGGCAGATGAAGCGCCGGTGCCTGTTGAAACGACCGTAAACACCGCGGTACGCTTTAGTACCTCTGAGAATTTTGGCGCATTTAATACCATCGAATGGTCGATAAATGGGACCATCGTTGGAAGGCTTCCAGAATTTTCCCATGCCTTCGATAAGAGTGGAACCTATGAAATTCTATGCCATGGAAAAGATCCGAAATCTCAGGAAGGCCAGGCCTTTCGTAAGCTTCGCTACCAGATTTCCGTACGTTGATTGCCGTCCCCTGAACCTGACAAGCCCTATCGTATAGCATGAGCAACACCCTATCCCCCGATAACGAACCACAGCGCCGCGTGCGTAACCGCACCGAAGCGGCCCCCATACTCCAACGCCTCGTTGAAACCCTTCATCTCCACCCGAAGCAGGAGATACTTTGTTTCGGGTGCGGACGTGGAATCGACCTGAATTGGCTGAAACGCCGCAAATTCAACGCGACCGGTTACGACCCCCATGTCCCCTACGGGTTTAGCGAGTGGCCCGAACAACAGTTCGACATGGTATTGATGATATACCTCATGACCCGCCTCAAGACCGACGATGGACGTAGACAGGCCTTTGAAAAGGCCTTCAACAACGTGCGCCCCGGCGGCACCTTGCTTATCGCGAGCAGACATTGGAATAAGTGCGTCGACGACCCCTCACAGGGTCCCGAGGGGGCCCGATCCTATTTCGCATCGCTGGCGTCAAACTGTGATGTGCGCGAGGTCCGACTTCTCGAAGTGGATTCGGAAGACAACGCCCTTGTGGTGGCCATTCGACGGGCGGGTATCTATGAGCCCCGGTTTCCCATCACATGGATTGACACCTACGAAGAAATGGCCCGGGTTTGCAGCAAGATTGCCAGCGAACCCATGGTTGCCCTTGACGTGGAAACCACCTTGGAAGAGCCTCGGAAGCTTTGCACGATTCAGCTGGGGATAAAGGGTTTCTCGTGGATTATTGACGCCCTGGCCATGGACGATCTCGCGCCCGTAAAGGCCATCATGGAGAATGACCAGATTGAAAAGGTCATTCACAATGCCTTCTTTGAAGAGCAGATGCTCGGCAAACATGGTATCAAGATTCACAATGTATTCGATACGCTACATTGGTCGCGGAGAAAGCATAAGAAGAGTGTGGGCCTGAGTCACAAACTGGGAGATGTCTGCGAACGGGAATTGGGGATATACCTGGACAAGACCAATCAGACTTCCGATTGGACACTTCGCCCCCTTGCCCCCGATCAAATACAGTACGCGGCAATAGACGTAGAGGTTCTGGTGGACCTCTACCCCATCTTTATACCGCCCCGCGAACCGGAGATTCTAGAGCTATTTACGGACTGATTACCCGTTTCAGGCAGAGGCCGCTTGGACCTTCGTGATCTTAAAGCCCTCATTTTC
>CAXBPH010000217.1:0-11879 GCA_963977445.1 uncultured bacterium | reverse complement strand
GCGCTAAATACAGGTTGGTAGGCTTTATTCGTAATCCGAACCTTAAACCAACAGCCCCGCCTGCGGCCATCGCGGTTGCAGATTTCACCGCCATGGCGTACCATACGTTAAGGCAGGATAACGGGTAACATTGAGGAGCATTCGTGGAAGACAAACGTAAATTTCGGCGCGTAAACGTGCGATTTGATGTGACCCTTTCCCGAAAAAAAGAGACCGATGTGGTGGGGACCCTGCGTGACGTAGCGGTCCAGGGAATATTCGTCACCTGCGAGTCCAGCCTCCCCATGGGTGCGCCACTGGATTTTCGAATTGTCCTCCATGGGGGAATCGACGACGTTGAAGTCCTTGGTCGGGGCGAAGTTGTTCGTGTGGAGCCCACCGGCGTGGGGGTCCATATTAAGGCCCTCGATATCGACAGCGTCCAACATCTCCGCAATATAATCGCCTTCAATGCCGATGACCCGGAAGAAGCCATTGAAGAAATGCAGGGGGACCACACCCTGCGGGCCACCGCCAAAGGCGAATCGGCTTGAAAATGAATATAGCCCCCGAAGTTCACCGGTTCTTCATGCCCACCGACGTGCGTTGTGGTCGGGGTGTTCTGGCGGCCCTGGAGGAGTCCAGCCGCTTTGCTAAACGCCCCGCTATCCTCTGTGGCAAACAGGCCGCCCGGAAACACGGCCATCTGGATGCGGTGTTGACCTATTTACCCAACGCCCTTATTCTGGAAGGCGTCCCCGAGAACCCAACTTTTTCCGACGCCGAGTCTTATGTCGCACCCTGTCGCGATGAACAGGTCGACCTGCTCATTGCCCTCGGTGGCGGCAGTGTAATGGATGTGGCCAAAGCCCTCGCCCTCTGTATTCCCAACGAAGGTCGGTGCCGCGACTTTGTGGACCAGCTCCCTCCGAATATGCCCCTGCCTGTTATTGCAATACCCACGACTGCAGGTACGGGCAGTGAAGTGACCCCCTATGCGGTCCTCGTGGATGAGATAGAGAATAAGAAGGTAACCCTCCGTTCTCCCGATCTTTTCCCCCGGATGGCCCTGCTCGATCCCGCACTGACCGTCAGTATGCCCCCGGAAGTCACCTGCGCCACGGCCCTGGATGCCCTCAGCCAGGCCATGGAAGGGATGGTTTCCCGCAAAGCCACCCCCACAGGCAATCTTTTGGCCCTGGAATGTTGTCGGGCCGTCCGAAAATATCTGCCCCAGGCCCTCAAGAGGCCCGATGATCTCGTGGCCCGAGAAGGATTGCTCTACGCCGCCATGCTATCGGGGATGGTTATTGCCCAAAGTGGCACGACCCTGGTCCATGGCATGGGCTACTACTACACCCTCCAGTGCGGGGTAGCCCACGGCGTGGCCAATGCCCTGTTATTGCCGCCCCTGTTCTGGTGGAATGCCCACCTGGTGCCGGAAAAGACCGATTTGCTCGCCCAGGCCCTCGGCTGCCGTGCTGGTGGCGTGGTGGCGGAGGCTCCACGGCGCGTTGCCAAGGTTCTTTATCAATTCTACGACGAAATTGGCTTCAAGCCGGGCGCGGGCGACCATGGCGTGCCGGAAAATGCCCTGGCGGCCATGGCGACCGATATTATAGGCGAACCCTATCGATTCAAGAATCAGCTCGGTCAGTTCTCCCTGGAGCAGGTTTCGGCGCTGTTTCAGGCCTCCTGGACCGGAAATCTGGGTGATTTGGACGACATTTCAGGTCCCAGGAGCGAATAAAAACATTTTTTTTGGTTTTCCGCTAAAGTCTCGGGTATTATTGCCGATAAATACAGTAGAGAGTTAAAGGTAGTAAAACACAGGCTTAGCCTGAGGAGCGTGTAAAATGGTTGGTATTCAAGGACTTGGAGGCGTTCCAGAGCCCAAGTCTGGTGGACCGGCCAAGGTACGCAACGATCGCGACCAAGAAACCCGTGACGTTTCCAGTACAACTGGCAGTTCATCAGCAGAAGACAATGTAAGCATCAGTTCCGAGGCCCAGGCTGCGGTTGAAGTTGCTCGCCTGGTCCAAGCGTCCAATACGCAAAGCGACATCCGAGCAGACCGCGTTGAGGCCGCGCGGCAGCGCATCGAGCAGGGTTCCTACAAGGATCCCGCCGTCGTAAGTCAAGTCGCGGACAAGATTTTGAAATATCTGGGGTAGATTCCCGGTAACACGCGCTGAAGCGAATGATATACACGCCCTGTTGGGGCGTGTTTTTTTTTGTTTTTCTACTTGAAGCGGTCGGTAGAATGGTGTACGTTTAGTCTGTGCCTAATTGCTTGGGTGCCGATTGGATTAGGACCGCGACGGGTAGAAGCGGTACGACACGCGGCGTCGTATGAGGTGCGCCTAATTTCGGGCGCGAAAGGATCCTATGCTCTCCGAAGCCGTTGAAGACTATCTGAAGGCGATCTATACCATTAAAGATGGTGTGAACCCGGTAAGTACCTCCGCCATTGCACAGCGGTTGGGTGTGGCACCGGCCTCGGTGACGCAGATGCTTAAGAAGCTGGCCGATATGAAGCCCCGACTGGTCGAATATCGCCGCCATCACGGCGTGCAGCTGACCCCCAATGGCGAAAAAATCGCCCTCGAAGTGATTCGTCACCATCGACTCGTGGAGCTCTTTCTGCAGGAAGCCCTTGGCATGAGCTGGGATCAGGTGGACCAGGAGGCCGAGCGGCTGGAGCATGTTGTGTCTGAAACGCTGGCCGACCGCATGGCCGAAGTCTTGGGCCATCCCGAATTTGACCCCCACGGCGATCCTATACCATCGAAAACGGGAGACATGCCGGTCGGAAAGACCTTGCTGAATCTCGTTCAATTGAATCCCGGACAGGATGGTGTAGTACGTCGGGTGTGTGATGATGACCCCGAAGTGCTCCGCTACGTGGCCAGCTTGGGTATTATTCCCAAGGCCGAGCTCAAGGTCACCGCGAAAGCGCCCTTCGATGGACCTATTCACGTGGAGGTTGTCTTCGGGGGCGGTGTCCAGACCCACGCGCTCGGTCAACGGGTCGCCAACCAGATATTCGTTTCCCTCAATAGTGAAGACGCCGAGCCTGCCCTCGGGTAGGAGATCACGCCCATGCCCACTCTCAGCGTAATCATGATCGTAAAAAACGAGGCAACCTGTCTGGCCGAATGCCTCCAGAGTGTGGCCGCAATCGCCGATGAAATTGTCATTGGCGATACGGGCTCCGACGACGACACGGTGGCGATTGCCCAACAATTCGGAGCCCGGGTCATTGACGTACCCTGGACCGATGACTTCTCCGCTGCCCGCAACGAGACGATTCGGGCCGCTACCGGTGATTGGCTACTTCATCTGGATGCCGACGAAGCGCTGGATGATGAAAATGCATCGGCCATTCGCCAGATAGTCGACAACGAGACCGAGGCGGAGGCTGTCGAGCTCACCCTCCTGAATTACTGCAACGACATCCACGCCTGGCGCTGGACCCCGGTTGACCCGGCACACCCCATGACCCGTGGATTTGCCGGCTGCCTGCCCGTGGGGCTCCTCCGCCTCTTTCGTCGTGATCGGGGCTTTGCATACCGGGAGGCCGTCCACGAAAACATCACCGCGAGTGTCTTGGCGCGTAAGGGGAAAATCGCCACGTCATCCATTGCGATTCACCACTACGGTTACGAGTGTGAACCGGAACAGCGGTCCCGTAAGGCCCAACTCTATCTGAAACTGGCCCGAAAGAAACGGGCTGCCCATCCAGACGATTTAAAATGTCTCCACGACCTCGCAGAACAGGCCATGGCCTGCGGTGAGACCAGGGAAGCGGAAGAGGCCTGTCGCGCGGCCCTCGCCCTGGCCCCCGGTAATGTCGAGCTCAGCACCGTCCTCTCGACCATACTTCTGGAACGCGATGAAATCGAAGCGGCCCGGGATGTCTTGCTGACCCTCGAGCGTGATGGCCAGGGCCCGGCCCATGCCCAGATTGTGCTTGGGGTCATTGCGGCCTACCGGGGCGATTGGACCGAAGCCGAGGAACGTCTGGGCAGCGTCATTGCGGCACAATCCGTCGCGCCTCTCGCAACGTTGTGCCTCGCACGGGTCCGTGACTACCAGGGCGCATGCGATGATGCCCAGGAGCTGATTCGTGCCCTTACCCGAAAGGCGCCCAATCTGGAAGAAGCCCGGAAGCGTCTCCAGGCCCATGAACTTCGTAGTGCCGGGGAGGATGCCTTCCTCGACGGGAACCGGGAAGAGGCCCTGAAGCTCCTGGTGCAGGCCCTCGCGTTGGACGCTGAAGATGGACTTATCCACAATGATTTGGGGGTGTTGCTCCACACCATGGGCGAGCGGAATCGTGCACGGGACTCCTTCGAGCGGGCACTCAAGCTGGCCCCCGCCCTCAAGGATGCCCGGGATAACCTGGCGCAACTTTGAAAAAGTGGAGATAGAAAAGCGCCAACCATAAGACCCTGGCAGGCGGCATGGTCGAGGTTTTTCAGCGTCAGTCTAAGACAATTGGGAGCGCAGGTCTCGGACGCGCCTTTGGTGGGCGGCCCGCCTGCATTACGTCGAAGACGTAAAGACAGTCGGATCGTCCCCCGATCCGCAGACCTGCCCTCAGGGGGACGGCCCCGACTATCTCGTGCGTTTCCATTAGCCCCGACAACTGTCTGGCCACGACGTTGTTATTTATTGTTCGTAGACGTAGCGTCGGTGCAGTCCCCTGGGGACTGCACCGACATGGCCACTTTTTTCCTTCAGATGCCGTCTTGGCGGAATGGAAGTATTTGCGTTGGGGCGGGGCAAAAAGACAGTCGGGGCCGTCCCCCTGAGGGCAGCTCTGCGGAACATCCCCTATTCTGTGGTATAACCCCTAGGTGGCCGCTGCATCCATTAGAAAGCCCCCAACTATGTCATTGAAGTCTATTTTAATCCTATTCATTGCTACTATCGCATCCTTCCACGCTACGGCCGAGACCCTCGTTTTCGAGCAAGGCCTGGAGGGGTACAGCGGATTCCGAGACACCACCCTTTTCGAAGATCTCGTGAACAATGCGGGTGGGGGCATCGACGGAGTTTTTGCCGGGACCATCCGCACGGGCTTTCTGCGTCGGGGACTCATCAAGGTGGACCTTTCCACCATTCCATCCGATGCCGTAGTGACCCGTGTGCGACTGGAAATGTCGGTGGTTCGGTCCGGCGGTAATTTTGGAGATGTGGATTATGGACTTCATACCGTCACGGCGGCGTGGGGTGAAGGCGAGGCGGCAGTACCCGGAGACCCCGGTGGTGTGGGTACCACGGCAAACTCCGGCGATGCCACGTGGAACGAATCCTTTTTCAGCATGACTTCATGGACCTCACCCGGTGGGGATTATATGGAATCACCGAGCGCCGTCGGTGCGGCCGGGCAACAAGGCTCCACCGTCGTGTGGGAAAGCGCGGGACTGATCGCGGATGTGGAGGCATGGCGCACTGACCCGGAACAAAACTTTGGCTGGGCCCTCCTCGCGACCGAAGAGGGGAGTCCCCAACGGACCAAAAAGTTTGCCTCCTCCGAAGCCGAGGCCAATCGCCCACGGCTAATCATCGAACTGAATGGCGGTGAAGGAGAAGGTGAAGGCGAAGGTGAAGGCGAAGGTGAAGGTGAAGGAGAGGGAGAGGGCGAGGGAGAGGGAGAGGGAGAGGGAGAAATTCCCAACGGGGGGTGCCAGAACCCGGGCGTTAAATCATGGTTCCCTATGGTGAAGGCCCTGGCGGGCGACTTCATGGTCGTGTGGATGGGGGCCATCGTGCTCTGGTCGGGACGGGCACGTTGGGTGCCATGAGAATAGGCTAAGATTTCCACACGAATAAAACCGGTGCCTCCATGGTACGTTACTATGGACCGTCGTTATTCGCAATCAGCACGGTCACGGGGTAGACTGGGGTTAATTAGAAGGGAGACTATTTTTATGTTTTTTGCACGAAGTACAACGGCCCTATTGCTTGCGGCGTTGGCTTTCCTCACCCCCACTATGGTGCCTGCCCAAAACATCAACATTGAACCGCCAGGCGAGCGCGCCTTCGTGCAGGATCTCGCGCGGATGGTGCAGCCCGACGATGTGGTGGCCATTCGGGAAATCGGCGACCAACTTCTAACTGACCTCGCCATTCCCATTATTGTGGTTACTATTGACTCGATGGGTCAATATGGGGGCAGCAATTGGCGTATCGAGACCTTTGCCCGCGTGCTTTTTGACCAGTGGGGCATTGGCTACGAAGAGATAGATGGTCAGCCCTGGAACCGGGGCATACTCCTGGTGGTTTCCAAGGACGATCGCAAGGCGCGCATCGAGTTGGGCGCAGATTGGGCCGGTGAGTTCGACACCATCTGTCAGGACATCATGGATGGCCAAATTGTCGCCAACTTCAAGCAGGGCAAGTTTTCCGAAGGTATTGTGGCCGGCGTAACAGCCCTCGACAAAATGTCCCGTGGTCTGGAGATGCCCCAGCCTGTGCGTCCGCCGTGGTTTTGGCCGGTGGCTATTGGCGTCGTGGCCCTCGGAGTTTTTACCATCTTTTCCTTGATTCGTCGGGGTGCCAGCGGTTGGGCGTGGCTATTCTGGGCCGCCATCTTTGGCATCCTGGGTATGATTCTTATCAACGCCCTCCGGAACAGCGGTAGTGGCGGTGGCAGCTTCGGCGGTGGCGGCGGTGGTGCAACGGGTTCATGGTAGAAGGAGCGCCTCATGCGACAAGCAAGTGAGTTTTTGACCAAAGAAGAGTTGGCGACTATCGAGGCCGCCGTAGTGGCAGCAGAAGGCAAGACCTCCGTCGAGATCGTCCCCGTCGTGGCGACCGCCTCCGGGCGTTACGACCGGGCCGAAGATATGGTCGGTCTGTGGGTGGGCAGCGTGTTCATGGTGACCCTGTGGTTTCTCTGGCCCGTGGTGCCCATTGATACCGGTGACTGGGGTGCTTCCCTGCCACTCAACCACCTCGGCTGGATTGCTGCGCTCCTCATCGGCTTCCTCTTGGGTGCCGTTGTCGCGTCCAAAGTGGGAGGGCTGCGCCGTCTCGTCACCCCCAAAAAGGAGATGATGGAAGAGGTAGAACGACGGGCCCGCGAGGCCTTCTTCGACCAACGCATCCACCACACCGAAGGCGCGACAGGCGTGCTGATTTATGTATCAATCTACGAGCGGCTGGTCTGTGTGCTCGCCGACGATGCGGTGACAAAGGTCTTGCCCGACGGCGAAGTCCGCCGCCTCTGCGATGAACTTACCAAGACCCTGGGCAACAAACCCGCCGAAGGCCTGGCAGCCACTATCGCAAGTCTTGGTAATACGCTCTCGGTACCTCTGCCCCGCGCAGAAGACGACGTGGATGAACTCGCGAATGCCGTGGTCTTGATAGACTGAGGGCGACAGGAGGTTGGGCATTCCTGCCCGACACAAATCCCACGATGGGACTGAAGCGGCATTTGGTTTTCGTGCGCAAGCTATCATGTCGAGCAAAAAGTTTTTTAGTTTGGCCACGTAGTTAATCGGAAGTGACCTCGGTATTTTTTGATACCCGCGTTTCACGCTGTGTCGGGCAGGAATGCCCAACTTCCTATTGGGTAGTGCGCGCGATAGAAGATGGCGTGACCAAGCCAACGAGATGTCTTCCTTGCTTTGATAGATACTAGCGGGCACGTTGAAAGTACGACCTTACAAGCGATTTTCAAGTAGTTTCTTTCAGGGAGCTTTGTTATGAATGTGGGATATAACGAAGTAAAATGTGGATTCTTGCAGCGTTTCGGAATGGCGTTATTTTTTCTGGCGACGATGTTTTCTGCCTGGGGATCTCCCGGTGGGGGGGCGGCGAGTCTCGACAAGCTTATTGAAGATGCGGATATCATATTCAAAGGGACGGTGGTCTCTTCAACCGCCGTCGAAGCTACGCTGTTTGAAGGAAAATCGCAGTTTGACGTGCGGGAAACCCAATTCAGGGTTGTCTCGTTCATCAAGGGCGCGTCGGCGGACAGCGAGCTGTCCTTTCGCCACTACGTCCAACTTCCATCCGGTTCTCTACTTTTCGACCAGATGCATTCCTATAATTTCTCGAAAGACCGAACCTACATCGTCCTTGGGAAAAAAACCAATACGGAAGGCGTCTTTCAGCAACTTAGATCCTACGACATTGTGAAAGTGGACCATGATGTGATCCTTTGTTCAGACAGCCTGCCTTCTTCACTACCCACCCCAAGAGAGGCAATTTGGTCGGAATTGAATACCTTGCTCGGGAGCACCGATCCCGGCAATGCTGTATATGCGATCAATCAGCTCGATGAAATGAGTATGGGCCGACTACAACCGCTCGGAACGACCGATTTTGATCGTGGGGAAGTGTTGACGAGCGTTTTCAATTTAGTGGCGAGCAAGAATCCTGAAGTCGCGAAGGCAGCAATCACGCTCGTAGGGGAGCACAACCCGTACTTGACGAAAGACCGCACCAACCGTTGGCTCATAACCGTCGCAAGTTCCGAGATACCCGGTATTGCGAAATTAGACAGGCCAATTCAGAATCCTGGTGGGAAAAAGTATTGGCGCGAACTTGCAAAGGTCGCAAACGGTGATGGCCATGACGAGAGTCGAGCAATGGCCATACGGGCTCTCGGTTTTGTGTCTAAACCAGAGATCGAAAGGGAGATTGAGGGATGGCTTTCGGACAATGAGCCGGAGGTCCGTGCCGCCGCCACGCTCCTCCTCTCTGACTACCCGGATTCCGAAGGGTTCAGGAAGTTGCGCGAATTGGCTTCGGACGTTGCCCCGGTAGTCCGGGCGGCAGCAGCGACCACGGTGGGTATTTCCCAGGACCATTCGCGGTTGGATTTGCTGGATGCGCTGTTGAATGAGGAAGAAACTCTCGTTCGACTTCATGCAGCGCGGAGCCTTTTGTCCTTTTCTCCTCGGGACGCGGGTGTAGCAAAGATACTCTCCGCTCATATGCGTGACGGGGACTATTGGCCATCTTTTATGCTTGCTTTGGCGACCGATAATCCAACGCCGTATCTAGAAGACTTGGCGCAAGTGATTGAAGACAAGCCGAAGTCGGAGTTTCGTCTGGGTGGCGAAGTATTAGCTTTTCAAGCATGGCATATACTATTCGATTACGTGCAAGGGCTCTCAGATACCGAGATTGAATCGAAAAAAGCTAACCGCTATTTTGACGCCCTTGAGCAGCTCGGAACCTTTTCGTCAACGCCTATTCGCGACCTCTACGCATTCTATGTTCGCCATGGTTTTGTAGAGCGTGCCAGCGAGTTCAGAGCCCTTATAAGCTCGCAAAATCGAGGGGCGTTGGAGGAATTCTTCGAGCGAGTAGACGCGAATTCGGCATACCATTCGTAGGAGTTTCTCTGCCTCCCGCTCCATGGGACATAGTCCGATAGAATCTCAATTCATGGCGCGTCTACCACGAACTCTACAAAGACCGTTTCGCCTGCCGGAACGCCAATCGCCTCATCGGTTTTCAGCAACGTCGATTCGCCCGCGTTTCATCGCTGCATGTGCTTGGTTGCGAATCGGGGCGTGAGGCGCACGGTGATGGCCTTCTCCGGCTCGACGATGGCAGGCTTGTCCCGCGTCTTGATGACGGCGTGGATGAGCTCTCGAATGTCGTGGTCTTGATAGACTGAGACTGACAGGGGGTTGGGCATTCCTGCCCGACACAAATCCCACGATGGGACTGAAGCGGCATTTGGTTTTAGTGCGCAATCTATCATGTCGAGCAAATTTTTTTTTAGTTTGGTCACGTAGTTAATCGGAAGTAACCTCGGTATTTTTTGATGCCCGCGTTTCACGCTGTGTCGGGCAGGAATGCCCAACCCCCTGTTGAGAAACTGCGCAATGGGCTGGCCCGCTCATGATGGAACCTATGCAAGTCCCACAGGTCCCACCCGTCCCATAGGTCCCACACCCCAAGGCTTCACTGCGCGTCTACCACGAACTCCACAAACACCGATTCCCCGGCAGGAACGACAATCGCGTCATCCACGTTGAGGGGCATCGCGTCGCCCGCCGTCCATTGACGCATTGCCGTGGCTTCAAAGCGCGGCACCAGTCGGACCGTAGCGGTTTTTTCCGGTTCAACGATGGCAGGTTGGTCCCGCGTCTTGATAACGCCATTGTTGTTGACGAGTTCGATCACCCAACCCACGTCATTCCGATTGATCTGGTACTGAATGGGGTCCCCTTCCACGGCGATTGGCAACAATCCTTCCATCAATGTGGAGAGTCGTGCATTCGGGATGGCCGCGCCCCGCTGGGTAGCGGGATTTTCCCAATGCTCCACCACGTCTACGCTTCCCGTTCCCTGAAGTCGCGCGAAGTCAGCGCCCAGGGCCTCGGCGTGCCGTGAATTCAGGAGCAGCGTGCTGCCGGCGCGGAGGGCGTCGAAGAGATTCGCTACGAATAAGGGGTCGAATTCCATATCACCGGCCAGCAGAATCACCGGATAAGTCGACAGTGTTTTTGCCGTTGCCGTGCTCAGCACCACATCAAAACTCTCACCATAGGGGGTGGGGCGGAGGTAGCCTGCTTCTGTATTGCCCGGCTCCACCGGCGGCGCGTGAAACAAATCGGTATCGGGGTAAAGCTGGCTTTCAAACAAATCCTCGATTTCCAAATCCCCGGGCGTGCTTTCCAGAATGCCCCAGGGTTTGGCCATGAAGCCGTTGTAGCCCGCATAGTGGTCCAGCACCACAGCGACCGGCGTGTAGGGCACCCCGCGATCGTGATTGCGCATAAAGGCGAAAACTTCTTTCGCCCGCTCGGCATGGGAGGTGAGACGCCACTTCGGTTCGCCCGGCTCAAAGAAAATGGCAATGCTGTTTTCGGGCGTCACCATGGCCGCCCCGGCAAACCAGGCATGGAGCCACATGCGCGTGTAAAAGCTGAGGGAATGGCCCGCGTCGAGTCCCCTTGCCCCGCCATCTTCCAACCGCAAGGGCCCCGCTGTCGTAACGGCACCGTGCATCCAGGGACTCACCTGGACGGTCCACGGAATGTCCCACTGTCGTGAAGCGCCCCGGGCAAAGGCGAATTTGGATTGGGCAAAGGCAATGTTTTCGCCCACCTCCAGGCCAATGAGCTTCGCGCCCCATTCGGCGGCATAGGCCTCATAATGGGAATGACCCGTGACGCTCAAATTATGTCCGCGCATGATCCGCTGACGGGTGAGGAAGTAGGTGCGCAACCGTTCATAGGCCGCGCGTTTATTTTCCGGCTTCGTGTAATAACCCGCGAGGTCATTCGGACGGAGGCCGTGTTTTTCGGCGTCCAGGTCGTCGCCGTAGCGGTCGCGCAAGTAGGTTTCGTTCATCGAGAGGTTGTGGAAGTAATAGCCCCATTCGCCGAGCTGGACGGCGAAAAAAGAACCGCTTTTTTCAAAGTGTTGAAAGACGGCCTCGTCCGCATCGGTGAAGACGCATTCGCTTTCTTCCAGCTGGAAATTCGGATAGCCTGGATAGGAAATCAGCGACCAGCCGAGGGTGCTGAGATACGCGAACATATCGGCCGAATTCGCATGGGCCGCCGGACCGGGGTCAAAGCCATTGCCCAGCTTTTCCCGCTGCATGACGTCCACGAGTTCCTTCAGACCTTCCAGATCACCGGGACAGCTATACATGGTGAAGACGACATCGGACTGGCCGGGGATAAGGATGGGATCCCAAGCCTCGGGGAGGGTCGGCGGGGCCGTCTGTGCGAGGGCCGTGAGAATAAGGGCGAGAATAGTGGTGGTCATGGGGGACTTCCTATGGGGTTACGTTTTGGACGATGATAGCAGAATCCCATGACGATGGGGGTACGTTTCTCGGGCCTTGCATCCCCTTCACCCACAAACTTGGCCGGGAACCGTCCGCGTGTGTAGGTGGCACCCCTTTTAGT
>CAXBPH010000216.1:0-11888 GCA_963977445.1 uncultured bacterium | reverse complement strand
CGCCTGCTAAAAGCGGGCGTGGTTGGCACCGAAACCCTCACGGTACGCGGTCAACCGTACCAGAGTTTTGTCACAAATCGATTTGCCGACCCCGAACTCGCTCATGCACGACCCAGGCGATAGCGCATCAGGCCCGCTGGGCACCTGAGCGGCCTTCCAGGGCCTGCAGCAATTCCAGCATCAATTGAGAATCCTCTTCGTGAGCGGCCTCTTGATAGGCCCGCGCCAGATTCCCCAGCACCCGCCCCACTATCGCCTCCACCGACGCCGCCTTGTCCACAATAGCCTCCGCCGCCTCCCGTGATGGGCCCTGGAGCTTCAGGAAGGACTCCCGGTCCATCGTGCGCCCGCCATTGAAGCAATCTACCAGGACCAGCACATGCTGCTGCCGGGTACGGGCATAGAAATGATTGGGCCAATTACAGCCACCAATATCAAAGCCAAAACGATGGCCCACGAGCATATAAATACAGGCCAGACTGATTGGTAGGCCACGGCGGGTCTCGATGACATTGACGAGATTACTATTCTGGGGGTGGTAATAATTTGACCGATCCCCCTCGAGGCCCTTTTCCTTAAACAGGAAACGGGCGAGTGTTTCTTCATCTACCGTGCCGCCCCGAAGACGGAATTCTTCCGCCAAACCGTCCAGCAACGTGCTAAGCGTCACGCCATATTCCGGGCCATTCTGAAACGTCGCCACCATCGAAAACACCGCCTCCAGACGGGCCGAATCTGCCCCTTCGTCATCATCGGCAAGCCACGCCTGCCACGCCTGACGCAGCACCCGCTTCCGCTCCCAATCAATGAGCCGTTGAATCTCGGCAATCGCCGCTTCGTCGGGCCCATTCCGCAAAGCGGCCAGATCGGTCATCAAGTCGGGGCCATATACGTAAAATTCTTTGGAAAGGGCCTCCTGGACCACCGAAGACTCATCATCGAGTAGTCGAAGCCAACTCACCAACTGTGCTGGATCACCCATGGTATCGTTTCCCAAAAGCTGAATTCCTGCGTTCAACCACAACAAATTAGTTTGTGGTGGTGAGACAGAGACGTCTCCTATTGTACACCCATCACCCCCTGTCGCCAAGTCTGGCCAACCCGGCCCATTCCTGCCCCCGTGAAATCCACTAGGCCCGGTCAAATGCCCGGTCGAAATCTTTCCACACCGGGTCATAGCCTGCATCGCGTATCACCTGCACCACTTCCGAAGGCGGTCGCTGGTCTTCTATTTCGAATTGCTCCAGCACCTCTTTGCCCCGGGTCGCATAGCCGCCCGGGCGTGTGCTGGAACCGGCACTCATGGCGGTAACGCCCAATGGAATCAATTTATCGCGAAACGACGGCGCTTCACGGGTCGAGAGATTAAATCCTACTTCGGGCAGGAAGAGCCGCAGCGCCAACATCCCCTGCACCAGATTGCTGTCGCTCACCAAATCACGCACCTGGAAACGCTCGGGCGTGTGGAGCAAACGGGGAAAAGAAACCGAGAGCGACGATTGCCAGCATTGTTTCTGCAGGTGGCGCGCGTGGAGTCCGACCCAGAGCAATTCTTCCTGCCACTGATAGAGCCCCAGCAATGCACCGATACTTAAACTGCGAACACCGGCATCGCCCGCGCGTTCCGTTGCATCCAGGCGATAGTCATAGTCCGCCTTGCCGCCTTCGAGATGAACCTGGCTGTAGGTGGGCCGGTGGTAGGTCTCCATGTAGAGCGTCACGCCTTCGAGGCCGGCCTCCACAAAGGCCCGGTACTCGGACTCGTCCACAGCAAAAACTTCCACGGATACGGAATTAAAATATTCCCGGGCAATCTCGATGGCCTCGGCAATATAGGCCACCGTCACCGCCTTAGGTGCTTCTCCCGTCAGAATAAGTATATTTTCATACCCCAGCGCCGCAAGGGCCGCGCACTCCTGCCGAATGTCGTCTGGCTTCAGGGTAATGCGCTTTTCCTTGTTGCCCGAACGCACGGAGAATCCACAGTAGACACAATCCGCCGCACAGAGGTTGGAAATATAGAGGGGCGCATAGAGCGAAATCGTGCGCCCAAAGTGCCAGCGGGTAAGTCGATTGGCTTTCTGGGCCATGGGCTCGAGATAGGCCTGGGCCGCAGGCGACAAAAGGGCACCCAGATCTTCCATGCTGAGATCATCTTTGCTCAACGCCCGTTCTACATCGCCCGAGGTAGCCGAGCGATAGAGGCCCTGCAGCCTTTCGGCGGGCCATTGCGCAATTACGTTCTTGAAACTCATACTGCTGAATTCACCTGACTTGTGGCTGAGAAAATAAACGGCGGGTGCGGTCCGCGCACCGGGCCGTACCCCGTATTCTATCGGCTGGGAGCGATTCTTGTCCATGCGGCACCATCTCTGGGGAATCCCCATCGCAATCGGGAAATGGCATGTCGACCAATTGCGCGCACACCAGGCCTGCCGACCTCAACCCGGAGCCCGTGCAAATTTCCCCAAGTGGGTTCATGGTTTCCCCCTAATCTGTTAGAATCCCCCATACTTCACAAAGGAACCATTCCCATGACGAACCTCATTCTGGCCGGAATTCTCTGTCTCGCTGCCAACCAGGGGGGCACCGCTCCCCCGCCCAGCATCATCGACCAACCCCGTCCCGAATTCCCCGTGACCAGGGAAGCGGCCCCGCCCCCCGATGCCAACTCCGATGCCAACTCCGATGCCAACTCCGCTGCCACCGCCGCCGAGAGCATGCCCTTGCGACAGCGCGTGGCCCAGTTAATGATGGTCACCATGGAAGGCACCCATCAGCCTTCCGCAGAAGATCTGGCCTACCTCCAATCCTACACGCCAGGGGGCGCTATCGTCCGAAAGATTCTCAAACCTTCGTTCGCTGCGGTGTATGTCACCAAGCTTCGGGGCGTGGAACGTATTTCGGGCATCCCCCTCTGGATCGGCACCAATATCTATCGACTTACCACGGCGGAACGGCAGGAACTCAGCGAGTTTATTCAATTGCCCTCGCCCCTCTCCCTCGCCGCCGCCAACGATCCCGTAACGACCAATGCCCTGGCCGAACTGCTTGCCCAGCACCTCAACCTCATGGGCTTCAATCTACACCTCGGACCCTCCCTCGAACTGGCACCCACCATCGATTCTGCCGTCGGCTCGGTCTACACCCTGGGAAGCGACACCCGTTTCATCGGAGACACCTTCCAGATCACCCGTCGCGTCTTTGAGAATCACGGCATTATCGCCATCCCCCTCGGCTTTCCCGGCGGCGGCACCAACCGACGCCCGAAATCGCCGGCCGTCCTGATGACTCCCCTCGACCTTCTCCCCACGCTGGATCTCGCACCCTACCAACAGGCCGTGCGCGATGAAGCCCCCATCATTCACGTTGGAAACACCCTCGTACCCACCATCGATATAAACTCCCCACCTGCATGCATTTCGTCGGCAGTAATGACGGACCTGCTGCGGGACCAACTCGGCTACAAGGGCATCATCCTCGCTGGCCCCATGGATAGCCAGGATGTGGCGGGTATCCTGGACCCTGCCGAGGCCGCCATCCGCGCTCTGCAGGGAGGAGCCGATATGATTCTCTGGGATGGTGCGGGTAATCGCGAGATGCGCGCCGTCGACATGATTGTCACCGCCGTCGAGGAAGGCAAACTGGAAGAGTCCCTTATTAACGATCGACTTAATCGCGTGTTGGCCTACAAGTTCGCCCATCGCATTCTGGAAATCGAAACCCTCAACTCCAAAGATTCCGTGCCCCTGGAGCATTCACGCCAACTGGCACGCCAGGTACAGTCTATCGAACAAAAATCAATCACCGTGGTCCAGAACAAAGGAAACATTCTTCCTCTGCGAAAAAACAAGAGCATGCCGGTCGGGATAACCGGGACCATTGGCGTGGATATCCTCTATGCCGGACTCTCAAAGCATATGAAGCCCATTTCACAACAGGCCATCACGACGGCACGCCACATCGGTGAAATTCAGGATTTTGAAATCGAGCGAATCACGGGCCACATCCGCGGTCTCCGAACGGTCATTTGCGTATTGAGCGAATCCGACCGCCCCGAGGGCCAGGTCAAGCTCGTCCGTGCCTTGAAAGAAAAGGGCATCCAGGTCGTGGTCGTCTTACTGGGCTATCCCCGACACTTGCCCTACCTCGCGATTGCCGATGCCGTCGTCCTGGCCTATTGCGACAGCGCCCGGTATGGCGAAACGATGGCCGCCATGGGAGACATCCTCGTCGGGGAAGGGCCCGTCGGATTCATCAACATCGAAAATGATATCGACGTTACGGTAGGCGAAGAACGAAGCTTTAACGCCTTTGACCTGGTTCGGATTCCCCCGGGGCGCTTGCCGGTTACCCTGTCTAAGTCCTTTCCCGTGGGACTCTCCGCACCCTATGATCCCCAATTTGCCGTAAAAAAAGTCTTGTGGGAGTTTGGCGACGGCAAAAAGTCAAAAGGCATTCGGACGGTTCATGCCTACAAGTCGGCCGGACGACATATCGTGTCTCTTACCGTCACCAGCGAAAACGGCGCCACCTCCGTATGCACCTTTACTATTGTCGCAAATGAGGTACAATAAGAAAGACGCAGCCGAGGAACGTCAGAAACCATGCTGGTACCAATCCGAATAAATGCGAGAGTCCGTACTCATTTCAGGCGGGGCCTATGGGGCCTTGCCATCCTGGGTGGCGCGGCCCTGATTCCCACCGCAGGATTCGCCGAACCCGACCATACGACCTATGTCATCCGAACATCGGCCATCGATACAAGCACCGTGCAGGCCATCGAAGCAGCGGGTGGTGTGATTGATCATTTTGATGGAAATGGTACGCGGGCCTATATTCTTCAGGAACATTGGAATGCCTTTCTCGCTACGGGCATTGTGTACACTCTGGAGTCCATGCAACCCATCCCGGAGAAGCAGCGAAGCGCCTACCCCTCCTACGCCGAACTTACCACCTATCTGACCAATGTGGCCAACGCCAACCCCACCCTCTGTCGATTGATCTCCATCGGTCAATCGGTCCAGGGCAGGGAAATCTGGGCCCTTCAAATCACGGACCAGCCGGGCACCGACGAAGACGAACCGGAATTTGCCTATCTCTCCACCATGCACGGTGACGAGACGGTGGGGACCGTACTCTGCCTCAATTTTATCGACTACCTCCTGGAAAATTTTGGCCAGAGCGACGAAATAACAGCGCGCATTAATGAGACGGAAATCTGGATCCTCCCCCTCCTAAATCCCGACGGCTACGAAATGGGCATCCGGTGGAATGCCAACAATGCCGACCTCAATCGCGTCTTCCCGGAGTGGCCCCTTCATTTCCGTGGCAACATCGCTTCCGAAGGCTCCCCCGACACGGCAGGTCGACAACCTGAAGTCGCCGCGCTGATGAACTGGAGCGTGGAAAACAGCATCAATCTGAGCGCCAACTATCATGGCGGCGCCCTCGTGGCGAACTACCCCTACGACGAAATCCCAGGCATTCCATCGGGCGTCGAGGCACCAACAACGGAGGACGCATTGTTGGCTTCCCTCGCCTCGAGCTATGCCGACCGAAACCCCCCCATGTTGGCCAGCCCCACCTTCCCGGGTGGCATCACCAATGGCTCCGCGTGGTACAGCGTCTCCGGGGGGATGGGAGATTGGCACTACCGATACACCGGCACCATTGACATGACGCTGGAGGTGTCCAACATAAAGAACCCCGCAGGAAACACCTTGAACACTTTTTGGGACGACAATCGCGACGCCATGCTGGACTACCTTGCACGGGTTCATCAGGGCATACGCGGCGGGGTGCGGGACAAGAAAACCAACGCGGCCCTTTTGGCTTCCATTTATGTGGACAACAATCCCCAGCCCACCTTCAGTGACGCGGATCAGGGCGACTATCATCGACTACTTCTCCCGGGAACCTATTCGATTCGCGCGGAGGCACCAGGCTATATCCCCTACACCATGACGAATCTTGTCGTCACCGAGAACACCCAGCCACGAGCGGATTTGCCACTTTCAACGGGCGATATTAATGACGATAACGTCGTCGATGCGCTGGACCTGCAGTTGCTGGTCAACGTAATTCTCGGGCGTTCGGAAGATCCCGCTGCCGACGTTGATGGAAATGGAGTCTCGGCTACGGATTTGCAGCATCTGGTGAATCGGATTCTGGGTCGGCTTTAGACACTTTCCAGGGTTCGCGATCAACACCATTTACGGGAAACTCTCCGTAAAGATCCACATTCAAGGCATTCGCGTGGGTCGTGACGGGAGAGACGATGACCAGGTGTTGTGGATTGCCCCCTTGCGGGAGGTACCACGTCAGCAGCTGACAGCCGAGCTCCATAAACCAGGTTGTAAGCGAGGCGATATCAGGCCCACCAGGCACTTCCTGAATCTCGGCGTCATCCATGAACAAAAGAAGTCGCCCTCCTTCCACCAGCCACTCCCGCGAATACGCCAGGGTCGAAACCACCGGGCTGCCAAAGCGACTCGCCAGGGTCCACAGTACGGTGTCAAAATCGCCCGTTGGTGGTCGCATGGCGTCCCCACACCAGATTTCATCGTAGGACTTTTCCCGCCGGCGCATAGTCTCGCTGTCGGGCGCAACCCCGGCCAGATAGTTAACGCCACGGTGGGCCATAGCGACCCGGCTCGCGCCCAAACCCAAGCCTATATCCAGGAGCCGCAATGAACCATAGGGTATAAGGTCTTTTATGTCTTGCCCCGCCCGCACCCGGGGATAGCTTTTCGTTCCCACATCAATATTGTGGGCGCGTAAGGTATCAAAAATCTGCGTCACACGATGCACGTACGTATGCTTCTCGTGCACTTCCTGCTGCCCCGCCAAGCCGATGGCCCGGGCCGCTTCGGGGTCCGCAAGATAGCGATCCACCTGTGACGACAGATCATCGTCATCGTAGCAAATCAGATGGACGCCTTCTTCGAACAGTTCGAGCAATCCATTTGCCGCGGCATCTCGATTTGTCACCAGAGGGCGTCCGGTGGACAGCACCTCAAAGACGCGCATATTCACATCACAGGCAATACTGGAATTAAACACCAGCGTACTGCGGCCATAGACGACGGCCATCTCGTCGGTGCCAACACCAAAGTAGGCCCCCAGACGGTAGCGGGATAACAGCAGATTCAGACGTTCGGCCCGCTGACGATTGGTTATATAGTGGATACGACCCACAAAGGCAAGGTCGTAGTGATTCTCTTCGTCCGGTGTGGCGAAATGCCTTTCGGGATCGCAGGCCAGCGGCAAACAATACACCCGGCAGCAACCCATACGGCGCATGTATTTAATCAACGCCTTCTGGGCGAGAAATACAAAATCGTAACGATGGCCGTGCTGAAATTCCCGGGCCTCATGCCAGGTGTCGATGGATAGATATGCGGTTGGACACCCTACCCGGGCCATGCTGCGCAGCACAACGTCGCCGGACTGAATGATCACCACGAGGTGGGGATCCCAACCCTCGGGCAACAGCTCCAGCCGCGTTACCGCGTCGTCGGACGTCGTGTGAATATCATTGGGTACCGTGTAATGGGCGACGGCGGGCCAGTCAGGGTAGTCATGTTGTTCTGGTACTATCGCCGGCCCCACCACACGCACATCGCAACACTGGCGAAATGCGCGCACGTAGTAAGACGACCAGTGGAGCAATGTCTCCGCTGCAAAAATACAAACCCGAGGCTTCATAGGAAACTGGCGGCACTGGGCAACCGACTACCCTTCCTTATTCCAAATCATGCGTTCAATCAGGGGCATGTACTCAGACCACTCCTGAATCTTGTCTTTCGAATAATCCGCGAGAAGGCAGCCGTCTGGGCATCCAGATTGTCAATATGGTGGAGCACGATGGCTTCCAATGATTTGGGTACTACGGGCGAACCGTATTGAAGTTCACCGTGGTGAGAAAGGATGCAGTGGAGTAATTCGAGCCGTAGCTTCTCAGGAAACTCGGGGATAAGGGCAATCTTCTGCGACACGATTTCTGCCCCAAGATGAACGTGTCCCAGCAGGCGGCCTACCGTCGTATAGTCAACGCAGAGTTCGTGGGTCATCTCATCCAACTTGCCGATATCGTGGAGGAATATGGCGGTCATCAGTACGTCTCTATCGATATTGGGATAGAGCTTACACATGGTTTCGCCCAGGCAGCACATTTCGTGTACGTGACGAACGAGGCCACCCCGATATTCGTGGTGCCACTTTTTCGCCGCTGCCGCGCCAAGAAAGCGCGACATGAACTCACTATCCTGCAGAAAGGAATCTATCAATTGTTTCAGCCAGGGATGCTCAATCGACTCGAGTATCGTACGCACCCCAGTGATGTCTTCTTCGGCATCTTCCGGCGTAAACACCAGATCGTTCACATCGTATTCACCGTCACGCAAGGGCACAACCCGTTCTACCTGCAGTTGCAGCCGACCCTGATAGGAATTTACTTTGGCCTTCACACTCACCACATCGCCTACCTGAAACATGCGGGACGCCTCAGCAGCGCCATTCCACATGATACCGCCGATTTCACCGGTACGATCTTTGAAGACCATGCCCAGGAATTTGCCGCCGTCCTGCTTGGTCCGCAGATCATTCCTGGTAGCGATAAATATATCGTTGATCCCATCCCCCTCCTGGAGGTTATTCACATATTGATTCTTCATCCTGCTCTCCAAACTACACGTTAGCGTATGCACGCAATAATGATGCGGACCAATCACCCATCAGCGGGCTCAGGTCTCTTCTCCCTCCGCCGCCTCCGCCGCTGTCACCGTCTCCTTCACCGCCTCTTCCTTCTTCTCCGTCTCCACTTCCGCCTCTACCACTGCCGCAGGATCACGTACCTCGATAAGATAGACCGACGCTTCCGTCGATGGATCACCGTCCAACGCCCCCCAGTGGATCGCGTAAATTCCTGGCCCCACCGCACGCCCGGGCTTAATCTCCCAGAGAAGACGCTCCGGCTCGTCAAGGGGCACGGCGTGCACGGGAACGCCTACCGACTCCGCCCAGACCATATCCAGGGCTTTCGCGGCCTCACCTGTCGCCTCTACATCCCGTAGGACAGGTGTCTCTTCCAGTCGGCTCATGCGCCAGTCGTAGGGAGAGACTTTGTAACCAATGATCCGCCCCAGGGTATTGTCGACGATTAGCAATGGGCGCTGTCGCGTGCCCACAACCGGAGAGCGATCTTCGCGAAGGTAGCGTTCGGGCTCAATACGGGTCCAGCCCTGAAAGCTGTCATCCCCGTGGTTATAGATACCCCGGGCGGCGGGCAAGGGCCACAAGGCAATGGTCGGCACCTCTTGACTGCGCCCATTCGCCGTGGTGATGATTTGCTCCGCGGACGTAAAGCCCGTCTTGATGTATTGAAGTTGCCACGTCCCGGGGAGCACGGGGAGCCGTCCAGAGCCTCTACCGAAGGCTCCCGTACCATTGGTAATGGCAAAGGTCTCGGTCCCGGCAACTTTGACGGACACACCCGGAAGAGGCTGGCCACTCGTGTCGGTTACAACGCCGCGGAGGGCCACGTGGGGCTCACAACCCGACAGGAGCAACCCCGCCATGACGAGCGCCGCAAAACAGAACCGCACGGGCACCCGACGCATTTGCATCGTGTGCCCGGTTACGCCATTCGATAAGCTGTTCAAGAACATTGTCTGGTGTTTCCCCAGTGCCTGTCACTTCGCCCTGCACAGGGCACCATGCAGGGATTCACTGGCCTCTTTAAAAAATATGGACCCGCATATAGGCCGCATTCATACGGGCGCTCTCCAATGGATCCCGTTTGGACTCATCTTGTTCCACGATATACCATTTTACGCCAATTTCACCGGCCGCCTTAAACAGGGGTGCAAACTTGGTGGCGCCATTCCCCAGCTCGGTGGGGATAGGCTCTTCCCCTTCATAGCGCTGCTTAACATCTTTGATGTGTAAGAGAGGAATGCGCCCTGCATACCGCTTCATGAGCGCCAGGGTATCCGCGCCACCATAGTGGGACCAGCCCACATCCAGCTCAACAGACAGGTCTTCGGGTGCTGCGGCTTCGAAAATGGCATCGAAAGGAGTCTTACCGTCCAGATCCACAAACTCGTGGCTGTGGTTATGATAGCAAAGAGTAATCCCCGCCTCCCAGAATGCTCGGCCGAAGGCGGCCATCTCCACGCCGCGGGCGGCCCAGTCCTCTGCCGTCACATTGGTCTCGGGGGACAGCCAGGGAATCACGGCCCATTCCACACCCAGAACCTGGCACATGGCGATAGCACCCGCCAAATCTGACCTGCAGTCCTCATAGGCCACGTGCGTGGAAACGGGCGTCAATTCTGCGGCATCCAAATCGGCCTTGAAGGCTTCCACTGACTTGTCTGCCAACCCGGCCACTTCCACATGGCTGTAACCGATTTCTTTTACGCGCTTGAGCGTAGCGAGACAATCGGCAGCGAGGACGTCGCGTACGGAAAAGAGTTGGAGTGCAAAGGGTATTGTGGCCATGGGTTAGGAGCCCCTTCTACGTGTTGTTGACGAAAAAAACTATGCTGCCGAAACATTTTCGGGCAATACCCGCAATTCTATACGAGCCACCCACCGGATACAACAAGCTGGCCGAGAGACAGAAAAAGGGAGCAACGCAGATGCGCTGCTCCCTTAGAGAGTTTAATCAGCCGATAGTCAGCTCAGAAGACCGTGATCAGTCTTCTGCCTGATATTCACCCATCTCTACCAACTCAATCCGGGCCATAGGGGCGGCGTCGCCCAAACGGTTTCCCAAACGAAGGATACGGGTGTAGCCACCGGGACGTTCCGAATAAGCCGGTCCGATGGTCGAAAATAACTTAGTCACTGCCTCTTTATCACGTAACTTGGCGAAAGCGCGACGACGGTTTGCAACCGTGTCGACCTTGCACAAGGTAATAATTGGTTCAGCGAAACGACGGAGCTCTTTGGCCTTCAGGTGTCCCGTTTCAATCGCATTGTGATGAAACAACGCGACGGCCAGACTCTGCATCGTAGCCTTGCGGTGGGACATATTCCGACCGAGGCGTCTACCTGCTTTGCGATGCCGCATGATTATTCATCCTCATTCGTATCAGTTTCGGGCTCAGCGGCAACTACAGCGGCCACGGGCACTCCGACTTTCATTCCAAGGGACATGCCCATCGACTCAAGAAGGGCCTTAATTTCGTCGAGCGACTTTTTCCCGAAATTATGGAATTGAAGCATCTCGCTCTCTTCACGCATCACCAGATCTCCGATGGTACGGATATTCGCTGCCTTCAGGCAATTCGCCGCACGTACACTCAACTCGAGCTCGTCTACCGTGCGGGCCAAGGTGCGCATCAATTCCGGATCTTCAGTAGAAGACTCCGTTGCGCTCTCATCACCTTCTTGCTCCTGCTTCACAAAAATGCGCAGGTGACCGATGAGAAGGCTGGCGGCCTCCTCAAGTGCGTTCTCTGGTGTAATGGAACCGTTGGTCCATATATCCAGCAACAAGCGGTCATAATCTGTCGTCTGACCTACACGCGCGTCTTCTACCTGGAAGTTCACCTTCTTAACCGGTGAGAAATTCGCATCCAGATAGATCGTATCGATGGGCGCATGTTCCAGCTCAAAGTGCTCGGCGGTCAAATAACCACGACCCCGTGTCACCTTAATTTCCATCTCAAGCTTGGTCGTCTTCGACGTGGACGTAAGAATCACATGGTCCTCGTTGAACACGTCAACCAGTTCCTGATCCTTGAATATCTCGCCCGTCGTTATTTCGCCTTCGCCACTGTAGCTGAAGCTGAAAATAAGGGGCTCATCACGATTCAGGCGGATGTCGCATTTTTTCAGGTTCAACACCGCTTCTGTCACATCTTCACGGACGCCTG
>CAXBPH010000215.1:0-11984 GCA_963977445.1 uncultured bacterium | reverse complement strand
CCCGCTCGATAACCCCAAGCAAGACGCCACTTCGTGGTGGAATCACGTCTTTCAGGGTTTTTCCGTTCCGCATAGGCGACTTGATGGCCTGGACCTGTCGCATCTGGGCCCGTCCGCCCCCAAATTCCAGGGAAGAAAGGATACTGGGATGTTCGATATAGTTGGCAATTTCCAGGGCGGCCAGAGAATCGGGGCTCAGGATATAATCGACACCAAGCACGGTTTCATAGAGGATATTGGATTCCATGTACATCGGGTTGTCGACGCGGGCAACCACCCGCTTGGCCCCAAGACCTTTGGCCGTGGCGGCAGCGATGAGATTTTTCTCGTCGTTACCCATACTGGCGACGAAGAGCTCGGCGTCGCCCACATTGAGGGATTGAAGAAGAAGTACGGAAGAACCATCGCCCTGAGCAATGCTGACATCGAGGTCATAGTCAATTTGCTCAATCTGGTTGGCATCTTGCTCAATGACGGTTACATCCTGCCGTTCGGTGCTGAGCAATCGCGCGAGGTGATACCCAACCCGTCCGCCACCTGCAATGAAGATATTCATAATTCCCAAAACCCTCCCTGGCTACAGGTAGAAATGAGGTGCCAGAGCTCTTTAAAATGCGCGATTGCCGTGCGGAATGATTCAGCCGGCGCCCCACACAGCGCGTTGCGCCCGCTATCGGGGTCGTCCAAAGCTCGCATGGTCCTACAATAGACCGGGTGGAGTCAAGCGATTGATGTGGGTATAACCGTCGTAATGCGGTATCCTGAGGGCACCCCGATAGGAACGCTATGGGGTCTGATGGTGGCCAGAAACGGCGAAATGGGAAGCAATGGCAACGAAATACACGCGAGATTCGGACTCGGACGAAGGCATACCGCGGCGGCAGACTCCCTGGATGCGACAGGGTCCACCGCAACGACAATTGTCCCATCGGCAGCGCATGTTTATCCTTTTTATGGGCGTAGTCATGATCGGATTGCTGGGACAACTGGCCTACAAGCTGAATAGTGACGCCGCCAATTTCTCCCGACCGGTACAGCGTGGGGAAGGGGAGATTGTAGGCCGGGTCCCCTCCGGGGCGCACCCCGATGCCGGTGCTATTACAGTCTCCGTCGCGCTCGTCAACGGGGAGAAACGGGAGGCACCATGGTTTGTTCCGGCGCCCTACTGGTCCCAATTGGCCGTAGGTGACCGCATTGCCGTGCTTTATCGGGTGGTGGACAAGGGGGCTACGGTGGAGCTTGTAGAGTGCGGTGTTGTTGCGCTACCCGAGCCGGTTCGGTAAGCTATCGGTTTGTGGGGTGTGGTGTTTCTAATTCGGGGCAATTTCCAGGCATCATGGAGAAATGGAAAATGGCAGCATGAGTTTAGGTGCCCACGAAATGCGGCAACTCTACCGAAGCACGGTGATTGTGCGCAAGCCGACCTATGGTATCATCAAAGGGTATCATGAGCTCCCCTATATCTGCCTCGGACCCGCCGTCGGTGAAGGCCACGAGACCTCCAAGGTGGTGGGAAAAGTTCAGGTATCACCGCGTTTTGTTATTCGGCCATCCCACTTATCACCCAGTTACGAAGAGATATTTGGCGCCGAAAACGTAGATACGGAGATATCCGGTCGCATTTTCGGCTTTATGGGTTTTCCCCATAAGCCCATGGAATGCAAATCCGAAATGCTCGAAATCTCCCACAGCGATCGGCCCGTAGACGAATTGCTGACGGAATGCCTGGAAAGTCTCGAACGTCGGGAAGACATCACTACCGGCATCATAATTTCGCCCAATAACCAGTATTTTCCCATTTCCGTCGAACGCTTTATCAGCACGGTCCTCGAAGACGAATTTTCGGTCTGATAGAACGCGGCGACCTACCCAAAGAGGTTAATCCAATGAAAAGTGCCTACGAACTCGCCATGGAACGGCTTGAAGCCACTTCCGGGCCGTCAAAACGTCTCAGTGACGAGGCCAAGAAGGCCATTGCGGAGATTGATAGCAAATACGACGCGAAAACAGCGGCGATTCGTCTCGATTTTGATGCCAGAATCGCCAGTGTCACGACGCAAGAAGAGTTTAATGCGCTCAAAGACGAACTGGCAAGAGAAATGACCCGTGCCGAAGAAGGGCGTGAGCGGGATAAGGATGTCATCTGGGAGGAAGCATAGGCCCGATGACTGTTGAAACGGATATAGCTGCCGCGGCCCCGCCACGACAGCAAGCGTTGTGGCGGCGCCGAGGAGGGCAGTGGGGGCCTTTTATACTCCTGGGCCTCCTGTGCCTGCTCTGGACCGGGCTCGACCGTAGCTTGATGCATAGCGACGCGGCCGGCGTTGCCCTCGCTCAGGGCGAATGGCAGTTGGTCGTGGGGGATATGCCCGAACTGTGGCGGGCCTGGGAAGGGCTGGATGCCTACCGCGCGTTGGAAGAACTGGCCCCGCCCTTTATGCATGAGGGTGAGGTGGCCGTGCGGCAGCAGACCGGTATTCGACCCACCCCCGCGCGGGTCCAGCGGTGGCTCGGAAATCGCGCGCTGGTCTCCGGTATTGGACCAGACTGGTGCGCTTCGTTCCGCCCGGGGGTCGCCATGCGTGTCGCCAGCGCGCTACATGGGCTGGTCGCCACACCAGTCCGCCCGAATATCCGAACTTGGGGGGACTACGCTTATGGCTGGCGCGACGGTTTTTTGGTCGTTTCGCCCTCGCCAGAGCGCCTCTCGGACGCCTTGGAGCACGGTGAAGTCGTCCCCGCAACGACCGGTGATGGGGATTCCCTGAACCTCACCTGGTCGGGAGCCAAAGGAGGGGCGTTGCGTGTAGATGCACGGGAAGGGCTTCCTTTCGAGTTGGCCTTCTTCAATTCGATCGCCCTTAAGGGTGGCCCGGTGCTCCATTCTCAGGATTGGCCCGATGCCATGGCCGTTCTTAGCGGGAATTCCGCACAAAACCTGGAAATGGCCATGGACACCATGGGAAAGCTCGCCTATGAGGGCTTGCCACCGACGTATCGCGATGTCTGGTCGGACCTCGCTTCGTCCTGGTGGACATCGCAGGTGCCCCCCGTCGATTTTGGAAGCTGTTCGGGTGCCCTTTCCTGGGTAGCAGTTGCTTCCAAAGATCCCAATGCAAAAACCGAAGTCTATATGGGGCGGGTGCAGGAAGATTGTACGCAGGAAGCACTCCATGCGGTGGCGGCCCTGAGCAATGCCCGGCCCTATCGCTGGGATGATCGTGAGGGTTGGTTAATTGCCTCCTCCCATCATGAGCGTTCCTGGTCGGTTGCCCAGGTGGGCAATGAGATCGCCTGGACCACGTCGCCCTCCCTCGTGCCCTTTCTGCTGGATACGCCCGGGGAAGAAGCCCAGGAAGGGGTGCTTTATTTGCGTGCCCAATGGAAGCCGGTGGCGGAAATGGGCCGGCACGTACTCCTCCAATTGGCAGAAAATGAATTGATTCCCGAATACTGGCGGCCCCGGACGTGAACTGATGGTCTGGCTGGTGGCTCTTGGGATGGCCCTTGCTGCCGTTGTGCCCTCCTCACCAATTCCCGACGAAGCGCCCACCATATACGCCCTCGCGGGAAATCACCGTCTTACGGCCGGTATCGACACGTCGGGAAATCTGGTGCAACTCCGATGGCCCACACTGGGATACTGGAGCCATATGGTCGGCCCGGATTCCTCGGCCCATTGGCTCTTTGTCGAAGGGGCAACCGTCTACTCATTCGCAGATGGGGGATGGGACATTTCCCAGCGGCTGGAGCCAGAGGGCACCCTCGTCACCCGATTTGACGAGCAGGATGGTGCGCGCTGGGCGGAACAACGGCTCTATGTTGCTGAAGGTGCCGACGTACTTGTGGTGGAACTCGATTGGGCGGGTTTTGATAAGGATACCCAGTGTTTCTGGTATCAAGCGCTGAATCCCACGACCCGATTGGTGCCAGGCGTGCCTGAATCGGTCGTAAACAAGCATGGGAGGCCGGGCTTCGCCGCGTATTTCGATGATACGGATGGGATGCTTGTCCAATTCAGACCCCGGGCGGCGGGCCACAAAGATTGGGAGCAAGCCCATCGCCTCGCCCGCGGCCACGCTCCTTCCATCGCCTGGTCCGTCTTCGGTGATGGCGTTTATTGGGGAACCTTTTCCCCTGGGGGAGCACAGGATGGCTGGTTCGCACCTTCCAGGGAGCAACTCACGGAAACGCTTACGGGGGCATCTTCCCTTCGAGAGAGACGTCTTGTGGGCGATTGTTTCGCGGTGCTGCAGCCACGAATTGATGAAGCAACTGTCGGAACACGGCGGGCTTCGGTCTATTTAGCCGTCGCCGCCTCTGGTCAAGGGCTACAGGAGCTCCGGCGCGCGATGGATGACGACGGCGAAGGCAGGCCCGCTTCCACGCGGCCCGATGCCGATGTGGCCACTGCGTCGCCCGTGCCACCGTCCCTTGCGGCCCTCCTTGCGTGTGTCGACCAGGATTCGGGTGCCATCGTTCGGGCGCCGCTCAGCTACCCTGCGTTGGCCCATGCGTCCATCTTTGACAGCAGTTGGGCCATTGCCGCCCTGGACGACTACGGCTTCCACGGGCCCGCTGAGGGGGCCTTGCAATTTCATATCAATACGCTTCGTTCGGATTTTTCGCCCGACGGCCTTCCAGGCTCCCTGCCCGCCGCCGTGTTTACCAATGGCGAAGCGGCCCAGGTGCTGGACCGGGCCAACCCGGAAAGCTCGGCCTGGTTACTGGCGGCAACCTGGCGCCATGCCGCCACGATGGAATCTGAAATGGCGCGGCGCTTCCTGGAGTTCAACGAAGCGCGCATACGCGATTGTGGCGACTTTCTGGCCCGTGCACCGGTGGTCGGTGGTGTGCTCTCCGGCTTGTTAAAGCCGGGTGCTGCCACGTCTGCGACCCTTCAGACCCATTACCTTGGTCTGGTTTCGGCACAATCCATCATGAGTTTTCTGGAAAAAGAGGAGCCGGGTGCCTGGCGGAGCCGTCGGGAGGAAACTTACGCGCGAATTCGATTTCGACAGCTTAACCCCGGGCGGGTGAATGACCGGGAAAGCCCCTGGCTGGCCTACTGGGTAACCATGTTGCCGACGAAGGCCAAATCTAATGAACAGGCTTGGCAGGTGCTGACGCCACCGACGGGAACCATTACGATGGGGCAGCTCGCTGAAACCCATGAGTTCGCGGAACTCGATAGCCTGTCTGAAGAAATCCCGGTGGCCCTTCGCGCCGCCGTGAAGGGATTGACACAGGGCCAACGCACGGCTACCGAAGAATGATGGCTTATTCGAGGGCCTTTGCGAGGGACTGGATAGGTGCCAGCTCACCGTTGCCCTGAAAACTTTCCCGAATCGCGAGGAAACGTTCTTCGCGGGCGAGAAACGCGTCAACCACGTCGGGGTCGAAGTGACTGCCCTTGCCTTCGAGGATAATTGCCTTTGATTTCTCGTGACTGAAGGGTTCTTTGTAGGGCCGTCGGCTCGAGAGCGCGTCATACACATCGGCCAGCGCCGTGATGCGCGCTGTCAAGGGAATATCTTCGCCCGCAAGACCGAAGGGATAGCCCGACCCGTCCCATTTCTCATGATGGTAGTAGGCAATATCCCGGCCCATTGCCAGGAAGGAGTCCCGTCCCGCCTCGATGTCAGCGGCCTTCAACGTGTCGCCACCGATCATGCTGTGCCGCTTCATGATCTCGAATTCTTCCCTGGTCAGCTTGCCGGGCTTGAGAAGAATCTGATCGGGTATGCCCACCTTTCCTATATCGTGGAGCGGGGTGGATTTGTACATTTCGTTGACAAAGCTAACGTCGAGGGTTCCCTCGTACTTCGGAAGGCTCATAAATTCTTCGGAAAGTTCCCGTGCATAGGAGCGCATCCGTTCCAGGTGGTCCCCGGTCTCATTGTCCCGGGATTCGGCCAGCTTGGCGAGGCTGAAGACGGTAACTTGCTGGGTTGAAACAACTTGCGCAGTGCGTTCCTCGACCTTATCCTCGAGCTCCTGCTTATACTTAATGAGCTGGTCGTGGAGGACTTTGCCCCGCGCCGACGTCTTGATGCGGGCTTCGAGCAAAATTCGGTCAAAGGGTTTGATGAGAAAATCGTCTGCACCTGCCTCGACAGCGCGTACATTCGAGTCGCGGTCAGACATGCCGGTGACAATGATTACGGGGATATGTTGGGTTGCGGAATCCTGTTTCAGGCGTCGGCAGACCTCGAAACCATCCATGCCGGGCATCATCAAGTCGAGCAAAATAACGTCGGGTGGATCGGTGGCAACCATCTCCAGGGCCGTTTCGCCGTTTTGAGCCGATGCGATGTGATATCCCATGGGTGAAAGAAAACTCTTTAGAACCAAGGCGTTTTCAGGCAAATCGTCCACCACTAAGATATGTTTGCCCAAATTTGAATCAGTGACCAAGATATTTTCCTCTGAGTCCAACCCTTCGCCCTATTCCGAAAATCCATTATCGCTCGAAACAGCCATCCAAGAAGTACGATTAATCGTACCACAGCTCCGAATATTGCGCAAACATATGCAGGAGCCTCGAAACCTGCGGTAAATTACCCACTATCGAGCGAATTGTCGCGCTTGGAATAGAATAAAGGCCGGACACGATGACGTGTCCGGCCTGTATGCGCGTAATTTTGAGTCAATAGTCTATTTAGCGGCGTCTACTTTTTCGAGCACGGCAAGGGGGTCTTCCCCAACTTTTTTCTTACATCCTTCGCAGCAAAGCTTTACCAGACGGTTGGCTACGACCATTTCGATGGGTGATTCGCCCAGTGGCTTGCCGGAGATGGGGCAGACTTCGCTTTTGTAGTCGGCCTTCTGGGCATCGATGACTTGCTGGTCCAGCTTGGCGATATACGCGGCCGGGTCGGCCTTTACCTTGGCTTCACATTTGGCGCAGCACGTCTTGACGAGGCGATTGCCCACGATGAAGGAGACGCCTCCATCTTTCAGCTCGGCACCGGAATTGATGCAGGTGTTTGTGGGGTAGTGGCTTTCCTGGTCGGCCATCATCTTTTTGTCGATTTCAGCGTTGATGGCGTCCATGTTGGCTACATATTTCTTTTCGCAGCCTCCGCAGCAGAATTTTACTTCTCTGCCGTCTTCACCGACGTAAACAGGCGTATCTCCCATGCTGCCCAGTTTTTCACCGGAAATGGGGCAGACGTTGAGGGAATAGGGATCGCCGATGCGTTCCTTGGCGTCGGCAGCCACGGTGAACATCAGGGCCATGCATGAAATTCCGAGAATCAGAGCCTTCTTCATTGGTCTTCCTTTCAGTTGAGTTGAAAATACATCGAGCAGCGTTGCTTGCTGCGTACTTCAGTTGTCGAACTCGCGCTTACCAAGATACCAGTGTAGCGCATCAAATGCATATTTTTTTCGGCCGACGCGGAGTTCGTTTCTACGATGAATATATTCGTAAATTGAATTAATCGGTGTACACTGCTTTTTGGAATATGGCCGGAATCGTATCACACTTTCTCGAAGCCATCTAAACAAACCGGGTGCAGGATTAGAATCGTTGTTTTATAAGCTGTTTTCGGTGAGTTGTCGGGTAAACCAGGTGGCCATGGCGTTGCACGCTTCCGCCACGGTGCGCCATGGGTGCCCTGGTCCCTCGTGGGTCAAGAGTGTGGCATCGACACCGGCCGCGTTCAAGGCTTCGATGTAACGGGTGGATTGACGGTAGGGGACCACAGCATCCTCCGTTGCGTGGGCGATGAGGCAGGGAGGATGGCCCCCCACAATCTGGTGCAGGGGAGAAATGGCTCGCGCCGCTTCCATGACGTCATCCTGAGTGTGCGGAGCCAGCCCGTCGGCAAAGAGCAATCGGGGTATAGCGAGATCTCCTTGTCTTCCAAAATCGAAGAGACGGCCCCCGAAGTCCAGCAAATCCGTCGGGGGGAAGAAGAGTCCAACGGCAGCGACATCGGTTCCCTGGCGAAACCACGACAAGCGGGATGCTGGATCGGGTGCCTGGGGCTGGAGGCCAACGAGTGCTGCAAGGTGGCCGCCGGCTGATACGCCACAGAGGCCCAGGGACTGGCTTTCGATATGCCACGGGGCCTGGTTGTCCCGAATATGGCGTATGGCGGCGTGGACATGTTCCGCCATCTGAAGGGCGGTGAAGAGGCTCGCCGAACCCGGTGCGACGGCAAAAACGGTAAAACCAGCGTCGCAAAACGCGTCGATGGCTCCCAGGCCGATGTGTTCGTTCAGGCGGATCCGATCGGAATGCCAGGCCCCGGAAACGACGTCGATGATAGCCCGTCCGTTACTTGCCTTCACCGGTTGAAATACGTCCATGACCAGGCCGACGCCGTGAGATTCTCCATAGACCACATTGCAGTGCTGGACGAAATTTCCAGTCGAGCGGGGGCGAACCCGGAGGCCGCCACGGGAGCGATGGACCTGTTCGGATGGTTCAGAAATGGGGTACTTCACGGCACGATTTCCTGTACGGTCTGGTCGTGGTTCCGGCAAGCGGGGGAACCTTGTCGTAATATTAGGAGATTAAAGAGGTTGCAACGTCATGTATCGTTTTAGACTATAGGTTGTCCCGTGCTACCCGCCTATCATACAATTTCAACCATGTCCTTAGAAAACTCTCGTTTTGTCCTCGGCCAGCGTGTTGGTGCGGTGTTGATTGCCCTGCTCTGCTTCGTTTTACCAACGTTCGCGGTAGACTATCCGCCGTTGGCCGTCGAAATCAGCCCGGCCCATCCCCTGATGCTCTTTCAGGATTTGCCGGCCTATCGTGGCGATCTGGAGCGACAAAAGCAGCACCTTCTTGTTGCCCTGGAGCATCTGCCGGAGTCTATTCGGTCCCAGGCGATTCTCAAGTTTTCCGTGCCAGGAAAAGGCGAGGAACTCAAGAATAATTACGATACGGTGTTGCGTGATCTCCAGGAGCCCCAGATTCCCACGGTCATACGGATTGCGGAAAATCCCCAGCGGGACCGGCTTGACCCCGAATTGTTGAAAGACCTGTTGCGCGCCCATACCATGGTCCGGGGGGTAGAAGTGACGGGGCTCGATTTTCGTTATTACGATTCGCCCCGAATGCCCGACGGTCAGACGCCCTTGTTGGTGGAATGGCTGATTGAGGTCATTGATACGGCCGCAAGCTATGGCCGATTTGTCTATATCCCCTTGGATGAACTCCAGTGGGTCCGCGTGATGAGCAATACGGCCTGCCTGCCCCTCTATGAAAAGTTTCTGGAGTGCAAAGACTACGTGATTCCGGCGTGCCTCGTGCGTGGTGATCACGTTCTCAGCAACCAATCGGCGGTGATGGGACTCTGGCTGGAGGGGGCGGTGAGTAATTGGGGTATGGCCGCCGATGCGCGGTGGTACTCGGACAATAACTACATATCGCCAGGCCAGTTTGGCGATTCAGGCGGGACCAGTTCCGCGCCCCACACCCTCTACCGGGCCATGATACTAAACGGCGCGATGACGGGGGCCACGGTCTTTTCTTTCGAGAATGGTCCGGACTTGTGGTATGGCCCCGCAAGTTTCCATTGGGAGGAGGGCATTCTCCCCCTGCTGCGCGCCTTGGTGCCTCAGGCGATCGTCGGGCGCAAAGATCTGGTCTTACGCCGGGCCCGTATTGCCCTGCAGCTTATCGAATCGAACGACCCGGAAACCTTCCACCTGAATTTGAAGGATGTGGATGGCGTACTGGATGAAGGTAATCTTCTGCACGCGGCCTACGGGTTGGAGCGGCCCGGTCAGATTGCCGAACTCATTCCCAACCGGGGGGACTGCTACTGGATACCCTTCCTGTCGGCCCATGCCCGTGACGAGGCGCTCACACAGTTTGATCGCGTTGTGCGGGCGGGTAGCCTGCCTACGCGGGCGAGCTGGACGGAGGTCCTGGCGCCCTTTCGTGCGAAGTCGACCTCGGGCGAGGCCTTCGTGGCGGAGGTGGGGCACAACGTCTTCGTTATGAATACGCAGGAAAACAGTCTGTCACACCAAAGTTTTTCTATTGCGCAGGTGGCTGCTCCCGTTCGTAATTTTGAAGCGCGCCGTGATGGCAGCAATATCGTGGTGTCTTGGGATTATCGGGAAAACGATGTGGAGTACCGGGTCTATCGCCGCATTGGAACCGAGGTCGAATTCACTCTCCTCAGTGGCCGCCTGGAACAGGAAACCCGAAGCTATATCGATGAGAACGTTCCGCCCGACACGACGGTGAGCTATGGGGTAACCGCTGTGACCGATGAGCGGGAGCCCTTGTCGGGTATGGTCGATTTTGGGGAATACCGCACCTATAGCGTGGGGGAAAGTCGTATCGCGGAAGAGGTGGAGTTGAGCGCACTGCTCGCCCAGGCGACCAGCGTGCCTGTGAAAAATACTCAACCGGATTCCACCATAATTCCGCCTTGGTGGCCCGACTATACCGGCGTGACGGAGACCCAACGTCCCGCCGCCGAAGCCATCGTAGAGCAGGTTGGTCTCTGGGAAGACGCCCTGAATCGGAAGAATCTCGACGGGGTCATGTCGGTCTATTCCACGGACTATGCGGATGCAGGCGGATTGGGATTTCAGGTGGCGCGAACGGCCTACCAGTGGCTGCTGGAGCGATACCACGCCGTAAAAATGCATCGCCAGATTCGCCAGTGGGACTTCAGCAACCTCGAAAGCACCGGCCAGGTCAATGTATTGCTCTACCTGCGCCTTTCCGCCGTCGCGCTGACCGACAGTAGTGGTTTGATTGCCGATATAGATATTTCAATTCCCAGGACGCCCGCGGCCGAGGTATGGACGACCTGGAGCAATGCCGAAGGGGTATGGCGCATGATTCGGACCAATCCTGCCCTACCGAATTTCCGTGAATTACTCAGCTATGAAGCCGGGCCCTACGATAACTATTCGCTTCTGGCGGAGTAATCCTGCGTGCCATTCGTAGGTGCGTTGGTTATGGCGGTGTGATCTGGGGGGTGTCTGGGACAGGGCGTTTTCTTCGGGGCAGGCGGGAGGCCCAAGCTACGCTGACCCGCTCCATTATGGTCGTTAAGGAGGCCCGTTGAGCGTTCGGTGCGACGACCTGCGCACGAACCCGTCAGGACTCGTTGATACGCGCCTTTTGGGGATTGCGCGGCACGACCAATTTCTCCAAGCCACCTTTCCCAGATGGCAATCCACACTATTTGACCATGAACCGAATAAATGCACCCGCCGTTGACATGGCCGGGCCCTTCAATCGAATACGTTCTATAGTATCTGAAGAACAAACTTGTCTGGAGTTCCCATGTTTACCCACCATCTTTCCCGATTCGTTCCCGTTCTGGCCCTGGCGCTACTTGCCGTGGTTCAGCCCACGCAGGCCTTGGAACCCATCGGCATTGCCCTTGAAGGCTATCCCTATCCCTATGAAGTCCATCGCCACGAGATTGCCGCCAATGGCAAAACCCTTTCGATGGCCTATATGGATGTGCAGCCGGAAAAAGCCAATGGCAATACGGTCGTGTTGCTCCATGGAAAGAATTTCTGTGGTGCCTATTGGGGACAAACAGCGGCCGACCTGTCAAGCGCTGGTTTTCGGGTCGTAATTCCCGACCAGATCGGTTTTGGAAAATCGAGCAAGCCTATCGACTATCCCTTTTCCTTTCCTGCTTTGGCGAGCAACACCAAGTCGCTCCTGGATGCTATCGGCGTTGAGAAAGCGACTATCCTGGGCCATTCCATGGGTGGTATGGTCGCCGCGCGCTTCGCCCTCATGTTTCCCGAGCAGACCGATAAATTCGTGTTGGTGAATCCCATCGGGCTTGAAGACTGGCAGGCCAAAGGCGTGCCTTATCGCAGCGTGGACGACTGGTATGCCCGGGAGCTGAAAAAGACCGCAGCGGGCATCAAGAAATACCAGCTCAACAGCTACTACGATGGCGTGTGGAAAGCGGAATACGACCCGTGGGTCGAATTACTGGCCCGCATGACGCTCAGCCCGGAATACCCCCAGATGG
>CAXBPH010000214.1:0-12029 GCA_963977445.1 uncultured bacterium | reverse complement strand
CCCACGGCGAAGAGAAGAAGAACCCGGTTGTTGCACTTAACAAATGAATCTGGGCTCCGCTCCGATGACAATCGTGCGACGTGGACCCTTTCCGGCCCGGTGCTCAAAGGCTGGAAAGTGAACAATATCCTCTTCGATACCCGAGGAACCCCGACACTCTATGCGGCCGTTGGACATTTTGTCTACGGACCGACGGTTCAGGTTTCGACCGACTTTGGAGCAACCTGGAAACAGCAGGAGAATAGCCCCAGGTTCAGCAAAGACAGCACGTCCACCCTCAAAAATATCTGGACAATTGTGCCGGGCCCTGACAAGGAGCCCGATACGCTCTACGCAGGCACAGACGATGCCGGACTCTTCATTTCCCGTGATCGCGGTGCAAACTGGGAGGGAATTCCATCCATATCAGAACACGAAACGCGGGGAGAATGGATGGGGGGCGCAGGAGGGCTATGTCTCCACACCATACTCCTCGATAAGGGAAATGCGGATCGAATCTGGGTGGGTATTTCGGCGGCAGGCGTTTTTCGCTCCGACGACGGCGGAAAGTCTTTCCTGCCCAAAAACGAAGGTATGCCCATCATCATAGAAGGAAAAGAGCACAAGTGCATTGGCTCCTGTGTCCATTCGCTGGCTCAGGATCCAGGCAACCCGGACCATATATTCCAACAGAACCATCAGGGCGTGTTACGTACCCTGGATGGCGGCGAGCAATGGGAGCGAATCGAAACAGGACTTACGTCGAAATTCGGCTTCCCCATGGTAATGGATCCCCACGACCCCAACCGGCTCTACATCATTCCTCAGGAAGCCGATGAATACCGTATCTTCGAAGCCGGCAAGCCGACCGTGTTTCGCACCAGAAACCAGGGCGCATCCTGGGAGCCGGTGCGTCAGGGACTTCCAGAGAATTGCTATTCCGGCGTGTTGCGTCATGCCATGGCCACCGATACCTGCTCCGTGCCCGGGGTCTATTTCGGAACTTCCGGAGGGCAAGTCTTTTACAGCGTGGATGGCGGCGACCAGTGGCAGACGATGCCCTGCGCCTTGCCGAGAATACTCGCGGTCACGGTGATGACCATCGAGGCGGGGGCGTAGTTGTGGCGAAGGTTCCCATAGAAGTAACCCTTCCCGGGATTCTGGCGTCCTGCGTCGGCGGTGAACGAACCGTGGTGGTTGAGGCGGAGACCCTCTCCGGTATCATTGACGCACTTCTCGTTGCGTACCCGTTGCTGCGGGTGCACCTCTTTTCGGACAAAGGTGAACTGCGTGAGCACCTCATGTTTCTCTACAATGACCAGAGCACGGATTGGCTGGAAAGCATGGACTTGCCCGTCCGTGAGGGCGATCGTCTGACGGTCTTTCAATTGGTGTCCGGCGGCTGATGGCGAACCGTTATTCGCTCGCAGGCACGGTGCAAAGGGCGTCGTCGATGGCGGCGTCCATCGATTGAGTGTATCGCAGGACGCCGGCTTCTTCTTCAATGCCAACGCGTTCCAGTTTTTGGATTAATGGCGGTGCGAGGTCGTTAATTACTACCCGTATCCGACGTTTCTTGAAGGTGTCAAGGATGGACTCGAGAGCAACCATAGCGGTCATGTCCAACATACTTACGTCCGACATTTCTAGGATGACCACCTTCACATCCCCGGGTACGCTGGTCAGGGCCCGAAGGGCCTTCTGGGCAGATCCGAAAAACATGGCGCCGTCGATGTCATATACCAGGACGCTGTCCGGCAATGTTGCCGCACGAGGGAAATGATGCTCCGCCCCTTCCACGATAGACACGCCCGTAAGCTCTATGCTCCGCCTTACGAAGAGTACCGCAGCGAGGCCCATGCCGACGGCAATGGCAATCTGCATATCAAAAAGCACGGTCAGTCCGAAGCAGTTGAGCAGGGTAAATATGTCACGACCGGGTGCGACCTTCAGGATACGCACGAAATGGTGGGCCTCACTCATATTCCAGGCCACCACGATCAGCAGGGCGGCGATGGAGGCCATGGGAACGTAGGCGAGCAAGGGGGCCAACAGTAGAATGGCCAATAGGATAAAAATTGAATGTACCACCGATGCGAGGGGCAAGGAACCACCGGCACGGACGTTAGCCGCCGTACGCGCAATCGCAGCGGTCGCAGGGATGCCGCCGAAAAAGGGGACCACCATGTTGCCGAGACCCTGGCCAATCAGTTCGTCGTTGGGGTTGTGTCGTTTTCCCGACATGCCATCGGCCACCACCGCACAGAGGAGCGACTCCAGGGCCGCAAGCATCGCGATGGTAAAGGCCGGGCCAATCAGATTACGCAGGAGCTCGAAGGAAAAGCCAATGGGATTGCCGTCGGCCCCGGGGAGCATCCACGGAATGACAAAGCGTGGCAGAATCGGCGGCACACCATTGCCCACCACACCGCCCAGCGTGTAATGGAATCGGGAGCCGATGGTGGCCACGTCAAAATCGGTCATGAAGTGCCCGGCAAGCCACGCCGCCGACGTGCCGGCAACAATCCCTGCCAGGTGGTAGGGAAAACGAGTCTTGAGTCGCATCCACAGCAGAATGACGGCCAGGGTAATAATACCCACCGTCGTTTCTTCCCAGCGGAGCGTCGGCATTGCCCGAAAGAGGTCCCAAACCTTTTCGACGTAATTTTCTCCCGACGCGGCGATTTCGAGCCCCAGAAAATCCTTGATCTGAAACGTGGCGATTACGACCCCAATGCCCGAGGTAAATCCGACCGTTACGGGATAGGGCACAATCTGTATCAAGGCCCCGAGTCGCAGCAAGCCCATCCCGACCAGAATACACCCCGCCATAAAACCAGCGCACAGGAGTCCGCCCATACCGTATTGCTGAACGATAGGCAGCAGAATAACGACGAAGGCCGCGGTCGGCCCGGAGATATTCACCTTGGACCCACCGGTGAGGGCAATGACGATACCCGCGATAACGGCGGTGTAGAGTCCGTGCTGCGGGGGAACGCCACTTGCTATGGCGAGGCCCATGGACAAGGGGAGGGCGATGACGCCTACGGTTAGACCGGCGAAGACGTTGGCGAGCAATTGATGGGAGGTCGGTTTGCTTTGCAGGGATTTGGACAAAGCAGAAAACATGATTCGGGTACTCCAGGTAGGGCAAGGTGGCCCATTCGGGCCTGCCGCGCGCAGAAATCGAAGATCGGCGGGAGCATAGCACATCAGCGGCCAAATCTGTGAATGAATCCGGCGAAATTGGAGGATTATCGCATTAGAACCGGTGTTGATGCGTACGATTTCGGACCCCTGGCCCTGCTCTCGTGGTGCCTCGGTAGTCTGTCCATAATCCGCGTAGCGGATGGCAGTTTGTAGCCTGGGGCGTCAGCCCCAGGAATGGCGTATATAAAGATCTCGAATCCGCGAAGCGGATGGTACATGGAGTTTACCCGACGATTTTGCCATCCGCTTCGTGGATTCAACCGTAGGAGACCCGGTTTCCTGGGGCTGACGCCCCAGCCTTTGACTGCCGCTCCTCCGGAGCCAAGTCGGGGAGTAGGTTTTCTAATGCAATGGCCCAAGTCGAAAACGTGAAAATAGTCGTCCGATGCCCCGCGGATGTGGTGCGTGGCGCGCCTACACGATTACGTCGCGAAGCACTTTTCCATGGACATCCGTGAGGCTCAAATCGCGGCCACCGTGCCGGTAGGTCAGCCGCTCGTGGTCCAGGCCCATCAGGTGAAGGACGGTCGCCCAGAGGTCGTAGACCGTGCAGGTGTTCTCCACGGCATGGTATCCAAACTCGTCGGTAGCGCCGTAAATCGTGCCGCCCTTGATGCCGCCACCGGCCATCCAGATGGAGAAACCGTAGGGATTGTGGTCGCGTCCATTGCTGCCCTGCGAGAAGGGGGTGCGCCCGAATTCGCCGGACCAAATGACCAGCGTCTCGTCGAGCAATCCCCGGGCTTTCAAGTCTTTCAAGAGGCCACCAATCGGCTGGTCCACCTGCAACGCCATGTTACCGTGACCCGACTCAAGGCCGCCGTGCTGATCCCAGGGATTGGCTTTCTGGCCGTCTCCGGCATTTTGCGCCAGGCAACTAAGTTCAACAAATCGGACACCCCGCTCTACCAGACGTCGCGCCAGGAGGCATTGTCGTCCATAGGCCGCCGTGTTGGTGTTGCTGTGGTTCAGGCCATACATTTCTTTGGTGGCGTCCGTCTCGTGGCGGATATCGCACAATTCGGGAACGGCGGCCTGCATGCGGAAGGCTGTCTCGTAGTTGGCGATGGCTGCTTCCACATCGGGATTACCTTCCAGGCGATTGACGAAGGTGCTATCTAGGCTGCGGGCCAATTCGAGTCGCCCGCGCTGGTTCCCGGGAAGCTCCAGGGCACGAATATTGTGAACGGCTTCGAGTTTGTCGCCCTGGAGTATGGAGCCCTGGTGCTGGGCGGGCAGGTAGCCGTTGCTGAAGAGGCCCACACCGCCGTGGGGAACGGTGGCGTCGCCGCTTTGGAGGACCACGAAACCGGGGAGATTGTCCGCATCCGTGCCCAGACCATAATTCACCCAGGCACCCGCACTCGGGCTGCCCATGAAGGGTACCCCGGTGTGAAAAAAGTAATTTCCCTGGGCGTGTTCGTTGACGCTGCTCGTCATGGAGCGGATAACCGCCAAATCGTCCACGCTCTCCGCGATGTGGGGGAAGAGGCTGCTCACGGGAATGCCACTCTGGCCATACTGGTTGAATTCAAAGGGGGAACCGAATATGTTGCCGTTCTGATTGAACTGGGTCCGCTCCACTTTTACCGGCATGGGCTTGCCGTGAAGCTCGTTGAGCCGGGGTTTGGGGTCGAAGCTGTCCACATGGGAGACGCCGCCGGACATGTAGCAGAAGATTACGTGCTTGGCCACGGGCCGGTAGTGGGGCAGGGCGATGGCGGGCTTTGCCATGCCGGCGAGGGCCAGCGCGCCGAAGCCGGTGGAACACCGGGCGAGCATCTGTCTGCGGGAAATCTGGTTTTGGGGAGCGTTGTATTTCATAGGGATTACCTCAGATAGATGAATTCTTTGAGACTGAACAGGGTTTGGGCAACTTCGACCCAGGGAGCCGGCGGGGCCCCGAGTTGGGCGAGGGGGGCGATCTGCTGTTGCAGTTCCGATCGCTCTTTCAAGAGTTCCGGCGCGGATGCTTCGATTTGTTTGTTGCGGGGTTCGTTGGCAAGTTCACCATTCTCCGCCAGGGCCTTTTCGAGGGCAACGTCTATTTTCGATTCAACGGCAGCGAGTTGGCCTTCCAGCTGGGCGAGTTCCTGGCCCAAGGCTGGGTCCTGTTCACGGCCCGGTGGTCGTTGGCTTGTAGCGTCCACATAGGCGAGCAGTTGCCGCGATTCATCATCGGTCGGGGGACGCCCCAGGGTCAGTTCGACCATGCGCGCGATCCGTGCCTCGCCATTCGTCAGCGTAGCATCGTCGGCAATGCGCTGGGCCAGCGATTCGGCGAGAGAGCGCACAAGGGGGTTATTCATCAAGGCCAGGGCATGGGCGGGCACATTGGTCACATCCCGTCGTCCCTTGGTGGTGACGGGCGTCGGTGCGTCGAAGGTGGTGAGAAAGGGATCAAGACTGTTGCGGACGACCGGTACATAGACACTCCGTTGATTGATCGGGCCCCCTTGGGCTTCGGGGCTAAGGCGACCCGCGACGGTGAGCATGGCGTCCCGGATGGCTTCCGCCTCCAGACGGCGAACCATGGCGTGGGACCAATAGGCGTTGCCGGGGTCCTGCTCCCGCGCGGCCGCGGTTGGCACCGTGCTCAGCTGAAAGGTGCGGGAAGTTACCATCAGCCGGATTAAATGTTTCATCGACCATCCGTCGCTTCGAATGCTAGCGGCCAGGAAGTCGAGTAGTTCGGGGTGGGTGGGCGCTTCGCCCATGACGCCAAAGTTGTCGGTCGTCGCCACGAGGCCCCGCCCGAAAAGATGGTGCCAGAGTCGATTGGCGATTACCCGTGCCGCCAAGGGATCGCTGTTATCCAGAATGCCTTCGGCGAGTTGCAGGCGACCGGCCCCAGGTCCCGAAAAAGGTGTCGGGTCTATGGCTTCCAGGAAGCGGCGTTCGACAGGCTCGCCAGGCTGTTTGTGGTCGCCCCGTGTGAATAGGGGCTGGTCGACCGGCGCGCTTTCGATGACACCGGGCGCGCGGCTGGGGAAGGGGATTTCACTTTCCAGGCGGCGATAGGTTTCGACCAGTTCCCTGGCTTCGGGTGCCTCGGCCACCGTATTGGGCAGGAGATTCCGTTGGAGGAAGTGGTTCAGGTAACGCGCCTGTTCGTTGCTCATGGCTCCATCGCGCCATGCGGTGACGCAGTGTCGCAGGGAGTCCTGGTAGCGGGCAAGCAGCTCATCGCTGTTTTTGGGTTCGCCATCCAGGGAGTACAGGGGGGCCACAAACTCGGCCATTTCATCCCGGGGTGCCGGTTGGCCTTCGGCGACAATGACGGCGTCGGTTATGCCAAACCAGGAGCGCTTGTCTCCCGTGCTCGCCAGTACCGCTTGATCGTTGGCCGTCGAAACCTCGAGGTGGCCTTCGTCGCCGAGCCAGTACGTGAGATCCCAACGCTGCCAGCGCCATTGACCGCCTTCTAATTTCGTGGTGGGGTAGACCTGGCCGTTGCGGGGGAAATCCTGCACCACATAGCGGTGAAGCGCATCGCCGTCGCCCGCCACCCGCACGTAGATGAGTTTGTCGTTGATGTCGAAACGGGGGGATAGTAACACGCCACTGTGCTTGGTGGACGTCAGGTGGCTGTAAATCCCGGCAGGATAGATGGCCCGAATGATGGGATCGCCTTCGTCGCGAATATCGAAGGAGCCCGCCGGGGCCCCCGATCCGTCAAGGCCGTTGCCGTGGTGCACCCATTCGTTTGCGTCGCCGCCGCCCAGATTCCAGCGTTTGGGGTACGGCACCTTCGCTTTTTCGCTCAGATTGTGATTGCTTCCGCTCCATTGGGCATTCAGTTCGCGCCAGCCCTCTCTGAAATTTCCTTCGTTGGCGGCGCGCAGACGCTGCCAGGGGTGGAGGGGATCCTGATTGGAGGTGGCGTTGGCCAGGGCACCCGCCCAGGGGCCGTCGGCGTTCTTCATGGGCTCCGCGAGGCCATCGATATGGGCGAGCCACTTCTCGGCCATCACCGAGCGGAGTGCATCCTTGGTTTCAGCGATGGTGGCCTTGTTGGTGTCTTGCCGCTCCTGCGAATCCACCGTCACGGTTGCGGGATGGCCGCTCGCCATGACTCCGAAGAGGGCGTAGTAGTCTTTCTGGCTGATGGGGTCAAATTTATGGTTGTGACACCGCGCACAGGATACCGTCATGGCAAGAAAACTCTTCGAGACCACGTCAATCTGGTTGTCGGTGAAACGAACCCGCTCGTCCAGGGCATCGGTGGGCGAATAGCCGTGAAGCACGAAGCGGTATTGAGCCGTCCCCACCATGGATTCATTGAGCCCCGTATCTGGATTAATACGGGGGGATTCCAGCAGATCGCCGGCAAGATGTTCCCGCACCAGATCATCGTAGGGCACGTCTTCGTTCAGGGCGCGAATGATGTAGTCGCGATAGCGCCACGCATAGGGAATGGCCGGATCCCCCTCGCTGCCGTGGCTTTCCGCATAGCGCATCCAGTCCATCCAATGCCGTCCCCATCGTTCGCCATAGGCGGGGGATTGGAGCAGTTCATCGAGCGTTGTGGCCACAGCCTGGTCAAAATCCAGCGCCGTGGCAGCGACGAAGGCCTCAACCTGCGCTGGCGTTGGTGGCAGGCCCGTAAGCACAAAATACAGTCGACGCACCAGAGAGCGTGCATCCGCCAGGGGAGCAGGCGGAATCGATGCTTCATCAAGGCGTGACCAGACGAAAGCGTCAATAGGATTGGCGGCCCATTCTGGTGGGGCAGTTGCGGGCGGCACAACGTCACGTACGGGCTGAAAACTCCACCACCCCATACGGCGTTCCCGAACGGTTTCCCAGGACATGGTCTTGTTCAAATCTTCCGCCGACGGTGGGGTGTCGCGGGGATCTACCGCGCCAGCACGAACCCACGTCTCGAAATTAGCAATAACGTCGTCCGCCAGTTTGCCTGCCGGTGGCATCTGAAGATCCGTGTTGTGGTATTGAATGGCCTCAAAGAATGGACTGGTTTCCGGCGAGCCGGGTACCAGGGAAGGGCCGCTCTCGCCGCCCTTCAGTAGTCCGTCACGATACGTCAGATTGAGCCCACCCTTAATCTTAGCGGGATCGCCCCCATGGCACTCATAGCAGTTGTCCACCATGACCGGACGAATATGGTTCTCGAAAAACTCCAGAGCGGACGCGGTGTTTGGGTTTTCTGCGCCGACAGCCAGGGATGTCGCGATTAAGGTGCCCGCAACTACGATCACCTGCTTGGATACGAACTTCATACAAATTGCTTTCAGTTGGCCCACAAAAATGTCTCACGATACGGTAGCAGATAGAGAGGGGCATCGCAACGGAAGGACACTGGGAGTCCGTCCGTTTTCAACGCCCACGTTGCCATGCCGCCCAATCCATACCGCTACTTTGCTTCGATCCGATACACATGGGTCTTCGTCCGAATCACCAGGGCATTTCCATCAACTGCAGGGGAAGCCATCAACCCATCGTCCAGCGAATTCTCCGCCACTTCCTCGAAAGTCCGACCAGCCTTAACGATATGGCAGGCCCCCTGCGAATTGAAAAAGTAAATCAAGCCACCAGCATATAAAGGCGACGCAATATAATTGCCCCCAATACGATCAGCCCACACCACGTCGCCACTTGCCGGTTCCAGGCAGGTCAATTGCCCGCGATTGCTCACTACATAGAGCAGGCCATCTACCAGAATGGGCGAGGGCGTATCGGGTACATCTTTCTCTGCCCGCCGCCAGGCTACATGGCTCGCCGTCGCATCGCCCGTGCCGTCCGTTTGAATGGCCCACAGCTCGGTGCCACCGTAGCCCGTGGCCGTAAACAGTCGTTTGCCGTCCCAAACCGGACGTGTGGACGGCGTAAAACCGATTTGCTCCACTTTCCACTGTTCTTCGCCGGTGCGCGGGTCATAGCCGTAGCTGGCCGATGAACCCACGCTGAGCATGAGGGGCTTGCCATCCTGCTCCACGATAATGGGCGTGCTGAAGGCCTTGCGCAGGTCACCACCCCGTTTGGGCTGACCGTTCTCGTCGAAGTCATCCCACGCCCGCGTGCGGTCGGTCCGCCACCGTGTATCTCCCGTTTTCTTGTCCAGTGCCGTCACATACTGCTGGTCAATGCCGTCAAAGGTCAGAATCAGCAGGTCTTCAAAAATTATGGGCGACGAGCCGGGACCCCGATAGTGTTGGCAGGGGAGGTCGTCCCGCTTCCACAGCACCTTCTTACTTTTCGTGTCGATACACGCCGTGCCATAGCTGCCAAAGTGTACATAGACCCGACCTGCCTCGATTACCGGCGAGGGGGAGGCATAGCAGTTCACACTGTTACCCAGGGGCTCGGGGTTGTCACTGTGAAAAAGTTGCTCCTGGTGGATAACATCACCCGTGCCGCCGTCCAGCGCAATGACGAAAAAGTCATTGCCCGATTCCGTGGCGGTCGTCAACCAGATTTGCTCATCCCATACCACGGGCGTTGACCAGCCCTGATTGGGTACGGCGGTCTTCCACACCACATTTTCGGACTCGCTCCAGTGGGTGGGGAGGGTGGTGCCAGGCGCGGCATGACCATCGCCGTGGGGACCACGAAAGTCCGGCCACGTGGCCCCATGGACCGCGGTAGTAAGTAGCAGGAGGCACACGAAGAGCCCGGAGTGTAGTTTTGCCCGAATGTGCGGAGCCAAGGGGGTCGTTCCCCCGATAGAAAGAATGTAGTGCACCGTGTACTCTCCCTGAATCAAAAAAGCCTTGCTGAAGTCACGTTCAGATTGTAGACGATTCGCAGGCGGGATAAAAGAGCGGCGGGAGGGCCGGAGATTACGGGGACAGATTCCCGAGTCGAGAGCACGTCGAACGCGTCAGCGCAAAAATGACCGCAGCACGAGGGTGCCTGTACCCAAATGACCTTCCGCACGCAGAGTGTTCGGTGGTGCCCAGACGGAGTAGTCTCTATCCCGTTCAGCCTTCCCCGAGCCAATAAGAATAAAAAGCCCCGTTACGTAGCGTGAACCGGATACGGACTTCCTTTCCAACGACCTCGGTCAGGTTGCCCTGCTCCCACAGCACCTCGGCCCGGAGTTGATCGCCGGTCACGGGTGTCGACATGGCCAATACCTCGCCGTCGGTATCCAGAAGCTCGATTCCCAACGTCCCCTGGCGCGCATCCACGTTGACAAAAAGCCGGCTGCCCGTCAGCGTAAAGGACTCCGTCAATAAGGTGCCCACCTCGTCATTGGCGTCCAGCGAAATAAACCCATCCCGCCGGAGCACGGCGAGGCAGATGGCACCGATCTTCGCGGCACCCTCGGGCGGCTTCCGGTACTTGATGCCCGTGTAATAGAACCAGAGCTCATCGTCATGGATGACCGGGCCGCTGGGCGGGAGGAGCTGCGTCCAGTCGTAGGTGTCCTCCGTCGCCGCCGACGGGCCGATGAAGGTCGCACGGTCGCCGAGTCGTTCCCAGGTCTTGAGGTCGCGGCTGCTCGCCAGTTGGACGAGATGAAAGCCGGCCTCCCCGGATTGGTGAAACATGGCCGGGAATCCCAGATAGAGCCCTTCATAACGGGCGATGCCCAGGTTGTACACGTCCACCTTGCATTCCGCTGGGTCAAGGCCCTCCGTCTGGTGGAGGGCGAGGTTGGCCATGCGGTCCGCTACGTGGTCTTTTCCACGGGCCTGATCAATTTCGTCGGCATGGAAAATAACCCCCGTATTCGTCCAGTGCGCAAAATCGGTGCTGGTCCAGATGGCCTGGGTGCGGCCGAAGACGCCGGATGTCTTGAGGGTGGCAATGAAGGTCCCGGTCACCCGGTCGTAGCTGAGGTTGGATTCGTCCTGGGAGTCCAGCGCGGGTGCGTCGAGTAGTGTCCAGTGAATGCCATCGGGGCTGATGATGGGCTCGCGACTATACACATTGGCGAAGCCTTTGAAGCGCCGGGCCGGGTCGGGATCATCGGGGTCGTAGACCACGTTCTCCATGGCGTTGCTGCCCCATTCGCGCTTTGGGTCCACCGTGACGATATTATTCTCCAGTGAACCCTGGATGTCCTTCTGGCGCAGCGCAGGCTTGGTCCAGAGCAATCCGTCCGCACTTTCTGCGTAGGTCATTTCTGCGAGGCCCGGAATCGTGGTCGAGGTGATCATCCAGAGTTTAAAACGCTCCACCGCCGGATCCCACTGGGGGGCACATCGGGTCTGGAGGGTATACTCCCACGTCTGGTCCGGAACGATGACCGCACCCTTCTTTTCCGGTTGATGGAAACTTCGCGACAGATTCGTGCGGGCGGCAATACCCACGTCGTCGAGAAAAAGCTGTCGCTGGCCGGGCTCCACCACAAAGGGGAGTGCACCGGCCTGGGGGCTGGCGTCGACACGCGGTACTAAACAGACCGCGACGGACACCATTGATAAAAATAGTACGTTTCGATTCATAGGGATTCGCCTTTCCGCGCTATTGGGTGATAGTGGCCGATAGGGGGGAGGCCAATCAAGGCGTCTCTCGGCGCGCACTCCCCGGGGACAGATTCCCGAGTCGAGACGACGTTAAACGCGTCAGCGCGAAAGTGGACGTAGCACGAGGGTGCCTGTACCCAAGAAGGCCTTCTGCTGGATTTGCGCACGCCCGTGTAATATTCTGTTGTCCTTTGGCGTGTGCGAGCTGGCATGAAGGAAAATACAGTGGCAGAGAACGAACCCTACGAATATAAGCCCCGTGAAGTAGAAGACATGTCGGAACGGGCCTTTCGATTCGGCGAAGGCAAAATAAGCGGTGCCGTGGCCTGCTTTCTCGGGGTCCTCAGTTTTCTCGCCGTACTCTGCTACCAATATCCGACCTACCTGACGACGACCGACTTGCGC
>CAXBPH010000213.1:0-12087 GCA_963977445.1 uncultured bacterium | reverse complement strand
TCTGCTCCAGGAGGAACGCACCGTGGCATTCCGATTGACCAGCGATGTCGCCATCGACCCCCAGAGCCTGTGGGCGGAAATCGCTGGTGAAGCCGTCGGTCCCGATGCCCTCACCTGGGTCGCTGACCCGGAAGACAACACCGTGGGCTGGGTTGTTATTACCGTGCCCGGCTCCATTGAGCCCGGTGACGCCTTCTCCGCTGTCGCGGGTGGTGTAGATGTAACGGGTCAAACGATTGCCGCTGTCGCCGCCGATTTCTATCGCGGCGACGTGGGTGCCGCAAAACGTGGGTCAGACGCACAGTTAATGCCCTACGCCTTCGACGAGGATTCGGATGGACTGTTCCTCGAAGGAAAGGGTGCGGTGCTCACGCTGAGCCCCCGCGCGGTTTACGCGGAAGCCCAGCAGGTATGGATTCCCATTCCCGAGAATACAGACCCGGCCAACCTCGCCCTCTATTACTATGGGGACGGCCCCCTCGGTGGTGCCTGGTATCCTGCGGAAAACGTTACGGGGTGGCTCGCCCGTCCCGACGTTGAAATCAGCGCCGACGGTTCGTCCCTGGGATACTGGCTGAATCATGGCGGTACCTTCCGCCTGGGCGTCCGGCCCGCCATCGTCACGACCAGTGCCGGTATGGCACCGAGTCATCTCGGCACCCTGGTCGCCCTGGGGCTGACCTGCCTGATCCTCATGAGCACCGGACGGAAGCGCCGCACGACATAAGGCACTCACCCCTCAACACAACAACATAAAACGCGCCCTGGTCGGCGAATCCTTCACTGACCAGGGCGCGTTGTTTTGATTATCGATGGTGGCAGGCAGGGTTCAGGGATTGCGTTGATCCACCCGGCCCACATGGCGCTCGTTGCGGGCCTCGGCCAATTTGGATTGGTGGTGCCGCTCCATAAGCCGGGCCTCTTTCTCCGGTGTCAATTCAGCGACACAGCGGGGACAACAAATCCCTTCGCGGTATGCGGTGGATTCCTTGTCTTCGGGTGACACCGGCATACGGCAACCCCGGCAAAGTTCATGGGTACCCGGTTCCAGACCATGGCCCACGGCGACTCGTTCGTCGAAAACGAAACACTCCCCCTGCCAGAGACTTTCCGATTCCGGTACCTCTTCGAGATACTTCAGAATGCCCCCTTTGAGATGGAAGACCTCTTCGAAGCCTTCGGCCAACATGAGTGCCGAGGCCTTTTCACAGCGAATACCACCGGTGCAAAACATAGCGACTTTTTTTTGTTTTGCCGGGTCCATCTCGTTGCGCACAAACTCGGGAAATTCCCGGAAAGTCTTCGTGTCGGGGTCCAGCGCGCCCGTAAAAGTGCCCACGCCAACCTCATAGTCATTGCGCGTATCCACCACGATCACGTCGGGATCGGCAAGAAGTTCGTTCCACTCCCGGGGACTCACATAGGTGCCCACCTGTTCGTTGGGGTCAATGCCCGGCACGCCCAGGGTGACTATTTCCTTCTTCAACCGCACCTTAAGGCGATAAAAGGGCTGGGCGTCGTAAAAAGATTCCTTGTGTTCCAGATTGGCAAGGCGCGGATCGGAACGAAGCCACGCCAACACGTTGTCTATCCCCGTGCGCGAGCCCGCAATCGTTCCGTTTATCCCCTCGGCGGCGAGCAGCAGGGTGCCCTTAATCCCTTGCTCTTCAGCGACTTGCGTCAGAGGTTCACGGAGGGATTTGTAGTCGGTCAGGGGGGCGAACTGGTAGAGTGCGGCGACCACGATCGCATCATTGGGTGCTTTTTCTGGCATAGTAGGTGTCCATTATTAAAATTCGAGTTTCAATAGATATTATCGCATGAAATCGGGGAAAAATGCTTCTGGAACCCTTGTGGAATAAGACCGCCCCGCCCATCGTTTACTTCTATACACTGAGGTACCCATACCGGGCTGTTCAAATCGCCCGATCTAACGTATACTGAAATCGTATCGCAGAAGAGGTCCTTGGGAATCCCAGATGGGATTGTACTGCATACCCCATTCGCTACGATCAATCCCGGTAGGGATGTGGGATACGTCGTTTCGGCATTTTCGCCTTGCGATGGACACCGATGAAAGGAGCAACCTTAATATGGAAAAAGCGATGTTTGGAGCGGGGTGTTTCTGGGGCGTCGAAGCGACCTTCCGCCAATTGCCGGGTGTAAGCGATGTGGCGGTTGGCTACGCGGGTGGCCACCTGGACAACCCCACCTATGAAGATGTCTGCTCAGGCAAGACGGGACATGCCGAAGTAATCGAGGTGACCTTTGACCCGGACCAGGTAAAATACGAAACCCTCCTCGACACATTCTGGCGGTGCCACAATCCCACGACCTTGAATCGACAGGGTCCGGATATTGGAACCCAGTATCGAAGTGCTATTTATTATTACAATGACGAACAGCGCAAGATTGCTACGCACTCAAAAAGCGCCATGGAGGACACCGGCGCATTTCGCAAACCTATCGTAACCGAAATCACTGTGGCTGCGCCCTTCTATCGTGGAGAAGAATATCACCAGCGTTATCTCGAAAAACGAGGTCTCGCCCATTGCCATATTGGCTAAGCACTCCCATCGACGGGCCCGGCGATTTACTTCGCCGGGCTCGTTTTTTTTCTAGTGGATTGAGTGATAGTTGAAGGCCTTTATTATCCCCTGAAATTGAGTAGGAACCGGGTATAGATTCCCCTCCCAAGAGGGGAGTTATTCTCCGCGATTTATCGCGCTACCACGTGGCGACGACTTCGCCATCTTTGATACGGGCCTGGCAGGCCAATCGCTCGTTGTCTTTCAGGCCCATATCCTCTTCCAGCTCGTTCCGAGGGTGAAGGTTTTCCATACCCTGCTCGATGATGATGACGCAGGTGCCGCAGCTACCCGCCTGGCAGCCAAAGGGCACACCCAAGTCATCACAGCTCGCCTGAATGGCTTCATCCGCCGCAAGCTCTCTTGATTGTCCATCGATAGTAATTTTTGGCATGGTAAAACTCTTTCTCTTTCACGTTTAACAATAAGGGCAGGGCAACACCGGATGACGACCCCACGTCACGATTGCATAGGAATGTCGTCCAGTCCGGTAGACCGAAAATTCCCTATAGTGTATCATCCTGACCAGGGGGCCCTGCCAGCCATTGGTGGCCCTATGTCTTTTAGGTGGTCTGCCAGGTAAATCCGTCCGGCCGATCCGCTACGCGTTGCCGAAGTCCTCACTCTGGAGATTACTATGTCTGCCCTTCGACCCGCAGTCGTTTTATTGAGCGGTGGTTTGGATTCCTCCGTCTTGCTCCATCATGTTGCCAAAGATTTGAACTGCCCGGAAATACATGCCCTGAGTTTCAACTATGGACAGCGACACAGTCGTGAATTGGTGTGTGCAAACGCCCAGGCCCGAGACGTCGGCGTAGCCGCACACCGTGTGATGGACATTACCTTCATGGGTGCCCTGATTCAGGCGGGATCGGCCCTCATTGAAGGGGGCGAGGAGGTGCCCGATCTGGACGCCCTCACGACCGAAGAATTGACCCAGCCTCCTACCTACGTGCCCAACCGCAATATGATGTTGCTCTCCATGGCCGCGGCCTACGCCGAAGCCCATGGCATAACTGACGTGTACTATGGTGCCCAGGCGCAGGACGAGTATGGCTACTGGGATTGCACCCGCACCTTTCTTGAGCGCATTAACAACGTCCTGGTGCTCAATCGGAAGGCCCCGGTCACGGTTCACGCACCCTTTGTTGCATTCTCGAAGGGCGACACCGTCAAAAAAGGAATCGCCCTGGGGGTGGATTTCACCCAGACCTGGAGCTGCTATCGTGGCAGAGAAGAAGCATGTGGTACGTGCCCGACCTGCGTGGAACGGTTAAATGCGTTTGCCGCCAATCACACCAAAGACCCCATTCCCTACACCATGTGACGCGGAATTATCCGTTTGTATATGCCGGATCAGCGTGCGCTGTCTGGTCCGGCGCGATGGGCAACGTCATGGTTACACAAGCCCCCCCCATTGCCCCGTTGGCGTACGCAATAGTACCCCCGTGACTCTCCACAATGTTTTTCACAATATTGGTGCCGAGCCCCACACCAAAATTCTTGGTGGAAAACAGCGGCTCAAAGATGTGCTCCAGAACATCCTCCGGGATTCCCGGCCCCGTGTCTTCCAGCCGAATGACCACCTCGTCGGGCTGCCGCTTCGAAATCACGCGGATTGTCGACTCACAATCTTCTATTTCGCCCATGGCCTGCACGGCATTGTCGACCAGATTGATGAGCACCCGCCGCATGGATTCCTGGTCAATCGCCACCGACACACCGCAATCCAGGGCCAAATCCATTTCCACCGCTTCCGGGATTTCAATTTCTGCCAGCGTTTCCCGCAACCAGGGGTCGAATGACACCTGCACCGGATCGTTTGTACGTACGCGCGCGTAATCGAGCATCTCTTCCACGATGTGATCACATCGGCGAACGCTCCGATAGACCCGATCCAGGGTTTTATCAAGTTTGAGATCCGAACCACGAACGCGTTTTTCAATCATATAGAGGGAACTTTGAATCGTACCCAGAGGGTTGCGCAATTCGTGACTCACGGTCGCGGTAAGTTGCCCCAGGGTTGCCAGACGATCTTTCCGAATCAGTTCCGCCTGGGCCTTTTCGAGGTCATCGGTGCGCGCCGCCACCAGTGTCTCCAGATTGTCACGGTGGGCTTTCAGCTCCTGCTCCGAACATCGCAATGCCGCCTCCGACGCCTGCAGGGCCCGGTGACTTCGAAAGCGAAACGCCATGGCGAGGGCAGCGAGAAACAACGAGAAAGCGACGGGAACATAGAACACGGGCTTTCGCCAGAAGGGTGGTTGCACCACAAACGTTAGATTGGCCGACGTGGGATCGATGTTACCTCCCGCATCCGAGCTACGCACCTGAAACTGGTATCCCCCTGGTGACAACGTATTGCTCACCACCGTATCTTCCGTCGAAAATATGGTCCAGGAAGAAGTCCCGTGCCCCTCCCCATCGTAAGGTACGATACGCCAGGAATAACGAAGTTCCGAAGGCTGGGTCTGGTTCCACGCGTCACGTCCGGTAAAAGAGAATACGCCGACCGCCGATGAATCCAGGGTGGATGGTCCTACTAGGATGCGGGTATCGGGTGACAGCACGTCGGGGAAATAGCGATAGACGTGCTCGTCGCTCGCGAATATCCACATGGCCCCCGGAGCGGTGTCTCCAATACCCATAACGGTTGCATTGGGCACACCATGCTCAAAGGTGTAGTGGACCCAATGGTCATTTCGATAGGAGGAAATCCCCGTACCCCGATACGATATCCAGATCGTGTCGTCCTTAGCTTGTATGATGTTTCTGACGGAATTGCGATAAAGACCTTCAGCGGTAGTCACCTGACGAAAAGTCTCTCCATCGTAGCGATAGATTCCCGACCCCATGCTTCCAAACCAGAGCTCACCATTCGTCGCCTCACAAATCCCGTGTATCGAATCCCCAGAGTCAATGCCGTCGGCGTCCCCATAGTACGTCACCTGCCCATCGGCCCAAAGCTCTATCCCATCTTCCAGACCGACCCAAAATTTTCCCGGTTCTCTTTCATAAATCGCCGTAGTGTGCCGCGGCGTATAGCCGGGAACCGGGGGCCACGACTGCCAGGAATCGCCCGCGTTCCGAAACACTTCATTTTCAGCAATCCACAGCAAGGACTCGTCTTTTGTTAGAAAAAAACGCCCCGTCGCCGGCCTCATCGGCGGCAGGATTGACTCTCGAATTACATGTCCCTCTTCGAGATCGTAGACGATATATTGGTCGTTGGATATGAAGTGGAGTTGATTTCGGGCCACCATCAACCATTGATATTCACGTCGCGAATTACGCCATACCTGGCCATCGCCCAGCCAGATGGAATCTTCGGGATACCATGTATCCTGCCACGATGCCACCGTAAATCTCTCGCTCCATCCGTCTCCATCGTAGTGAAAAACCGTACCGACGGAATTGATTCCTAAAAGAGGCTGCTTGTCGTCCGCCCGGGGAAGCAATACCGTCATTTCGGTAGCTTCCTGCGACCACGGAGGCACCGTAGCGCGATAGAGCCCCTCCGTGCCCCCCATCCAAATCGCACCGTCCTGCGAAACCAGGATGTGCTGCAGATAGGGAACACCCAGGGCCTTGGGAAAATCGCACCGTTCCCAGCCGATTTCATTGTGCTCATACAGGCCATTGGAGGTTGCCATGTACAACCGGCCCTCCTTATCACTGGCCAGCTCGAGCGCCACCGCCGGACCCGATCCCGTAGCGATCCAGGCAGCCCCATCCCACCGGTAAGACATTGCGCCACCGCTGGCAAATGCCCCGGTGATGGTCTCCCCATTCATGTTTTCCGAATACAGGACGAAGTCCAGCTCCGCCACCAGTGTTGAGTCAACAACCCATTCATCGCCCCGTATCCAAATCGCTGCCCCGGTGCGCATCGATAGCAGTACTTCCCCTGGCCCAACCTCTACAAGCTGATCGACCGTGTCGCCACCTGTCTTGTCTGGATGGGCCAACACACGCCAGCCTGCTTTGATTTCGTCGGGTCCAAGACCATCAGGATCTCGAACGAGGATGGTGCCATTTCGGGTGGACACCCAGAGCCGACCATCACTTGTTTCTTTGACAAAGTATATGTCGGGGTCCGTAAATAAGGGGAAATTGCCTTGTGTGATCGGCTCGATGCGCCCCTCCCGGATGCGTGCAATACCCTCGCCGGTGCCGACCCAAACACCACCGCGCGGCGAAGTAGAAATACTTCGAACCCAGTCGTCGGGCAGTCCATCCGCTTCCCTATAGGTGCTCCAGGACGTACCATTTATCTGGTGCACCCCTTCGCCCCAGGTAATCACCCAGACAGCGCCATCACCATCCTCCACGATACCATTGACCTCCGCTACAGGAGCACCATTGGGGGTGGGAAACGGGTTAACTTCGAAGTCTGATGCACTCCACCCTGGCATTGCAAGAAGTGAAGCCCAGAGACTGAGAAAAACTATAGCCAACCACTGCATCGTCCCATACGCTCCGCCCGGTTATATCCTGAGAGGTCCAACTCCCCAGAAAGCAGTATAGCAGGTCACGCGCGATATGCAGTCCTTGCCCAATTCGCCGACGCTTCCCTCTTGCGTGAAGCTGACTTGGAAACACATGACCGGAGCACGTGGCACCGTGGGATATTGATTGTACGGTTGAGTGGAAGGAGGGCGGCCCGATTCAAACCAAAGCGACGCCGCTTCGTGCCACCCGATCGAATTTGGTGTATCGGGCGAACAACCTAATTTGTCGGGTTGTCGATGAGCCGGGGTACTTGCTCCCCGTCCTGCAGTAAATGGTCGGGTGCGCCTTGACCCCGACAGTCCGTTGAACTTGGAACACGTCACCGTAGGATACTGATTTTAAGGTTGAGAGAAAGGAGGGCGGCCTGATTCCGTCAGTACGCTACAACGACCCCATCCGGGCCTTGTCATAGGCCGCCGTTACGGTGCTCGAAAGACCGCCACGGGGATTGCAGGTGATTTCTATGGTCATGGACCGGGGCTTGCAGGCCTTCACGAGGTCTTCCAGCATGCGGTTGACCAGATGCTCATACCAGATGCCCACATCACGATAGGAAAGGAGATAGTATTTGAGCGAGCGAAGTTCCAGGCAGTCCCGATCGGGCACATAGGCGATGCGCACAACGGCAAAATCGGGTAAACCGGAAAAGGGACACACCGACGTAAATTCGTCCGTTTCGGTCTCGATTTCCATGGCCTGGCCGTAAGGCTTGTCGGCATACTCGTAGGCGAAGCACTCCAGGAGGTGAGACTCGATCGCTTCCGGCCCCTTGAAGGGCAACATTTTGTCTTCGGCCTTGAATTGTTTTTTGGCCGGGGTAGGGTTATCCATGATCTTAAACTCCTTGCTTACTCGCCGAAGTACATGCAGCGGGCGGTATAGGTTTCCTGAACGACCACGGCCGTTGGCGTTTCGCCAGCCTCCACCAGCCGATCCCACACCCACGCACAGATGCGCTCGCAGGTGGCACATTCCAGTCCCGGAATCTCGTTGAGAAAGGTGTGGTCAAGTTCGTCATACATAGCCCGCAGGTGGACTTCGAGGCCATCCAGGTTTTCCGTTCCCACTTCAAACCAGTAGCTGTGCCCGTGGACACAATGGCAGGGGTGGGCCGCCGGAAGCTGGGGCAGGGACTGGGCTGCTTCAAAGCTGAACCGAATGCGCTCCGGCAACTTCTCTGCGGCCAGCGCAGGTAAACGGACCGGCACAAAATCCAAATCGCCGTCGATGGTCACCCGCACGCCGTCATACCACGTGGGCTTGTGCACTATACGGGCGTCAATCCAACGCTCCAGGGCGGGCACGGTCGTGTCGCTTTCCAACCCCGGCACATCATTCAGCGTCGCATGATCGAGTTGGTCATACAGGTCCCGAAAAAGGTCCTTCAGGGCCGTGTAATCCACAATCCAGCCCACACCGGGCAGCAGTCCCCCCTTGGCGAGGATTTCGACTTTGTAACTGTGGCCGTGGAGGCGTTGCTGTTTTTCGTTGCCCGCCGGGTTACGATGGGCCGCTTCCACATAGGCAATTTTTGTCAGGTGGGCTATCAAGGAATTCTTACTCCGCATGAATAATTTGTACGTGTTTGTGGCCCGGTGCTGTTGAAGACATCACCACGACGGCACCCTGGATTACACTACCTTGGGCAATGCAGCAGGAGCGCAGGAAAACGCGCTATACGCCCCGCTCGTCGGGCGGCCAGATAAACTTATGCATCTGCAATTGAAAACGCACCGCGTTCAGGCCGTCTTCCAGCATCCAATCGACAATATCTTTCGCTTTCACTTCGCCGAAGACCGGTGAAAACAGGACGGCCCGGCAGCGTTCCGTCAGATTATACTGCCTGACCACATTCCGGCTCCATTCATAATCACGACGACTGGCTATCACAAATTTAACTTCGTCCCGGTCGGCCCGGAGATAGTCAATATTGGACCAGTCGTTGTGTTTGCTCATGTCGCTATCGGGGCACTTGAGGTCCATGATGCGAATGACGGGGTCGGGCAGGGTGTTGATGGGCAGGGAGCCGCTCGTCTCGATAAGTACGGTGTAGCCTTCGTCCAGCAGCGCCTGAGCGAGGGGGATGCAGGATTTTTGTGCCAGGGGCTCGCCGCCGGTGAGTTCGACCAGGGGCACGCCGTAGGCAGCCACCAGGGTCAGAATCTCGGCGATGGTCTGGTTTTCGCCCCCGTGGAAACTGTAGGTCGTATCGCACCAGCGACAGCGCAAATTGCACCGGGCGAGTCGAATGAATACACACGGCAGCCCGGCCCAGGTGCTTTCGCCCTGGACGCTGCAGTAGATTTCATTCATCCGTACCGTGGTCTCGGCAGGTGATGGCGCTGTGATGGAGGACATAGGGGGTTCCAGAAGGGTTGCAGACCCGATTTATCCCTATTATACGCCCTCATCGGACGTGGGTGATAATCCATGCCCCCAATCGTCCCCGCGGTTGGCCCCAGCGATGGCACCCCCAACCGCCTATACCATCGTCATTTCGGGGGCAATTCACCGGCAAATTTGATGGCAAGTCCGCAAAAACGGAGCAACTCATCGTCGTCTTCCATGGCCTCCGGCTCCACCGTCGCCCACCCCTTCATCACCCGACCCGTCAGGTCCATGGGACGGACCCCCGCCTCGGCCAGGAGCCTTTCAGCCACATCAACACCCACGCGGATAATCAGGGTGTCCTTCTGGATACCCATACACATATTGCCATTGAGCAAATAGCCGAAGCCGCCAAACATGCGGGTCTCCGTCAACCCACCCACATGTACGAAGTCGCGCAGGATTATTTCTTCCAACCGTGATGCCAGTCCTTCGTCGTATGCCATGATTGAATTCCTTCCGTGTCGTCGTGGAATCGCCCACTGCTCTTGGTTCGATTATATACCCCGGCGCGGCAACCTTTCCCGGGGACCGTTTCCGATTGCAGCGCGTCATGGTGGATTGGAAACGGGTTGTGAATCAATCGGTAGCGGTACCCAGCCCCCAAGTATTTCGGGCGGCATTCCGATTGGATGGGAGATCGGTTTCGCGTGTTCCTGATACGGCTGGTATCTCGGCCCCCCCCTTGCTAAACTGGCTTCAACCAGACTCCAGGCATTCCTATCGTCAAAACCTACCATCGGGATTTACTTATGAAACACCCTGACACCCCCACCCGTCGCTCGTTTATCGCACGCACCCTCGGCGGTGCCGCTGCCGCACTGGTAGGCCCCACTATCCTCAAGGCCCGTGCGGCGACGCCCTTCCGTGTCGGAGAGGCCCACGTCGACTCGACGCCGCCAACCCAGATTGAACTCGCGGGTTTTCACTACAAAGCCGGCGGCACGCCCCGATACATCACTGACATCCGCCAGGCAACGGCGGTGCGGGCGCTGGTGTTGCAGCACGGCGACACCCAGGCGGCCATTATCTCCGTCGATATCGCCGGGGTCTCCGACACCATGGCAGTCCGGGTGCAGAATGCCGTAGAAGCAAAAACCGGCATCCCGGCGGCAAACGTGCGTCTTTGCGCCACCCACACCCATTCCATGCCCACCTTCGCCTTTTGGCGCCAATGGGGCACCATCCCCGAAGACTACATGAAATCGGTTGAGACCAAGGCCGTGGACGCGGTCCTCCAGGCCCAGGCCGACTGCGCGGAAGCCACCGCCCACATCGGGTCCCACCGGGCCGAAGGCGGCAACTTCAACCGCACGTCGAAAACCTGGAAAACGGACGCCGAGTATACCCCCGAGGCCACCGACGACGACCGCTGGCTGGACACGCTCCTTCAGGTCCTCTACTTCGAACGGGGCAACGGAAAGCACAACATCCTTTGGTATAACTTCGCCTCCCACCCGGTCTGTTACAACGATGGTGCCGCAGGCCCCGATTGGCCGGGCCTCGTTACCCAGCGGGTTCAGGAAACCTTCCAGGTCACGCCCTCTTACCTCCAGGGACACGCGGGCGACGTAAACCCCGGCAATGGCGTGAAATGGATTGGCGAAGCAGAGCAATCGGCAAATGCCACCTTCGACGGGATTAAGGGGGCTATGGCGGCCCTACAGCCCATCGACGTGGACGTGCTACGGGCCACTACCCAAGTCTTTCAGATGTCCCTCGATCTCGATAATTACCGGAACTGGCTGGCTACCTATGCCGCCGACCCGGACGCCTGTGCCAGTGGCAACTGGGTCGACGCGGGCTTTGCCAAGGAGTGGTATGAAGCGAACGTCAATCGGAAGTGGGAGGCCCCCAAATACCCCGCGACCATCAGCGCGCTCCAATTGGGCAATGTAGGTATTGCCTTTCACCCCGCCGAACTTTTCAGCTACTACGGCATCCGGGCCCGCAATGATTCACCCTTTGACCACACCATGGTGACGGGCTACACCGATGGTTTCATCGGTTACGTGGCGGACCCCAAGTCCTTCCTGCCCGGCAATGGTGGCCAGTATGCGGCCATGACCGTGCCCATGATTCTTGATATCCCCCCCTATGCCCACGAAGCGGGCCGGGAATTGAGCCAGGGACTCAGTGCCCTCCTGAAAGAAACGGTGGTGTAACTTAGAGGACGACGCGTGTCAGCCAGAAAACGACCAGGGTGCCACCCGATCGTGTACTCACGATCGGGTGCCTTGACCCTCGAGAACGTCTGACGTGAGGTAGGCTTCACCGTAGCTCCATCAACAGGCGCAACATCTCCTGATCAAATTCTACCGACCCACCGTCGCCTAGGAGTCTGACTCCGAATCCCCGTGGCGCACGCGAAATCAGTTGCAAGCAGTGTGCGGAGCGACGAGGACGCACTATTGATATTGTTAGGAGGAGCGACAAAGCAATGCGCCGCAAATGGTTTCGCCCGAAGGGTTTGGCCCCAGCACACCGTCTGCTGCGTTGCAGAACCGCAACGACCGTCAGGTCGCGTTGTTTCTGCGCCTTGCATCCGGCGCACTGGGGCCAAACGTGCATCCGCGTGGATTCGGAGTCAGACTCCTAG
>CAXBPH010000212.1:0-12108 GCA_963977445.1 uncultured bacterium | reverse complement strand
ACACTACAAAAATTACGCCGCTTGAGCTAACCATAGAAGAACTCGACGGAACGGCTGAGCCTGATGAATTCTCACCGGCAGAGCCGGTGGATTAACTATGATTTAGCAGGGATGGTCGATTCGGGATGTCAACTATCTCAAGGTGCACTGCGCGCCGAATGAACGTACCGCCCCCCCCCACCGACCAGGCGGCACGGTTAAAGCCAGCGCTTCTTTCGAAAATAGCCCACCATGGCAAGGGTCATGGTAAACATAATTCCCCAAACATAGAGGTAGCCCCACCGCCAGCGCAATTCCGGCATGTGGTCAAAATTCATCCCGTAGACACCTACGATAAAGGTCAGGGGGATGAAGATGGTGGCAATAATAGTGAGCACCTTCATGACTTCGTTCATGCGATTACTCACGCTCGACAGATAGATATCGTGCATGCTGCTCAATATATCGCGACTCGTCTCCACCATGTCGATAACCCGGATGGTGTGGTCATAGACGTCGCGTAAGTAGACCCGGGTTTCCTCTTTAACCAAGGTGGATTCGGTCTTCAGGATAGCGGCAATCTCTTCTCGCAGGGGCCAGACGGATTTTCTAAGATAGAGGATCTCCCGCTTCAGGCGGTGGATTTCCTGCATTTGGGCCGACACAGGATTCGCGACTATCTCGTCCTCCACCATTTCGATATGCTCGCCGATTTGCTCCAACGCAACAAAGTAGGCATCGACCACCGCATCCATCAGCGCATAGGCGAGGTAGTCGGCCGCCATTTTTCGAATGCGCCCCTTGTTGGCCCGGATCCGCTCTCTGACAGAATCAAAGGCATCGCCGTCCCGTTCTTGAAAGGAGATGACGAAGCCTTCACCAAAGACCATGCTGACCGTTTCAATGTCGATCTCATGGGTCTTCTCGCTATAGGTCATCATCTTCAGCACCACAAAGAAGTAGTTGTCGAATTCCTCTGCTTTTGGTCGCTGCGCCGTATTTACGATGTCTTCCAGGGTCAGGGGGTGAATATTAAAACGCTCCCCCAATGCGCTGATGAGATCCACGTCGTGGATACCGAATACGTTTATCCACGTTACTTCACCGCTCTGGTCAGAAAGAACACAGTCTTCCAGGCTTGCCGGCATAATTTCCCGAATCGTATCGAGGCCATAACTCAACACGTCCAATTCGGTGGTCTTTTGTTTACGACGACCAATAAATACCGGCGTGCCCGGCGACAGACCGGCCTTATCACTGAACTTTTGGCCCTTCGATCCCTTTTTTCGTTTTCTGCGTCTCATCTGGACTTCTCCACCCCAAGGGGTATCGGGTACACCATCGCTGAAGACAAGGGGTTACTCCAGGGCCTTCAGCACTGCCGCCGCTTTCGTTTCATACAGGGACTGCCAGGCGGGATCCAGCAAGCATTCGGTGGCTTCATACCCGCCCATGGCATACTCAGAGGCGGGCGGGCCATAGTGGATATAGCCATTTGAATAGGCCGCAACGAAGGTGTGTTCGAAGGGCGATGCGTTCTTCACATTCATCCCGACGGTGGAGAGCATTTCGGTCGGTGAAGAGACCAAAACAAAGTCGCCAATGCGAATACCCTGAACTTCGGTGGCTATCGTATCTTCTCCGGAGTCATCATTAATCTTCTGGTGACGGCGTAGCGTGGCTATCTTATCCTGATTTCGGGCCATTTGTTCCATAGCACGAATATTCCGGATGTATTTATCCAGATGGGAGCGGTTCTGCTCATCGATATCGCCGAATTCATCTTCGCCAATGGATGCTGACTGAAGATAGCGATATTTGTAATCCAGTGGATGTTCTGGGTCCATCAGGTGCTTGACATAAAGGGGCACGAAGGTCTTGAAGTTCAGACTGGTCCCACGGAGTGAACGAAGCAGTTGGTCCTGCTCAACCTCCAATTCGGCAACCCGTTCGTCAAAGTCTGCCTTTCGGGGCAGCCGTAGGGCCTCGTTTACCACCCGCAGTGTGGCGGGTTTGGTTTCGATGGCCCGCACCGCCTTTAGGGTGGTCAACCCGAGGATACGTCCCTCGGGTGCGGAATCCCGCGCACGATTCACATCTTTATAGAGTATGGGCGTAATGTCACCGCCCGCGCCCTGCAGGAAAATCGCGAGGGCACCAGGAAGATTTTCCTCGATAGCCTTCGAAGCAAAACCAGGGAAATCCGCCGTGACGCCGCCCTCAGGCACGGTGACATAGGGATGGCAGGCAAAATTGTAAACCACGGCCAGCGGTGTTCCATCGGCCCTGTCGAGTCGGAGGATGCCGATCTCTGGGTCGACCGGCCCCACACTCTCCACCACGTCATCGGGCGGCGAGGGGTTACTGTGACGAATGGTCCAACCCGTGCCATCACTGAGACGTAAGGTGCGGTTCATGGAAATACGTTTTTCGAGCCCCTCTCCCGCCCCGGCCGTCACAGGCTCCAACTGCGCTGCAGCCCGTTTCACGGCATCGAAGGTTTTCGCCACCTGCTCTTCGTGGGAACACAGGAAATTCAGTGGTGGGTGGTTGTGGGAAGCATTTACCAGCACATTCAGCCCCGGGATGCCCAACTCATTTTCGATTCGGGCACGTAGTTCGGGCAGAAACGCATCGGAAACTTCTCCAATTCCCCCAATCGCTGTTACATCCATGCCAATAATAGCGGCCTTGGTCACACCGTCATCCAAGACCAAAGCCTTGGCATAGACCGGGTCATTAATACGCAGGCCTTCCTCCACGCGGGACAGGTCACTTTTAGCGGCACCAGCGCGTAGGGTTGGCGTGCTCTGGCCAAAAACTGGTACCGCAAGAAGCGTCACCAGGCAAATGAGTATTCCTGATTTCCAAAAGGCCATTTCAAATTCCTATGTAAAGTGGAGCGTTTCGATGGGTTCGCGTGATGCACCAGTGTACTGACGCGCCCAGTGAGCGTTCAAACCTGCGATGCCCGTGTATGGGACCGCAAATCAACCAGAGATTTTTCCCACACGACCCCTGCCCCCCCTCGCGCAACGCTATCAGCTCAAAGATGCCCAATCCCGGTCCATCAGCCCGAAAAACCCGACCGGTAAAAAAGGTCCGGGCGTTAGGGACACCTTGGAAGAAGGCACCGGAGAGAAAGACGCTATCTGCCTCTCAACGACATTCTGGCTTCATTCGCCTATTGGTATCAGCGGGAACCGCACCAGCCCTTTCCCACACTCCCCCAAAAGGAACAGTTGGTGATCTCCAACCATTAACCCTTCTCATGAAAAAAATGAAGACGGGCGTATACGACACCTGGTGTCGCATACGCCCGATTTATCTGGCGTGTTGTCCGCAGGATTTCCCTAACCGGCACTTGCAACCTTTTTGCCGTCCACGGAAAGTTGAACTGCGCCATTTTTGCTGCGCACGACTACTTTGACCTTCTTGCCATACTTGACGGCATTCTTCTTCACATCCTCAATCGAGGTGAGGCCCTTGTCTTCTAGAAGCTCCATCACGCGATCCTGATGGGCAACTTCGGCAAGCCGGGCGCTCTTTCCTGATTTCGCCTTTTTCTTTTTGTCCAGCTCGTTAAAAAAGCGCTGGATCGTTTCCACGTCCACCCCTTCTTTTTGAAGCTTGTCGGAAACTTTTGCTCGCGTCGCGTCGTATAGCCACTTGTAACCGCTTGCTGTCATGGTTGCCATAGGATACTCCTCTCATTCGTAGTCGGCGGGTTGATTCAGACTACGTTTTTCGTGGCGAATAGGAATCCGCCATTTTACTGCATTATTGCCAAATCTTAACAATCAATTAAAACATAATAGCGGAGCACAAATTCAAGCAGTACGTGTCGCTTTGCGTCGTAACCCCCCGCTGAATTCTGGCCTTTATTACCGAAATTTATTTCGGAGACAGGTCGCAAAAAGAGTACACTTCCGTGTTAGACTGAAGAAACATACGGTTTCCAGTGAGCGAAAAGAAACGAGGTAGCGTTATGGTCGATAAGATTTCAAAATCCGATGACGAGTGGCAAGAACTCCTGACGCCGGAGCAATATCGTGTCGCGCGACAAAAAGGGACGGAACCGGCCTTCACCGGGGCATACAATGACGAGAAGCGTCCGGGGGTCTATCATTGCGTGGGCTGTGGACAACCTCTCTTCGATGCGGCGCATAAATTTGATTCCGGCACGGGATGGCCCAGCTATTTCCAGCCTATCGGCCCCGATAATGTGGAGACCGAAGAGGATGTAAGTTTCGGGATGCGGCGCTCTGAAGTGCACTGCAGCCGCTGTGATTCCCACTTGGGCCATGTCTTTCCCGATGGCCCGGCCCCCACCGGACACCGCTACTGCATCAACTCGGCCTCCTTGCGCCTTGAAGCCCAGGAAGATGCCAAGAGCGAGTGAGTTGCGGAGCAGCCCGATAGAACCCGGATTGCCATTGGGGCGGGAGCCCGTTCTGTACTATACTGTTCCGTGAGCAATATTCCCCGGTAGTGGGTTGTAGGTAATACCTGTAGGAAGAGCATCTCATGAAGAGCAATAGCGGTTTCACGCTCATCGAATTGATTCTGGTAACCGTGATCATCGGTATTCTCGCGGGCATGGTCGTCGTCACCTTTGGTGGACGGGTCCAGGAGACGCAAATACGGGCAGCAAAGGGCGATATTGCGAGTTTTTCGACCGCTATCGACCTGTACGCTCTGGACAATAACGATACCTATCCCCCGGCGCTCGATGCCCTCACCGAAGCGGTAAATGGGAAGCGCAATTACCTCAAAGAACTCCGAGACGACCCCTGGGGCAATCCCTACAACTACACGCCGGCCACCGATGCCATAAAAGCGGACTACGTGGTCTGGTCCTCCGGGCCCGACGGCGTGCCCGGTAATGAAGACGATGTGACGAGCACGTCTTCTAAGGAATAGGGGCATGTTGGCGCACGCGCGGCGGGCCGGAGGCTTCACCTTCCTGGAACTCGTGGTAGTCGTCGCTCTCCTCACCATAATCACCGCCGCGATAGTGCCCCTCTATGGGGCGTCCATGGGGGCCATGAAACGTCGCGCTGCCCGAGGTGATCTGGTCGCAACCATCCAATATCTCCAGGAACTCTCCATACGCCAGTCTCGAGAGCTCCGCCTCCACTTGGATAAAGACACGGGGAACTACTGGGCGACCGGCTGGGTGGCTGGCATCGACGAAGATGCGACCTATATGCCCCTGGCAGATACTGCTCTGGGCGAAACGCGCCAACTTCCTGATTCACTTCAGTTTGGGCGGGTCACGGCACGCCGAGATCGGGGTGGCTCTTACTACATTACCTTCTATCCCAATGGCGCGTCCGATGCCGCTCGTATTCAACTGAATGGGCGAAAGGGAGATGAGAAAGACATTGAGATCGAGATTACCGGTGCCCTCGGTGAAATTCTGGTGACGCCATGAAACACCGCCATCGGGGCTACATTCTCATCGAGACCCTGACCGCCATGGCCATCCTGAGTATTACGGCGTTGACGGTGCAGCGGGCCATACAGGTCGCCATCCAGGCCCGCGGCTTGGCCCAGGATTACACCACCGCCCAGTTTCTCTTGGAGAACCTTGTGGCCGACCAGACACTTCAGCCCCGCATCGCAATCGGCACCGTCGACTCGGGCACTTTCCCACCGCCCAACGAACGGTTTCAGTACGCCTGGAGTCTCGACGAAGTAGCCGTCCCTCTGCCCGCCCTCGACGTCCAGATGAGCGTGGCCCGTGACGAAACGGTGGAGCAGCGATTTCTCAACTATATGGGCAAACTCCAGGTAGAAATTTCCTGGAGCCGGGGTGGACAAGCCCTCAACATCGCGGGGGAAACCCTCCTCAGTCCCGACCAGGCCTGGCGCGATTCGTCGGTGTTCGTACCATGAGACGCCCCCCAAGGAACCAGCGTGGTTTTACCTTGGTGGAACTCCTCGTGGCGACCATGTTACTCACCATCGTCATGACCGCGGTGTACACCCTGTTTTTCACCGTCATTCAGTCGTGGCGCTCCATAGAAAACGATGAAGGGACCCATCGCAAGGCGAGAAATACGCTGTCCCTGATTCAACGGGAATACGACAATGTCTTCGCCCCTGCGGCCCACCTCATGGAAGGCACACACGACGAAGTCACGCTGTTTGTAAATGCGCCGCCCATGGAATCCGGAGAGAGCCGTGCTCCCCGTCTGATGCGCGTTCGCTATACATTTAATCCATCAGACGGCACGCTCGCGCGCGAGGAAGCGCTGGTCCAATCGCCCATTCCGCCCGCAGCACCGGACTCGGGCGGGTTTCAGGATGGGGCGATAGAGTTTTCGGATACAAGTCGACAAACTATCGCCCGGGGCCTCGCCGACGTAGCATTTCACTATGTCTGGATGCCCCACCCCGATGGACCGTACTGGCGCGCGGCACCGGTGTTCGTCGAACCCATGATTGCCCGCTACCATGCCATGGAATGGGGATTGCCCCAGGCCCTTGACGTAGAACTCACCTATCTCGATGAGGAGAAATCCACCCCCTTCGTGGTCCACGCACGCTTTCCTACCCGAACCGCCAGTCAGCGCCGTGAGGCCTACCAACTGGTCAATATGCTGGGGGATGCCTTGTGAGCCGATCATCCAACGGATTTGTCCTGGTGAGTGTCTTGTGGGTGGTGGCCCTGCTCACGGTCATTACTATTTCCTACCACTATCGCGCTCGCCTCGAGGTCCGGGCGGCTCGATACAGTCTCGACAGCGCACAAGCCCGAATGACCGCCCGGGCCGCGCTGGAACGGGGCATACTGGAGCTACGCAACAAAACCGTCTTCGACGCGCTACGGCAGGATCCCACCGAAGCGCCACGGGCCCCTTCCACCCATCTTGGCCAATCGTGGGCCCAGGTCGGTGACCTCTATCGCGACGGCGGCTTACTGACACCGGGTGACGACTTTGTAAATGACGTTGCCCAATATCACATTGAGGATATGGAACGACTCATCAACATCAACCATGTTTCCGATGAAATGATGGCAGCGCTCCCCGGCATTTCATTGCCCGTCGCACGACGCATCCATTATCGCGTCACCGGCGACGCTGACGCGCAAGTAAATGGGCAACGATTCCAGGATATCTCCGAACTGCGCAGCATTCGTGGTCTGGACGATAACGCCTGGTATGGCGATGGAGATGAACCCGGACTTCGGGACATTCTGACGACCTATGGTGATGGGCACATCAATGTTAACACGGCACCAAGAGAAGTCTTGGCCAGCCTGCCTGAGATTGAGGAAAGCGTGGTCGATGACCTGCTCCACATTCGAAGCGGCCCAGACGGCATCACGGGGACGCGCGATGATATCGGCTTTTCTGATTGGCAGGCGTTCTCGGAACAAACCGGGATCTCCGGGGACGGGCTGCTCGCACTCCAGCAATTTTGCAAGTTCAATTCGAGCTGCTTTAAGATAACCGCTGTGGCAACGCGTCGGGGCGGCATGATACATTCGGAGTGCTCCGCTATCGTTGAAGTTCCCGACGGATCCGATGTTGCCCGTATCCTGTCGTGGTCGGAGGAATCCCTTGGCTCCCCATAATGCGGTCATATCCATTGTCCAGTTCAATGAAGCTGGAGCCGTCTGTCTTATCAGCGACCAGACGGGTGATGCCCAAGCTGCGGCGATGACAACGTTGCACTTCACCATGCCAAATGGCCTTGGGGACGTGTTCTCAGCGCATCACTCCGCAGACGGGGCTTGTTACCTCCTGCTACCGCGACACGAAGCCACCCTTCGCATCATCACCCTCCCCACCCAGGATCCCCGCGAAATCGAAGCGATGGTCCGCCTGAGTGCGGCAGAATTCGTCCCCTACCCCATTGAAGAGATGGTGGTCACCCATCAATCGCTGGCTCAGCTACCCGGCGGCGAATCCCACGTATTGGTCGTGCTCGTGCAGCAGGACGTGCTGAATGGCCACCTGAAGCGACTTGCCGATGCTGGCCGAGAACCTGTACAGATATTTCTGAGTACCGCGTGCCTTGCCGCCATCGCAACGCGCTGCGATGCCCCTGGCGATGTCGCTCTCCTTCACGTAGACTCCGCCGCATTGGAACTTGCGGTGTTTCGAGAGGGCATACTCCGCTTCAGTCGGGCCATCGTCCAGGCCGCGCCCTGGAACCTCGAGGATGCCCACAGTCGCGAGGCCCTGGTCTATGAAGTTCGGGAACTGCTGGCGGCTTACCGCCGGGAGAGTGATGACGGCCTCGGAGCCGACACGATCTACCTGAGTACCCTGGCTGTTCCTGCCCCAGCGCTCTGCGACATCCTTCGCGCAGAGACGCAAAAAGATATTTCCATCGCACCAACGGAAACAACGTTAAGCGATGAGAACACACCCTGCCCCGCCACGCTTGCGGGTGCACTTCATCTGATAGACGGAGATGGCCCGTTACAGCTCCACCTGGCCCCGGCCGGATTGGCGAAATCACGGGCAATACGGGCCTTACAATCCCAACTCCTTTTCGGGGCCGGCCTGTGCGCGATCGTAGTCTGTGCGCTCCTCCTCTGGTTTGGGCAAGCCCTGTGGCAGCGGAGCAATCTGATTGCCGAACTCCAGGAGCAACGAGACCACATCGCGCCCAATGCCCAGGGCATCGCCGCCAAACAACAAAGCCTCCACATCATTTCACGTCAGGTAGACCGGGGAGGTTCCTTCCTGGAATTACTATCGGGCGTCTCGGCCGCGGCACCACCCGCAGATTTCAATATTACCCGCGTGCAATTTGACCGGGAAACGGGGATGAATATCTGGGGACGTGCCGCTTCAAAGGATCTCATTCTTAAGGAATTTCTGGGCCAGTTGCGCCAGGGTGCCGAGGGTAGTCTCTCCCATTTTTCAAATGCCCACAGCCTCTATGAGACAGAGGGCACCGAGCGGGGCGTGCCCATCTTTAACTACCAGATCGCAATTCCCCAGCCCGAGGAGGACGCCCATGTCGTCACTTCAGGCATTCGCTGATTTCTGGTCCGGGCGAAGCACCCGGGAACAATTGCTCGCACTGGCCGTAGCTAGCCTCGTCGCTGTATTGGTCGTGCTCTTGGGAATTCGAGGGGCCTGGTCTACCCTGGACCGACTTGATCGGGAGATTGATCGGCTTTCCTCGGACCTCGTGAATTTCAACTATCAAGTGGCGCGCCGACAGAGCGTGGAGGACCGATTCAAGGCCGTAGCCAATCAGCACTCCAGCGCCTGGAGCGAATCGGAGATTCGTGACCGCTTACGACAGGAAATTTACCGTCTCGCCAATCGCGTACCGCCTGAACTCGACGCCGACGGCATTCCCCTCAGCACCAATAGCAATAGCGGTACGCTGGTATCTATCCCCAAGCTGGGCCAGGGGCGCCTGAACGCGGGTGGTGAAGGTTTTCGGGAGTATCAGATTACGGTCCAGATTCCTCCGGCCCCCGTTACCGACATGCTGGCCTTCCTGGAGCGACTTCAGGGCAGCCCCCAATCCCTTCGCCTTGATCGCATCGATATGCGGCGAGACCCCGCACAGAATCATGTACGTGCAGACGTCGACATCTCCCGAATCATCGTCGACACGGCAACCCTGCCTGATTTCCGACCACTAGAGCCCGCCAGTTGGACCATGGAGGGCTGTAGTGCAGAGAAAAACGGGGAGGGTCACCTGGTTCTTCAGGCACAAGAGGCCGGAGCCCGTGCGTGGCTCCCCATCACCCTTCCGGCGGGGATGACCTTCGACATGGATATCCAGATTCATTCCCGCGACCCCATTCGCCTTTCCGTGGCCGCCGGTGCGATTTCCATGACGGGCGACAAGGGCCTGGTGCTCGATGGAACCGACCCACACCAACTGATACAACTACGCTTCACCGCACCCTCGGGAACGGGACAGGACACCCACGTCGATGGGCCCTTCATCGTATTCGAAAATACCAATGATACGATTCAAATCGAGCGGATTGCCGTAATCCCGGTGGCTGCGTCATGACCAAACGCCACGCATCGATATTCGCCGTCGGTATTGCCGGCCTTCTGATTGCTAAAGTCTTGCTTAATATGGTCGTCAGCCCTATGGACGTAAAGCGGCAGGAACTTGCCGACGCGCTGGCCGAAGTACCCTCTCATGCCCTCCTTGCAGACGACGAGGCCACCGATTTCGAGTTGATGGTCAAAGACCTTCGCGATGCCCCGGCCCTGTGGACGGAGCTGGTGCCACCGCCACCGCCTGCCCCACCACCGCCGCCGCCGAAACCGCAGGCGCCTGACCTGGCCGAAATGCTGTCGGCCATCGAAGTAGGCAGGGGACAGATCGGCACGACGAAAATAAAAATTACAACGCCCGACTCGCCTCGGGGAACCTGGTTGCAGTTGGGAGAACACATCGGTGGCTGCACGCTGGAATCCTTCACCCGCGAAGAAGCCATATTTTCGTTTTTCTGGGAAGAAGGCGATGAGACGCTCCACATCACCCTGCCAAGAAAATAGCCGGGCTTGCTGAATCGTCATAAAGTCGTTATTGTGTTACTATTCCCGTTGCCGACGGGTTGTGAACGTATGGGGCGTCGCACGTGAGGCGATGCATGGGACAGGTACGGGTGACAATGAAGAGATTAGTGCGGTACAAAACAATGGTCACCGTTGTCCTGGTCGTATTGCTGGGCATATGTCTGGCCAATGGCCAAGGCCAGTCACCAACGTCGCCACGGCCCCGCCCCGACATTCCCAACGAAACCCCTTCGACGAACACCACCAACGAAACCAGCAACAATAACGGGCGCTTTGGAAATGCCGGTGGCCGCTTTGAGCCCGGGAACAAACAAAACAGCGGCACGACCACCCCCACAACCCGCCGTTCCACGCTGCAGGAAAGGCGGCCCAGCGCCACGCCAGGCGTTCGCACCCTTTCCGGCAATTCATCCAATACTACGGGCGGGTCGGCACTGGTTACAGGCAGTAGCGGCGCGCCCCCTGCCGACGGACAACGACCACAGACCCCGGCCAATCATACGGACGTGGTCGTTGGAAATTTCGATGCAATCCTGCAGCGGGAAGTGGTTTATCCCCCCCTACCGGACGGCGGTGAGGTCATTATAGAACTCACGGGCCCCATGTCCGTCTCCCAGTTTATGGAAGACATCCGCATGGCGACGCTCTGGAATATTCTGGTATCCGAGTCTGCACGAAACCTGGAACTGGATTTCTACATTACCGAAACGACGCCCCAACAGGCCATGGAAATACTTAAGTTTCATGATCTCTACTATGAATTTGACGAGGCGACAAAATACCTCTATGTAATGACTGTTGAAGAGTGGCAGGACCGGGAATTCGGTGACCTTGCGCAACACACGTTTGCCTTGGAGCATGTGGATGGCGAATACGTAAACAGTATTGTCCAGTCCCTCCTCTCGAGTCGGGGACGCATGATTGTGGACCCACGGACCCGTCACATTTATGTGTGGGACACCACCGACAATATTGCCATGATGACGGAGGCGGTCTCCGGGGCCGATGTGCCCCTGGAGAAGCACGAGTTCAACGTGGCCTTCGCCGAGTTTGCCGATGTGGAAACAGCACTGACCTCCATGCTCAGCAGCAATGGAAGCCTCCTGCCCGACAGCCGCACCAGCACCATCATCGTGTGGGATCAGGCCGATGTGCTCGATCGTATGGGTGAGGCGCTGCACGTTATTGATGTGCCTGCCGCGTCAAAGACCTTCTACATGAGCCATGTCCTTGCGGAAGACATGCTCGACCACCTGGAAGTACTCCTCTCAGAACGTGGCGTCGTTCATATCGATCCCCGCTACAACGCCATCATCGTGTCGGACCTCCCCGAGCGTCTTGCACGTATCGAAGAAGTACTCATGGTGCTCGATCAGGAATTGGATACACGCACCTGGGTTGTAGACTACGCCGATCTGGAGTTTCTGGCGGAGCAGATTGAGGCCCGCATCCCCCCCGAGATGGGCGAGGTTATCGTTCAGGAAGAAGTTCACCAAATCACGGTCCGGGGCATTCCTTCCCGCCTGGATGAAATCGATAAGCTCATTCAGGTCTGGGATGTGCAACGTAAACAGGTACAGATTGAAGCATTTATCGTTGAAGT
>CAXBPH010000211.1:0-12121 GCA_963977445.1 uncultured bacterium | reverse complement strand
TCGCTGCGGCCTTGGGCTTCGCTGCGGCCTTGGGCTTCGCTGCGGCCTTGGGCTTCGCTGCGGCCTTGGGCTTAGGCGTTGCGGCCGTCGCTTTCACGGCGGTTTTTTTCTTAACCGCCTTGCTCTTACTGGTTGCCATCGTAGCTCCCCAGACTATCCGATTTGCGGATTCGCATACTCTGTTTCCGTAATTCGCATCAAACGAAGAATTCGATATCGAAACTTCAAATGCGGCGCTTCACTATAAAACCCAAGCACATAAAACAAGCTGAACCTGCTTGAATCGCCGTCAAACATCCCCTGAAAAACGCGGGTGGGCTGATTCCGTGTTCAGCACAAACAACCACCTGAACGGGCAGACTTTCGGGGAACCTGCATTGTTCCTCCAGGATACCGTGAATGTGTCTAAAGCACGGACACCGTCGCATTGCTGCCTGAATGCACTACGTATCCAAGTATCCCGGGCACCCGATCTCACAATCGCACTATTATGTAACGGTCCTATGGACGTAATTATGAGAATATCATGTAATAAGGTGCCACTAAACCTGATTTTAGCAGTTATGAGGTATTTTGTCCAGAGCTTTCTTGACAAAACGAATCAAAATGAAACATAGACGAAAGGGTACAATGGCAAATGCCTGAAAAAAGTTCCCCAAAGTGCCCGAAAAAATTTCCCCTGTCCCACGCTGCCCCGTAAGATCTCGCCCGCTTATTCTTCGGTCTGAAAGCGCATTACCCCACGGACTTCTTCTTCCAAGTCCCGCAAATGCAGCGGCTTATGAAGCACCATAGCCGCTCCCCGATCGAGTGCAAGTTGGGCGTCTCGCGGAAATCCCGTAACGAATACAATGGGTATATCGTCGTCGATGGTGCGTATTTCGACCAGTGCCTCCAGCCCCCCCATTCGAGGCATTTCCATATCCATGGAAATCACGTCAAATCGCCCCGCTTTAAATTTTTCTACGGCATCCAGGCCATCTATGGCCTCCACTACGTCAAAACCACGGAGCGTAAACCATCGAACCAATGCAGCTCGGATGTTATCCTCGTCATCAACAATCAGTATTGATGGTTTTTCCATCAAATTACCTCTAGGTTCACGGATATGGGTGGATTGTTCGTCTTCCACAACGTTTTAAGACTGGCAACCTTAACTCACGGTGCGATTGGGACTATACAAAGCATGTAAGCTAATCTCAACTTTTTTGACGTCGACATTCCATATTTGGAGAGATTGAAACAATCCCCAACAACGGACATTGCCAACACGCTCTTCCCAATTGTATCGCATACTCCGCATATTTACATTAAGAATATCGAATCGATTATTCCGATTATCGAGTTGGATGGTTCTCGTGTCTCAAAAAAGCCCCCATGTTTAATCAATATCCGGGCGTGTGTTATAACATGGAGACCTTTTCCACGCCTTGGCGTCCCCTTTGACCGTCTGATTGATTAATGAACGCACCCCTCATTCTTGTTACCAACGATGATGGCATCCGTGCCCCGGGACTTCGCCTCCTTGCGGATGCACTCCGACCATTGGGTCGGGTGGAAGTGTATGCCCCCGAGAGCCAACAAAGTGCCGTCGGACACAGCGTTTCACTGCACAGACCCCTGCGCGTCACACAACTTGAGCCCGGCTGGCACATGGTCGACGGCACCCCCACCGATTGTGTGATGCTCGCCGTACGACGATTGCTGGGGCAACGTCCCGATCTCGTCGTATCCGGAATAAACCCCGGGGCCAATCTCGGCGACGATGTTACCTATTCCGGTACCGTCGCCGGGGCCTTCGAAGGCATGCTGCTGGGTGTCCCTTCCATTGCCGTATCCGATGTAAGCTACAAGCCCCTCTATCAGGAAACTGCGGCGCAAGTGGGTGCCCTGGTGGCCCGCTACGTGCTGAATCATCCTCTCCCCCCGGACACGACATTGAATGTGAACGTGCCCGATCGACCCTACGCGGAACTTCAGGGCATCGCGATTACGCGAATGGGACGTCGAAGCTACCAGGACGATATTGTGAAGCGTGAAGACCCGCGCGGGGGCACCTATTATTGGATTGGTGGAGACGAACCCACCCACATCATGGAAGAGGGCACGGACTTTGAAGCAATCGAAGCCGGTAAGGTCAGCATTACGCCCCTCCATCGCGATGTAACCCATCACGCCGTTATGCATCATTTTTACGAACCAGCTATCGAGCTGTAATCTCTATTCTCCCTTACCACATCAGGATACGTTGCCAATGAAATGGGTTAGAAATCTCTATGATTGGGTGTTGAGCTGGGCCGAGACCCCCTACGGCGGCGTGGCGCTGTTTTTCCTTGCCATGGCCGAAGCGAGCTTTTTCCCCATTCCGCCAGACGTCTTGCTACTGCCCTTGTGCGTCGGAAAACGGGCCCAGGCCTTGCGTTTTGCCGCCATCTGCACGGCGGGCTCCGTCCTTGGTGGTGCCATTGGCTATTCCATCGGTTGGGGGGCCTGGGGCGCCGTTGATCAGCTCTTCTACAGCTATGTGCCGGGCTTTTCGGAAGATAAGTTCAACATGGTTGGCGGCCTCTACGAAACCTACAATTTCTGGGTCGTTTTTGTCGCCGCCTTCACACCAATCCCCTACAAGGTCATCACCATCGCGGCAGGCGTTTTCCATATCTCCTTCCCCATGTTCATGATTGCTTCCCTGGTCGGTCGGGCCGCCCGCTTCTTCCTGGTCGCAGGGATGCTCTACTTTTTCGGCGAGCCGATTCGGGGCTTTATCGACCGGTGGTTTAACGTCCTGGTCGTTGCCTTCACCATCTTGCTGATTGGTGGATTCGCCTTGCTGAAAGTACTCCACTAAGACCAACCTTATATGCTATCTGGCACCGGGCCCGAGGAGCGATTCACCACGCTTCCGGGCCCGTTATCGTTCTGATGACACGTAGGGCTCCGGCCACCGGGGACCTCTGGTTGCGTTTTCGTCCTCGATTCCGTACGCTGGTTGGGGTGTTATCATCAGCCGTTAATTTAACCGTATTGCCGCTGGGTGATAACCAAACCGCGCGACAGCGAAAGATGAGGGCACCGAATGTCAGACTACGACCATTCACATGGACAGGAAAGCCACCCGGGGAATCGGCTCTATCCGCCCCCTATTCCCCAGGCCCACACATCCACCAAAGCTATATTGTCCTTTATTCTCGGGCTACTCAGCCTCATTTTTTGGGTGTTCGCGGGCGTTCCTGCCATCATTCTCGGTGCCATGGCCCATAGCGATATTAGAAAGAATGCCCAACGCTCGGGCAGCGGTCTCGCGACTTCCGGCGTGATTCTGGGTTGTGTCAGCGTCATTGCAGCCCCCTTTTTCCTGCTGATTTTTATACCCCTCCTCACCTACGCACCGCCGACCAACGTGCCCCCCGCAGATACCGAACGGCTGGTACACATCCACCTCCGTGGCCCCATGTCTGAAGCGTCTCAGGGGGATGCCTTTGCCGCGTTTTCTGAAGGCCCGCCCTCCCTCGGCTCCATCCTGAAGAAACTGGAAAAGGCCCGAACGGATGAATCGGTCAAGGGGGTGATAATTTCCCTCGATGGCTTTACCGCTGATCTGGCCCACGGCGAAGAACTCTATGGGGCCTTCCGCGCACTGGATGAATCGGGCAAGAAGGTTTACATACACACGGAGGAAGCCTTTCTTTCCACGGGCACCTATACCCTGCTGGCGGGGGCCAGTCAGATCAACGCCGCCCCAACGGCTTTCATCAATCTCACCGGCATGTACACGGAAGGACTCTTCCTGAAAGACGGACTCAGTAAACTGGGTGTGGAGGCCGATATCGTCCACATGGGCGATTATAAGTCGGCCGGTGAAATTGTCATGCGCTCCGAACCCAGCCCCGAGGCCGAGGCGGCCATGAACTGGCTCCTCGACGGCCTCTATGAGAGCTGCGTGGATCGTATTGCCCTGGCCCGTGGTAAGAGTCCGGATGATGTGCGCCGCCTCATCGATGGGGGACCCTACACAACGGAACGGGCCCTGGAACTCGGACTGGTAGACTCCCTCCTCTATCTCGATGAATTGCTCGATTCGTTGCGGCTCACCTATGGCGAAGAGATTTATATCGACAACCACTACAACGAACCCGAGCCCCCCGATATCGATTTGAATAGCCCCCTGGCACCACTCGAAATCCTCTTCGCCGACTTCAGCGTCCCGCCGTCAGACTATGTTGGAGAAAGCATTGCTATTGTCTCCGTCGAGGGTACCATCCAGCCGGGCTATAGCAATCCCGACGCCATGAGCGAGTCGAATGGGGCCTACAGTGGCGACATCCGCAAGGCTCTGGAACAAGCCGCCGAGGACGATACCGTCAAGGCGGTTATTCTGCGGGTGAATTCTCCCGGTGGATCAGCCACGGCCAGCGAGATCATCTTACGGGCCGCCATGAAGCTGAAGGAAAAGAAACCCCTCGTCGTTTCCATGGGGAACCTCGCTGCCAGTGGTGGCTATTATGTATCGTGCGACGCCAACGCCATCTTTGCGAACGAAACGACCATCACGGCCTCCATCGGCGTAGTGGGCGGTAAAATTGTGACCACAGGCCTGTGGGATAAGCTCGGGGTAAACTGGCACCCCTATCAACGCGGTGCCAATGCCGACTGGATTAGTACGGCCCGGCCCTTTACCGAGCCCCAGCGGGTGAAGGTGTTGGCCTATATGGATGACACGTATAGCACCTTTAAGAACCATGTTGTCGATGGCCGTGGCGACAAACTCACCAAGACCATCGATGAAATGGCAGGCGGCCGGGTCTTCACGGGAAAACAGGCCCTTGCATTGGGTCTGGTGGATAACATCGGCGGTCTTCAAGATGCCATCGCCTACACGGCTGAATTGGTTGGTCTGGAGAAATACGATGTACGCCCCCTCCCCGACCCGGAGTATCTGGACGAGGCCATTCTCCATTTCCTCTTTGGCGGTGGCGATCGCCCCAGTGACCTTTCCTTCTCGGAAGGGCAACAGGCGAAGGAAAATTACCCCACGACATCTTTCGCACCAAACCGAAACCCCGATCCCACGAGCGTGGCCGGCATATTGAACACCCTGGACCCCCAACGGAGCCAGAGCGCCCTTCAACTGCTCGAATGTGCCAACCTCTTGAATCGGGAAGGCGTGCTGGCCATCACCCCCCAGTTTTTCACCACACCGTAGGAGTGCGTCAAATGAATAGGGCCTATTTTTCGCCCTTCAGGTGATGACCCAGGCGGGTCAATTGGCTGAGGGTGTCTTCGGGGAGGTGGCCGTTTACGTTTTCGATGGGCACATTGATCGTCAACGCACCACCGACGGCTTTCACATCTTCGACAAACTTGAAGAGTTCCTTGTCGGTGTAGTGGCAATATTGATTCGGAATGGCCGGATTGAAGGTCAGGTCAATGGGCAACAGGCCGTGCCACTGGACATTGTCGATGAACTGTCCGTCGGGCATATAGAACAAGGCCTCCTGGTCGCGCTTCCGCAACTTACCGTCTTTGTCGACCAGGATGTTGCCTTCCCCCGGCGGATAGACGAAGTCCGTGCGAATCTTGCTGTCTTCCAGCAGGTGAATTTCGCCCGCGTGGTAGTCCTCAATGGGACAGCGGGGAGCCACATCGCCGCTACGGGTGCAGAACTCGGCACCGCTGAAGGAAACGACCGCATCGAGGTTACCTGCACGGCACGCATCTATCTCCCCCTGCCAGATATCGTTTTCCTGGGGCCGTGCGCTGTCAAACCACCAGCCGTCGATAAATTCGCCGCCCTTCAACGAATAGTGGCGCAGAAACTCCAGGTGCCGCTCGGCGTAGCCCTCCGTCCCCAGACCGAGCAGCTGCTTCACCATGGGGTCGGCTCCCGTCATGCCATGGGGCATATACACAATCAGGCGCTTGCCCCGCTCGTGGAGCCGTTTTCCAATCTCGGGAATCAGGTCGCGATTGGGCGTAAGGCCTGGCTGGAGGGCGTCGATAAACTCGCTCTTGCTCGACAGAAAGCCCGTGCCCTGCATGAGGGTGAAGATAAGCCAATCCGCCCCCGTGGCGTCGAACTGGGCCATAAAGGAATCCAGGTCAAAATTATCGACCGTACGATTGAGGTCCGCCGCCTTTTCTTCGGGCGTAGCGCCTTCCGGACGGATGAGATAGTGGGTCATCACGCCATAAGAGCCCTGGGCCATCCAGGCGGCCTTGTTCGGCGTACCATCGGGCATGGTGGTCGCAATGACCGGCTGGGCAGTCGTAGCGTAGGCCAGGGAAAGCAATACTACGGACGCTAAGATGCGTTGAATACAGGAATTCATAATGACACTCCATTGGATCGGTTTACGTGGGGGCCCAAAATGGAATGATAACCTAAACGCACCCCATGACCTGTCCGAAACGATATCGCCCACAAACTCGACTCACTTCGGCATCGAATCATACCCCATCGGCCCATTGCCCTACACATATTTTTGTGTTAACATTTGTGTAAAAGGAGGTAATTGCCATGCCCACAAATCTTGCCATAGATGACGCGCTGCTCTCCGAAGCGGTGAAGGAGGGGGGCCTCAAAACCAAGAAGGCGACGGTAAATCAGGCTTTGCTGGAGTATATTCAACGGCGAAAGCAGATACAGGTACTTAAACTCTTCGGAACCATCGATTTCGACCCAAACTATGACCACAAGAAGGGGCGAAGCCGCCGTTGATCGTTCTTGTGGATACAACGATTTGGTCTCTGGCACTCCGGAGGCGGAAGAGCTACGCAAAGGATGCGGTGTGGGTCGCAGAATTGTCGGAACTCATAACAGAGTCGCGTGCGACGCTCATTGGCCCAATTCGCCAGGAGCTACTCTCAGGCATTTCGGACCCTGACAACTTCGAAAGTGTCAGACGACACCTCTCGGCATTCGATGATCTCCCAATCGAAACGGGTGATTACGAAGAAGCGGCACGGGCATTCACAATCTGCCGCGCGAAGGGCATTCAAGGCTCCCACATCGATTTTCTAATCTGCGCTGTCGCCCGTCGGTATGGTGCGCCGGTATTCACAACGGACAAGGACTTCACCGGATTCGCCAGACACTTAGACCTTGTGCTCTATCGGCCCAGGACAATGGGATGAATAGAACCCCATACGCCGCCGGGCAATTCTGAACATCGCGACATTTGGGCCAAAGGTCGCCGATCGGCAAGCTTGGCTCGTGACGCCCCTTACTTCAGCAAAATCCCCTTTGCCTTCATCGTATCCACGATAGTCTTAATCGCATTGTCCATCTCCGGGCGATAGGGCAGGGCCACGTCGATGGGGAAGTTGTCGAACTGGTTTTCACCGAGGTTCACCACGAAAATCTCAATCGGTGCCGTCATCATCTTGAGGCGCTCGAGATCAAAGTCATCGGCATCGGTCACCGTCGTGATGAGGAGGCTTCCGGCATCAGTAATTACGCGGGCAAGGTCGCCCAGCTTTTCGAGGTGATTTTCACGGGCACGGTCCCGGGTGCGGGCATCGTGATCGAGTTCTTCAAAGTAGTTGGAGATACCGAAGTAGTAGGTCTTGTGGCCCATATCAAAGAGGGCACGCTCCAGCTGCTTGGCGGTCCGGCGTTTGCCACAGCCGTATTCGCCGTGGAGGATAATGAGTTTGCCCACGTTGCCATAGCGCTCGGAACGCTCTTCGTTGGTCACGAGGCCCCGTTCCCAGGCGAATTCACGTTGCTGGATGTGCTCGGCCATAACCGAACCTGTGTCGTCTAGGGCTTCAAGAATTACACCGGCACCGGCGATTTCGAAGTCATCCACGATGACAACACGGCCGGTCATTTCCAGTTCATTGCGCAAATCGAAGGCAATGGGCCGGGTGGTTTCTATGATGCACTCGGCCACATCGTGACGATCGACCTGTTTCTTGTTGGAGACCGAGCTCAGCTCAGAAGCATCCAGTACCTGGATTACTTCGGCCAGCTCGGCGGACACGGAAGCTGCACCCACCTTGAGCTTGTATTGCTTGCCCATAACCATGGGGGGCCGTCCCATCCAGAACATATTGACGCGAAAACGGCGGCTCACTTTGGGCTGGGGTTGGTCAAGGCGCACCATGAGTTCACCGGGCTTGATATAGATCTGTGTGGTGAGGGTAACGCCCGTCGCATGGCCCGCTTCGGCTTCGGTCTGCACCGGCATGGAAAACCCCTCTACCGACTTGACCACCGATTCCTTGCCGGAAGGCAAAAAGCGAACCCCATCCCCCACGCGGACCGTGCCGGTGGTGACGGTGCCTGCAACGATACGGCGATCATCGTCGGATGCCGTAAATTTATAGATGTCTTGCACGGGCAGACGAAAGGTCTTGTCGGAATCGCCCCGGGACTTTTCAAAGCCGTCCACTTGTTCGAGAACGGTCATGCCGTCGTACCACGGCATCTCTGCCTTGGGACTGGCGGCAATGTTTACGCCTTCCCGGGCACTGACGGGAATAAAGGCCGTGGGGTGCACGCCCAACTGCTCCAGAAAATCGGTGTATTCCGTCTTAATGGCTTCAAACTTGGCTTCGCTGTAGTCGACCAGGTCCATCTTGTTGACGAGCACGCAAAGCTGCTTCACGCCAAGCATGGAGACCATGTAGCCGTGACGTTTGCTGTTTTCCTGGACACCTTCGCCGGCATCGATAACCAGGAGGGCCGCTTCAGCGCGGGCCGCACCGGTCACCATATTTTTCAGGAACTCGATATGTCCCGGCGCATCATTGATGATGTAGTGGCGTTTCTCGGTCTTGAAGAAACACCGGGCCGTGTCGATGGTGATACCCTGGGCCTGCTCATTCTTCAGGGCATCCAGCAGGAAGGCATATTCAAAAGGCCGGGAATTCGCCGCACACATGGCTTTCACCTGCTCCAGCTTACCTTCGGGCAGAGAGTCGGTATCGGCCATGAGGCGGCCGATGACCGTGCTTTTACCGTGGTCTACGTGACCTACGATAACTATATCCATATGCTGGCGATCGAGAATCGAATTCGTGCTCATAAAAAACCTGTGCTACCTGAGTTGAGGCCAATGGGTCGTACAACGCGTACCGTGGGGCTTACATATAACCATCACGGCGCAAGGTCTCCAGACCACCGCCATCATCTTTATCCTGTGCGCGACCTGATCGCTCGGCAATATTGGCAAATTTTCCGCTACGAATTTCTTCCACCACGTCATCAACATTCTTTGACGTCGACTCCACGCAGGAGGTGCAGGGGCCACAGCCAAGGGAGCGGTAACGGGTGCCTTCGCCCCGATCGAAGTATAGATCTACGAGGGGAATGTTCTCCCGCTGGATATATTCCCAGAGATTCAACTCCGTCCAGTCGAGGAGGGGGTGAATACGCACGTGGGTACCGGGCGAGAAGTCGGTCTTATACTGACTCCACAATTCCGGGGGCTGATCATCCACGTCCCAGTCATTTTGACGATCCCGGGGCGAGAAATAGCGTTCCTTCGAGCGGCTGCCCTCTTCATCGGAACGCACCCCCACGATAACACCGGTGTAGGGCTCTTTGTTGGCGTCCACTTCATATTCACCCGTGGTGTGATTGAGACGCATACGCTCCCACTCGCCCGACAGGGTGTGCTTGAGAGCCTCACTCTTCAGGGCCTTGCAGCACTGAAGGCGGGTCAAGGCACCGTCGGGGAAGGTCTGCTTGTTGGCGATGGCCTCTTTGTTCTGACCCACCACCATGTTCAGATTCCACTTCCGCGCCAAATCGTCGCGGTAGGTAATCATCTTCGGAATCTTGAATGAGGTGTCCACGTGGACCAATGGTAAGGGGCAATGGCCAAAGAAAGCCTTACGGGCCAGCCAGAGCATGACCGTGCTGTCTTTGCCGATTGACCACAACATGCAGAGATTGCTGAATTCCCGGTATGCTTCCCGAAGGATGTGGATACTCTTGGATTCCAGTTGATCAAGTTGATTCATGGATACACTGTCCTTAGGCCTGCTGAAACTCACACACCCTGAATTCTGGGGTCGACCAAACGCTACGGGCGATCGGGGTGTGGGTAGAAAGCGCATCGTCAAAGACGGAAGTCTCGAAAAGGATACGGTTTTCACCACATTCCTGAAATACGCAGGGTGTAGTTTAACAAAGGATCACGTTTAGATTCTAGATTTGTGACGGAGGAGAAATATGACCGACAGACCGAAAAAACGCATTGGACGCCTTTTCGGTAATTCTCCGGTCAATATGGTATAGAATAACCCACTTCAAGTGGACGGATACCGCTGGGGCACCGACTCGCAACCGACAACGGATAGTACTTCAACATATTATGCATATCGTCATTAACACCCTCCCCGGAAGCACCGAAGCGTTTCCCCATCACGTCGTGCGATATCTCGACCAGGTGATTACGCGCATTCAGAAAGAGAAGTCCGCCGTTCAATTCTCGTGTCTACACGTGCTGGACGAGGCCTCCCCCCTGCCCAACCTGCCTTCTATTGAGTCCGTCCCGCCGGAATCGGGGCTTCGTGCCCGTTTTTCCGGCTCGAACTCGGTTGATGGCCTCTTGAAAAAGCATCTGGCAGATTTGGTCGTATCACCCCTACAGACAGCCCTGACAAAGACCAGCTTTCCGCAAGTGCTGCTGGCCCTGGACTTGGCTGCCTGGGAAGGTCAAAAGGGCCATACAGCCAATTTTAAGGACGCCAGGAAAGCGTGCATCACCGCACGCCACATCATTGTGCCCACAGAACATCTGCGACGGCGCTGCCTGGAGCTCTTTGAAGCGCCCATGGAAAAAATCGTAGTGGCCCCACCGGGCGTGGCCGATGGTCTCAGCTCCCCCACCCGCTCTGTGGTGGAAAAGCCCTATATCATCCTGTTTTACGATCCCCTGACGGCGCCGCTCCTTGCCACCGTGCGGGCGGCCTTAGAAAAACGCCACAAGGAATTTCCCTTTACCCAGGTGGTCGTAGGACCTGCGTTACCCGACGAGCCCGATCAATGGGGCCCGGGCGTCGTCCGCATCGAGCAATGCCCGGCCAATCATCTGTCGGGCCTCTACAAGGAAGCCCAGTTTTTCCTCTATGCCGCGCCCCACGATGGTAGCGGGCTGCGCGTTCTGGAGGCGTTGGCGACGGGTGTTCCCGTGCTTGCCGCTGGCTCCCGTGGGGTGTCCGAAGTCGCTGGCGATGCCCCCATCTTCTTCAATGGCGAGAGTATGGATGCCTTCTTCCAATCCCTGAAGCGCATACTCTCAGAAGATGAGCAGAGCCGGGCGAAACGGGTCCACACGGGCAATAAAATCGCCAGCCGTTACAGCTGGGATAAAACGATGTGGAAGGTATTGGCCACCCTTAAACAACCGTAGTCAAAGGGGTTACACATCATGCTCGGTCGACGTTCATTTCCGAACCGTGTAATGGACCGGATGGCCTGCGGTATACTGACTAGAACAGCGCATCCCTGTCGGGCGCAGTCTTCGAATTCGACTCATGAGGAAATGACGTTATGAATCTACGAGCCAAACTATCTTCCTGCAAATATTTTGTGGCAACCGCAGCATTCGCCGCCTTGGCGATGACCCAACTGACCAGCTGCAACGGCCTCTCCCTGCCCATTGAAGTAACCATCGAGCTGGTACGAAACGTTGAAATATCGGCGACCGATGCCGCGACAGGTTCGGCCGAAGTAAATTTGCCCGCCTTTTGTGACCTGTTCAGCCCGGAGCAACTGGATGCGCTGATTCGTAATGCCGCCGGTGACCTGATCGCCGATCTGGTCACCATCACGGGCGTTGAACTGAAATCAACCGAGATCGTCGCCACCGAAGGCACCTTTGACCCCTTCGATACCGCGACCCTGAGACTGACCGTCCTGGAACCAGGTGCCGAGCCCTTGTTACTCGGTGCGGCAGCCGACAACAATGGTCTGGGCACCAGTTTTTCCCTGACTCAGGAAACGCCCGTTGACCTGCTGAACGACCTCAAAGACGGCCAATGTGGTATCCCCACCCTGAGTCTTGACGGTGCCGGGCTTCTGGAAGCCCAAAAAATCACCTTCAATGCAAGTGTGGCAAGCCCCCTGTCTTTGGTCCAGGGCTTATGAGAGTTTCTATGGTTTTGG
>CAXBPH010000210.1:0-12169 GCA_963977445.1 uncultured bacterium | reverse complement strand
TGTGGCACCACGATGTCGTGTTTGCTTCAAGATGTCGTGATGTCGGTGCAGTCCCTGTGGAGTCGTCTGATGTTCCGCAGGTGCCCCCTCGGGGGACGGCCCCGACTGGTGGGATCTTCTGCCCGTCGTGTCGATTGATTGTGGCACCACGATGTCGTGTTTGCTTCAAGATGTCGTGATGTCGGTGCAGTCCCTGTGGAGTCGTCTGATGTTCCGCAGGTGCCCCCTCGGGGGACGGCCCCGACTGGTGGGATCTTCTGCCCGTCGTGTCGATTGATTGTGGCACCACGATGTCGTGTTTGCTTCAAGATGTCGTGATGTCGGTGCAGTCCCCGTGGCCGTTACGCGCTGATGGCGGAGCTCAGGGTCAGCATGGGGAGCAGCATGGCGATGACGAGGAACCCGATGATGACGCCCATGATGACAATCAGGAGGGGTTCGAAGAGGGCGGTCACGGCTTTCACCGCGCGCTCTACTTCGATATCGTAGGCGTCGGCGATTCGATTGGTTACGGCACCGATGCGCCCGCTCTCTTCGCCTACGGCGAACATGCCTACGACCACGGGGGGAAAATGGGAACAGGTCTGGAGGGTTTCGCTCATCGCCCCTCCCGCCATGACGCCGCCGTGGAGTTTGCGCACTTCTTCTTGAATCACCCCGTTGCTCATGGTGTCGGCGGTGATCTCGAGGGTCGTTAAGATAGGCACGCCGTTGTCCAGGAGGGTCCCGAGGGTGCGGGCGAACTTGGCCATTTCATATTTTTGAACCAGTGAGCGCACCACGGGAATGCGCAGGACAAAGCCGTCCCATTGACGTCGCCCCGGCACCGAACGGACCCATCGGAGGGTAGCCCAGGCGACGCCTGCTATGACGAGGAGCACGGCCCACCACCAGGTGCCCATAAACTCGCACAGGCCCATGACAATGACGGTGGGCCAGGGCAGTTTGGCGTTGAATTCGTTGAATATGCCAATGAATTTGGGAAAGACGAAGGATACAAGGATAAACACCGAAATGGAGCTGACGATGCTCAGGAATATGGGATAGATGAGGGCGGAGATGAATTTGCCCCGCAGCTCCTCTTCCTGCTCGCCAAAATCGACGATGCGCCACAGGACCTCGTCTAACATGCCGCCGGCCTCGCCTGCCCGCACTAGATTTATGTAGAGGGGCGGAAAGAGGCGTTCGTGACGGGCCAGGGCATCGGCGAGGGGTGCGCCCTGCTGCACGGCTTCGCGTATTTCATCGACCACGGTCACCAACTGGGGATTCTCGGCCTGGGTCGCGATGGTGCGGAGTGCGCGGGTGAGCATCATGCCGGATTCGGTGAGATTGGCCAGTTGGCGGAAGAATATGTTCCGTTCTTTGAGGCGAATGCGATGGAGCACCCGCTTGACGAGGGCTTTGGTGGTGGACGTTTCCTCCTCTACCATTTCGATGACGAGGGGAAAGTAGCCCATCTCACGAAGGCGGGCCACGGCGGCCCGCTGGGATTCGGCCTCCAGCACCCCTTCCAATTTCTCGTCGGGACCTTTTTTTACTTCATAGCGAAACTGGGGCATGGCCAGCCTCATCGGGGGGAAGAACGTCGGCATCGGCGGTCACCCGCAACACCTCCTCCACCGTGGTCGTCCCGTTACACACCCCCAGCCACCCTGCCTGACGGAGGGTGCGCATTCCCTGCTGGAGCGCGACTTGTTTAATTGCCAGCGACGTTGCGCGTTGTACGGTCAGGGCCTTTATCTCGGTGGTGAAGGGCAGCATTTCGTAAATAGCGGAACGTCCCCGATAGCCCGTATTGCGGCAGGCAGGACAGCCCGCGCCTCGGCGAAAACTTTCCTGGTTGACGGCGGCGGCCTGGGCACCGAATTCCGCGCGGATTAAGGCTTCGTCGTGGCGCACGGGGGTCGCGCATTTATCGCAAATTCGTCGCAGTAGTCGTTGGGCAATGGCGGCGATCATGGTGCTGGAAATCAGGAAGGACTCCATTCCCATATCCAGCAGACGGGTCACGGCACCGGCGGAATCGTTGGTGTGAAGGGTGCTCAACACAAGGTGGCCGGTCAGGCTGGAGCGAACCGCCATCTCTGCCGTTTCGTAATCCCGAATTTCGCCCACGAGCAGAATATCGGGATCGTGGCGCAAGATAGAGCGCAGGCCCCGTGCGAAATCGAATCCAATCTGCCCATGGACCTGCATCTGCGTAATCCCTGGCAGTTGGTATTCGACGGGGTCTTCGATGGTGATTATCTTCCGCTCCAGGTTGTTGAGCTGACTCAAGGCAGCGTACAGGGTCGTGGTCTTCCCGCTACCCGTGGGGCCGGTCACCAGCAGAATGCCATGGGGACGTCCGATGAAGCCGTTGAACTGGGCGAGGTCTTCTTCGAGGAAGCCCAATTCCGGCATGGACAGGAAGGCGTTGGAACGGGTAAGCACCCGCAGGTTCACCGTCTCGCCGTAGGGCGTGGGTAAGATGGAAACACGGAGGTCGTAGGACTCGGCTCCGAAGGTGGCGAGAATTTTTCCATCCTGGGGCAGTCGCTTTTCCGCAATGTTCAGATTTGCCATGATCTTTACGCGGGACACCATGGCCGCTTGAAAGCCCTGCATGAGGGGCGGCGTGGGTACGGCGTGAAGAATGCCATCGATACGAAAGCGCACCCGCAGTTCTTTTTCGAAGGGCTCGATGTGAATGTCCGTCGCCGTGGACTTCACTGCTTCGAGGATGAGCTCGTTGACGAATTTGACGATGGAGGCGTCCACCCCCTCCTCGTCCAAGGTGGCACTTTCCTGTTGGACGAAGGACGCCCGGGAACCCCGTTCGTTGCTGCTCTCTCGTCCGAGCATCTTCTCCATCGTGTCGGCACCCACCCCATAATATCGGCGTATTGCTTTTTTGATGGCTTCCGGTGTGGCGACGACGGCCTCTACGCGCTGTTTCAGCACCTGACGCATATCGTCCATCAGGTGGGCGTTGAGGGGGTCACTGACGGCGACCACCAGGGTGCCGTTTCGCTCTTCCAGGGGTACGCAGCCGTAGTGGGTGGCAAATCGGGCGGGCATTTTTTTCAGGAGGGCGGGTGCAATATCCGCCTCTTCCAGAGCGACAAAGCGGAGTTCGCAAAATCGGGCGAGGGATTGGTAGACCGTGGCGGCGTCGGCGAGGCCGCGCTCAATGAGCACGTCGCCGGAGAAGGCTCCCGAGGGGTCGGCTGCTTTCAGTTGACGGAGAAGGGCTTCGTCGATTACTCCGTCACGGAGAAACTGTTTTTCGAATGCCTTGAATTCGGCCACGGAACACTCCAGGATTCGGGTAGTGTTGGCACCGTCAGTGGGCCACACGACCACGTCCCGCATGCTATCACAGGCCTCGGGAGATGGACAATAGGGGGAGCGACATTCGGGATTCTTTCCCAACCAATGAACACTGCGAGTGCCACGGCCAGGGGGCGATAGCCCTTGCCTGTGAGGTATCCAGGCATAGATCCAATATTGTGACTTAAATCGCTTTTGGCGCATTGCACGGGCAAGCCCTATAGGGCTTGTCCGTGGCACCCAAACATCATTCTTGGTGGCACTGCGTTAACCTGGATCGGAGACAACGCTCCTCACAGTCCACACATAAATGAATTCTGTTTCACTTGCATGGTGGGGCGTTAGCGGTCGCCTTGCTCCAGGCGGGCCAGGGTTTCGTTGGCCATCTTCGCGGGTATCTCGTGGGGGCCTGAAGCTACCCCTTCCAGGAGGGCACGGCCTCGGTCGGGATCGTGCTGTTCTTTCCAGTAACCCTCGCCGAGCCGGATATCGAGCTGGGCGACTGCGATGGGGTTGGTGCAATGGGCCTTGAGGTTTTCCAGTCGACCGAGGCCCTCGCCTTCCACCAGAGAGGCCATGGTCGTCAGGGCTTCGCTTGCGAGGGTCCGACCGGGATATTTTGCCATAATCTTTTCCAGGGTCCCGATACCTTGCTCTCCCTGTGCAACGGCGGCGTCCATATCATAGAGCGGCTGGAACTGGGCGTCCCTGGCCTCGGTCAGGAGGTCAAAGCGCTCTTTGGTGGCCCCGGAGCTTGCTGCCCATACATCTGGATAGTCGGCGCGAACCTCCTTATATATATTGTAAGACATCTCATACCGAGCAAAACCGCCATATTCGAGGTCTGCCATCTCTAGCTGGAGTTTCCCTTTTTCGGCGCTATCGGTTACTTCGGCAAGACTTGCCTCCAGCCGATTTCTGGCCGCCACGGTGTCCCCCGACTGCACGAGGGCCTGTACGTCGGACAAGGTCTGATCGAAGTGACTTGCCACTACGTCGGTGGGTTTATCGATAGTGCCATCGGTTAGATACAAATAAAAACCGCCAGAACACATCAGGAAGGCGGTAGTAACCAGGAATCTTCCAAGCCAGAAGGACCAGGCCGTATGGCGACGCTCGCGGGCAAGATTCTCCCGAAGTATGGGGCGCAGGTCACCGGTGAAGACGGCGGGCTCATTGGGAATGGCGGCGACAAGAGACAGGAGCTGTCCATGTTCTTCGGCACACGTAGTGCACGACGCCAGATGGGCCTGGAGCCGCTGCTCTTCCGCTGGTTCGAGGGGCTCATAGAGTGATGCAGCTATGAGGCCTTCCATATCGCGACACGAATTCATACCACTACCTTTCCGTCGTGGCCGACCTTTGATAACACCAAAAACCGACAGGCACGAACGCATTCGGGCTCTTATACATTCTCGTACAAGTCACTGAGTTCTTTTTGCAGTTTCTTCAATGAACGGAAGAGGTGAACTTTCACACTACCGACCGTGCATCCCATAGTTTCCGCGATTTCCGCCAATTGAAATCCCTCATAGTGCCGCAGCAAGAAGACTTCACGTTGGGAGGGCGACAGAACGGGCAACGCCTCCCGAATTCTTGATTCAATTTCCCGGCCCCGTACGATTCGTTCCGTCTGCATGGAGGTGGGCTCAACCGATGCGCCCTCGGAGGTGGGCACGAAGGCCTCTTCCAGCGATTGCTCCGGATAGCGACGTTTCTTTCTGAGCTGGTCAATACTGTGGTTGGTGGTCATGCGCAAGACCCAGGGCAGAAATCCCCCCGTCGGTTTCCAACGGTCTATGCGTCGGTAGACCTTGAGGAACACATCCTGACTGGCATCGAGGGCATCTTCCCGATTCCCGAGGACACGGTAGGCCACGGCGTACACGCGCCCTTGGAAGCGCAACACGATCTCATCAAACGCCTCCTCCACCCCCTTCTGGAGCGCGAGGGCGAGCTCCTTGTCATCCAGGGCCTTCAAGCTATTCCTTCCACGTAAATTCCACTAACAAAACGGCACACGGGGACAAAAGGTTAACAACCTTCTTCCAGATAGAGGTGGGCCGCCAGATGCTTCATGATTTCGTCGATGTCGCCATCGCGCACGCGGCACAACCAGATGTTGTCGGGGAAAATCATGACGTTGGGACCTTTATCGCACTGATCCATGCAGCCCGAGGGGCACACCCGTACCTGTTGGTGGAGCTTGCGTTGCTTTACCTCTTTTTTGAGTTGGGCGTAGAGTTTTTTGCCCCCCTGGCACTTCTTGCTTCCACCATTGGTGCAAACGAAGACACTGAGGGCGTGTGGTACGGGCTTTTGTTTCATGGGGTACTCCAAAATGGTCGTTGGGTTCATTCTACCACGAGTGCCCCGTGCCGAAAGCACGCTACTCTTACGTCTTCGACGTAATGCCGGCGGGCCGCCGGCGCTCCCAATCCCAAATTCTTTGAGCTGGCAAGCAATTGACTTGGAAAAAGTTCGAGAGGAGCCTTCGCCCTTTTAGTGGGATTTCCCTGCCCGGCGCTCTGTTTCTGACCGACTGACTTCTGCTAGAATGGGGCCATGACAAATCACGACTATTGGCAAACATTTGTGGGCGAAGAGACACCGGAAGCCTTCCTGCGGGCGCATGGGACCGCGGATCCTGATCTTGCCCTGGAGCGATTCCTGGAAGAACGGGGCCAGGTCTACGGCGTTATCAATCAGGGCCGTTGGAAGGATACCTTCGACGCACCCGTCCAGTTTCATATCCTGACGACCCGGGTGTATCTTCGCAGCTATCTCGAAGAGACACGGGAAGAATGGCAGCCCGCCGTGGAAAGCCAGCCACCGAAGGTGGTCCGTCGCTACCGTCCGGTCTATGATTTGCCGGTCGTCGAAACACCGGATGAGTCCGATGAGGAAAACACCGACGACGCCTCCCACGACGAACCCTATTCCGACGCCCAGGAACACGACGTAGACGACCATGGGACTGTCGCCGAAGAAGCGACCGCCAACGAAGTGGAAGATTCCCAACGGGTTGCCGAGGGTGAAGGCACCGAAGCCGTTGAGGAATCCGTTGTAGACGTGGAGCCGGAAACGGAAATGCCAGATAGCCCCTCATCAGAGGAGGTTCCGGTCGAAACTATCGAAGAAACGCCCGAAACGGAAACTGCCGAAAGCACCCCTTCAGAGGAGGTTTCGGTCGAAGCCATCGACGAAGCGCCCGAAACGGAAGACAAGCCGGACCATTCTTCGTAGTCACGGTGTCGTAATTTCAGGCGACTTCGATCTGGCCTACAAGTAACCCAGGGTCTTTAGATTTTCAATCTGGGCGGGTGTCAGTTCCCAGCTCCCCTTCTCGGTCTCAAAGTCTTCCAGTTGCAGCCCACCGAATCGCTGTTTCACTGCCTCACGGAAGCTCTCCACCAAGGCGGGATGTTTCTCCGCCAGATTTACGGAGTCGGTGGGGTCTTCACTCACCGTGTAGAGCTCCATCACATCTTGCTCGCCATTCCAGATGGCTTTCCAGGAGCCCTGTCGCATGACGATGTTGAAATCGCCCCGTGACGCTTTGAAGGGTTGATAGTATTTCAATACGTTAACGCGCTGGGCGGTAAAGTGAATTCTTTCATCCCATGCGGCCCGAGCCCCTTCGTCCCCACGAATGATGGGCAGGAGCGATGTCCCCTGTGAGGCCCCTGGCTCAGGAACTTCACCAAGCAAATCCAGCAGGGTTGGTACCACATCCACGAGCGTTGCGGGAGACGCAAGCACCTGACCGCCACGGACATCGCGGGGAAAGCGAATCAGAAAAGGCACATGAACCAACTCTGCATATACCGACTGGTCATGTTGCCAGCCCCCATGCTCCCCCATTTCTTCCCCGTGATCGGATAGCAAAACGAATACGGTGTTCTCCCATACGCCTCCCTCGCGCAGCGCGGCGATCACTTCGCCGACCCGTTCATCGGCGAGGCGCACGGATGCATCGTAGAGCACATCAATCGTGGACGACTTCAAGGCTTGAAGTTCCGCGAGATAGGCTGTTTGCTGCTTCGTTCGCGCTGCGCCTTCTCCTTCAGCTTTTCGTGTAGCGCCGCGATAGTTTACGTATAGATCCAGCATATTCCGTCGATTGACGAAGTCGACCTCACCGAAATGCTCGGTGTAGCGCTCTCCCACGCGCAGCTCAAAGGGATTATGGGGCTCCACATTGTGGATATAGAGGAAGAAGGGGCGTTTCTCGTCTCGCTCGTTGAGAAATTTCCGGACGTCGTTGCCGTCCGTGTGGGTTACGAGTGCGGCGTGGTCGAAACCACGGGTCATGGCGCTCGCGCTGCCGGCAAACTCGTTGGCATAGTACGATTCGGTCTGGTAGTCCAAGCGCTGGAGTCTTTCCGCAAGAACGGGCGCGGCAGGGTCGGCGTGACGCCCATCCGCGACAACGCCATGTTCGACGGGATGCTTGGATGTCATGAGGGACACAATGGACGGGAGGGTCCAGGGGGCCGCTGATTCTGCGTGACTGAACCGTACGGCCGACGGGGCGAGTGCGTCGATGTGGGGCGAGGTCGGCTTGTCGTAGCCATAGATGCCCAGGCGATCGGCACGTAGTGTATCGATGAGGAAGATAACCACGTTGGGCCGCTGTTGCGATTCGGAAGCGGCCTCCGTTGGAGGTTGCGCCTGGGCCGCCGCCAAGCCCGTGAAAAAGCCAGCGACCACCAGGAAGGACCGGGCAACGCTGACACCCGGAACAGCTATCAATCTACCTGCAATTTTTCGCCTGTAAACGAACATATGAACTCCTTGAACCAAAGTTCTCCCTACCGTAAATGAATCGATTGTCAGAGTTCAATTTGGTTTCTTGGGGCCCGTGCAGATTACAGGAGCTACAGGGCAAATCGGGTCGATGAAACGGGTTGATGCAGCGGACTTTCAGCCCTTGTGCGTTGGACCGTCCTCTGATCATGGGCCGTTGGCGCTCTAAGCCGGCCCTTCGAAGCATCGTGGCGATTCGCAGGTCAACCGCACGACAACCTGCCCGCTCCGGTTGAAGGCCTGGAAGAAACGACGTGTACTCCTTTTGAGGGTTGTACGCCCACCCGTGATTCGAAAAAATGGCCGAGCTTGGAAGGACATTTATGCCGCCGGACGCCCGAGAATCGGCACTACGAGAATAGCCCCTTTTTCATTCACCCAGGAGTCTGACTCCTAGCGTGGAATGACCACTATTTCACATCGTCAGATGAACCTTCTGCCACAGACGATTTGCTCCAGTAGCTCGCCAGCAGTGATCCCGTAAGGTTGTGTACGACGCTGAATAGACCGGAGGGCAAGGCGGCCGTCGGGGTGAGGGCGAAGTGCTTTGTCGCGAGCGCCACACCCAGCCCACTATTCTGCATGCCCACTTCGATGGCAATCGTCCGGCAATTTTCCTTGGACAACCCAGCCAGCCGCGCCAGGCCGTAGCCCAACCCAAGACCAAGGGTATTGTGGAACAGCACGGCGACGGCGAGCAGCAACCCCACCTCGGGAAGGGAGTCGTGGGAGAGTCCGACAATGGCCGCGACCACCAGGACAATGACCGTCACCGAGATGGCCGGGAATATTGCATTGACACGTTCTGCCCGTTTCCCGAGGAGGAGATGCATGGCCAGACCGGCGCCCACGGGAAGGAGAACAATTGATACAACGCTTTTAAACAGGGGAAAGGCCTCAACGGGCACGACCCGACTACCCAGGAGCTTGATGAGTAGTGGGGTCATCACCACGGCAGCCACGGTCGAGCACGCGGTCATGGTTACGGAGAGGGCCACGTTGCCCCGGGCCAGATAGACGATTACGTTTGAGGCCGTGCCGCCGGGACAGCATCCCAGAATGATGAAACCCAACTGGATGGCGTCGGGCAGTCCGAAGAGATGGGCGATGCCCCAGGCAACGACCGGCATGATGAGAAACTGACCGACCAACCCACAGCCCACCGCCCGGGGTTCCTTCAGCACGCGGAGGAAATCTTCCGGCAACAGGCTCATGCCCATGCCAAACATGATAAGACCCAGACCGGGCACGATACCCCCTTTGAGTGCCTGGAAGGGCTCCGGAAAAAACCACGCGAGCACCGAGAAGAGCAGCACCCAAAGAACGAATCCGTCCACCCAGTATTTCAGTACACGATTCAGCATTCCCCGCGCTTTCTATCGACCCGAAGCTGCGGCGACGGATCATTCGATCTTACAAACAACAACTATTTTTACACGTCGTCAAAGGGCATCGTCGCAATCTCGGAGAATCGCTCCGGACCAATAGCTCCCAACAGAAGATCGTCGCAGGCATAGTAGGCCACCTCCGGGATAACTTCGGGGAGTGCTTCGGTCATCTCATTTTCACGGACAAAAAAGGCGTTCACGCCGTGGCGATTGCATCCCACAAGACGATAGCCCTTCGTCGCGCCAAGTGCGGCCAGAGCGGCGAGAGACGCACCGGCGTATAGGCCGCTGGGGTGTTTTTCCCATCGCACGAAGCTGGGATCGTAGGGTGTGGTACGGCGACGTTCCCAGCCGAGTACCGCGCTGTATTCAATGACCACGACGCGGGGCTGCACGATTTCCAGGGCCTGCCAGACCCAATAGTCATTTCCATCCATATCGATGGACAACAAATCGGGCTCCCGCTCCTTCAGTGAAGCGCCAATCAAGTCGTTGATGTTGTCGCGCGTCACCCAGGCCGATAGTATTTGTACCGCCTGCTGGTCCATCCCCAACATCCGATCGTAAAAGGCCTGTGCCTGGGCTACGCGGCTCGGGTTTCCATCCAGCAGCAGGCCCTGCCACCCACTGCGGAGCGAAAGGCAGGCTGTATTGCATTCACGGCCATCGCCCATGCCAAACTCAACAAAACACCGGTTGGTAACGCCAATCTGGGAAAAAATATATTGAAGAATTCCGTCTTCGCCATTTTGGCTGTATACCTGAAGCTCGTGGGCGTTGATCACGCTGCGACCACCGGCTTTATCGTCCCCCGTGCCGTCGGCCTTGCCTGCGCTATGTTCCGCGAGTATAAGCAGTTGACGTTGCAGTTTTTTGACCTGCCGGGGCAGAGAGCGGTATACGCGAAAGCCCTCCAGCAGCGATGGCGGAAGGAGAGACTTTACGAACGTGTTGACGGGGTTTTTCATGGTTATCTGCATGATAGCAGGTCAATTCAGGCGGGTCCAGCGCAGGGAGGCAAGGCCCTGCATGCAGGGGTTGGCGAAGAAACATTTGTCACGAACGACGGCGAGGGCGTACACTCGGGCTGTATCTAATACCTTTTCGGAGAATTCTCTGTGTCTGTACCTACGCTGGCACAGCACACAAGAACCGCAAAAAAAGCAGAAATGAGGAAGAACATGAAAATTTACAAACACATCGCACTACTTTCCGTAGTGGGCCTTAGTCTGGCCGCCTGCGGACCCGCAACGACGCCTCCCGCCGAGCCGGACGCCAACGTGGCCACGGTGGACGAAGCAAGCACCGTCGCCGAAGCTGTTGTAGAAGAAGCGGCCCCGGCCGTGGAAACGCCTGCCGCAGCTGTGGAAGAAGCCAAGCCCATGGAAGAGGCACCGGCTACCGACGCCCCCGAAGCGGAGATGGCGTGGGTTTCTCTCTTTAATGGTGAAAACCTCGACGGCTGGACCCCTCACGGTGCCGCAACGTGGGAAGTGAAAGACGGCGTCATCACCGGTCAATCCCCCGGTGGTCAGGGCCATCTGTATGCCGCCCCCGAGCTCACCGACCTGGAAATCAAGGGCATGTATAAGATTACCGATCTCGGTGGTGGTGCCAACAGCGGCATGTATTTCCGGGCCAATCCCCCTGCGGATAATGTAGACGGCTATCCCGAAGGCTACGAAGCGCAGATTTGCCACAACCAGGACGCCCACACAGGCTGGCTCTGGAAACCCGGCACCCCGACGGGCAAGGCCGAGAAATTGCTCACAAAAGACGGCGAATGGTTTTCCATGCGCGTCAAGATGGTGGGCACGAAAATACAAATCTGGGTTCAGGACGAACTCGTCATGACCTATGAAGACGGAGACTATGCCAAGGGTTTCTTCGCGCTGCAATGCCACAACGACGGCATGATGGTTGAAGCAAAAGACCTGTTTTACCGGGATTTGAGCGCGAAATAAATACGCGTTGGTATGTCGTTGACTGTTTGGGCCCCGATGAGTGATTTCATCGGGGTCTTTTGCTATTTGAGGGGCACGTGGGGAATCGGAGTGTTTGACGCAGTCATTATCACTACTTGCGTTGGGATTTTGTCTTTCGTCGATCTTGCAACAGTACACGGGCAAGCCCTGCGGGCTTGTCCGTGGCACCCATACATCATTCTTCGTTCCACAAGAGTAACGTGGGCATTGGGCATTGTGAGGAGCACGCCTGCTACCGGAGGGTTTGACACAGTCATTCTCACTACTTGCGTTGGGATTTTGTCTTTCGTCGATCTTGCAACAGTACACGGGCAAGCCCTGCGGGCTTGTCCGTGGCACCCAAACATCATTCTTCGTTTCACAAGAGTAACGTGGACATTGTGAGGAGCACATCTGGTGCCGGAGCATTCGATTCTGTCAGTTCCCACCAGTTGGGCTCGGATTTTGACTCTTGTCGATTTTGTCGTTCTGCACGGGCAAGCCCTGCGGGCTTGTCCGTGGCACCCAGACGTCTTTCTTCGTTTCACAAAGGTAACGTGGACATTGTAAAGGACACGTCTGGTACCGGAGCGTTCGATTCTGTCAGTTCCGCCCGTTGGGCTGGGGTTTTGTCTTCCGTCGATTTTGTCGTTCTGCACGGGCAAGCCCTGCGGGCTTGTCCGTGGCACCCAG
>CAXBPH010000209.1:0-12227 GCA_963977445.1 uncultured bacterium | reverse complement strand
CGGGCAGGAATGCCCGACCTCCTGAAGACCACCTAATCTGCACCAGGTGCCACGCGATCCGACAACGTCGATTCGTGTGCGTGGAAACCTTACGTCCCCCTGACACGAAAAACCTAAAAGGGAAGGACGTTCTTGGTGTAGGGATGGAGTAGATGGCCCGCCAGGAAGCTGAGGAGGCCAAATAGGGCTATACCAAAGCCCCAGGCCAGCCCAATGCCACGACGGCGCAGGAAGGAGGCCACACGCATGTATATGAGGCGTACCGGGGCAGGGCTCACATTCACCACGACGACCGTGATGTTGTCTTTGCCGCCATTCTCGTTGGCCAGGTTTACCAGGCGTTGGGCGATCTCCGCTGAGCTGCCATTGCGCCGGAATTCCTTTTTGATGACGTCGTCGGAAACCATGTTGACGAGCCCGTCGGTACAGAAGAGCAACATATCACCGGGAACGATGTGCCAGCGATAGGTGTCGACCGTGACTTCTTCGTGGGTGCCCACACAGCGGGTAACAATATTTTTTCGGCGATCGGTTTCGGCTTCTGCTTTGGACATGAGCCCAAGCTTCACCTGCTCATCCACCCAGGAGTGATCTTCCGTCTGGGTGAGAATCTCGCCATCACGAATATGGTAGCAACGGGAGTCGCCCACATTGCCCACATAGACTTTGCGGGGCGAGATGACGCCCGTAAGCACCGTAGTACCCATGGGGCGCCGGGTGCGAACGAGATCCCGGTTGGTCTGATAGATGCTCTCGTTGGCCCGCTCGATGGAGGAACGTATCTTCGGGAGGGGCCCATCATTGCTCTCGTCAGACTCGACACCATTCTGATGGGGCTTGTCTTTGGCAATTTCCCCGATGATGCGCACCGCGAGCTTACTGGCGATTTCACCACCCGTGTGGCCACCCAGTCCATCCGCAACGCAAATCAGTGCGCCTTCTTTAAAGAGGCGAAGGTCCTTGGCACCTTCCCGAACGACGACATACGAGTCTTCGTTATTCTTTTTACGTCGTCCTACATCACTGAATGCCGCTATGTCTAAACGCATGAATATCTCCGACCCTGACCTGAATTTACCGAATCACCGGAACCCAGTCGAAGGCGATCTATCGTCCACCGGACGTGTGGCCGTTTCTGCCCCGCTAGCCAATTTACTCTTCCCCAGTATGGTCAGGGGAGAATCGACTACAGGCAACACAATGTCCCTGAGGATATTCTACTAGATTTACACCCCGTTGTGCACAGTCTGGAATGGCGTCTGGACAGCGGGGGTGAAAGTGACATCCGGAGGGGGGATTGATAGGGCTCGGCACGTCGCCGGTGAGCACGGTGCGCCCCGAAATTCGGCCCGGCTCGGTGCGCGGAACGGCGGACAAAAGGGCCTTTGTATAGGGGTGTACCGGGTGGTTGAAAATCTGGTCCACCGTACCCGATTCCACAATGCGGCCAAGATACATGACCGCGACGCTTGTGGAGATATGGCGGACGACGCTGAGATCGTGGCCGATGAAGAGGTAGGTTAAGCCCAGTTTATCCTGGAGTTCCTTCAATAGATTCAGGATCTGGGCCTGGACCGAGACGTCCAAGGCCGAAACGGGCTCGTCGGCCACGATTAACTCGGGGTCAACGGCGAGGGCCCGGGCGATGCCAATGCGTTGGCGCTGGCCCCCACTGAACTCATGGGGATAGCGGTCCGCTGCCTCTGGTGGAAGCCCTACAAGATTGAGTAGTTCGTAGCACCGCTCACGCCGACTGCCCTTGTCGCCGATATGGTGGTTATTCATGGCCTCGGAGAGCACGGAATAGACGGTCATTCGGGGGTTGAGGGAGCCGAAAGGGTCCTGAAAAATCAGTTGTACGCGCTTGCGCAGTGCCCGGAGTTCCCGGGACTTCAGCCCCATGACATCAATGCCGTCGAAAGTGATAGAACCGGAGCTGGGCTCAATCAGCCGCAACAGGGAGCGACCGGCCGTCGTTTTTCCACTGCCACTCTCGCCGACGAGACTCAGGGTGGAGCCACGGGGGATGGAGAAACTGATGCCGTCTACCGCCCGCACCGAATCGACGGTGCGAGAGAAGATGCCCCGCTTGATGGGAAAATGTTTGGTGAGTTTGTCGACCACCAGAAAATCATTCGCCATGAAGATCACCCGTTTCCAGCTGCTCAGCGAGGAGCGTCTCCTTTGATTTTACGAGATTTTCGTGCTCCCAGCAGGCCACACCATGGGCCGTTCCCGAGAGAAATTCCAGGGGAGGGATATCCTTCATACAACGATCCTGGACATAGGGGCACCGGTTGTTGAAACGACACCCGGTGGGAAACTGGGTCGCGGCGGGTACGTTGCCTTTGATCACATAGAGTTTCTCGCGGGCCTGTTTCAGACTCGGCAGGGCGGCGAAGAGTCCCATGGTGTAGGGATGACGGGGTGCCTTGAACAACTCGGCGACGGGTGCCTGCTCGACCTTCCGCCCCGCATACATGACCACCACGTCATCGGCATTTTCCGCCACCACACCCAAATCGTGGGTGATGAGCAGGATGGCCATGCCCCGCTCGCTCTGCAACTCACGAAGCAACTCCAGAATCTGGGCTTGCACCGTCACGTCAAGGGCCGTCGTCGGTTCGTCGGCGATGAGTACCTTGGGGTCGCACGCGAGGGCCATGGCAATCATGGCCCGTTGCAACATGCCACCGGACATCTGGTGGGGATAGTCATCGACCCGTTGATGGGGGGCGGGAATACCCACTTGCTCCAACAGACGGATGGCCTCCGTTCGCGCGTCGCTTTTGTTCAGACCCCGGTGCAGGCGGATTACGGCACTCAACTGATAGCCGATGCGGAACACGGGATTCATCGAGGTCATGGGCTCTTGAAATATCATCGATATATCATTGCCCCGGATGGCCCTGCGTTTTGCTTCCGGCATGGTGAGGAGATCGTTCCCCTCAAAGAGGATCTGGCCTCCGGCGCGAAGCCCCGGGGGCTCCGGGACGAGGCCCATGATGGACAGGGCCGTGACACTCTTGCCACAACCACTCTCCCCGACAACCGCCAGGGTTTTTCCACTGACAATGTCAAAGGAAACGTCGTCCACGGCCTTGGCGAGGCCCTGGTCGGTTTTAAAGTAGGTCTTCAGGTTCTTTACCTGAAGTATGGCGTCAGATTGACTCATAGTGCAGTGTAGTCCAGTCCGTCTATTGTCGGAGCCGTGGGTCCATGGCATCCCGCAGGCCTTCACCGGCCAGATTAAAGGCCGTGACCGTCAGGAAAATCGCCAGGCCGGGAAACATGACCAGCCAATAGGCAAAATCGACATTGTCTTTGGATTGTTTCAGGATTTCACCCCAACTTGCCGTGGGGGGCGGTACGCCAAAGCCCAGAAAGCTCAAAGCCGACTCCGTGAGTATGGCTCCGGCCACGCCAAAGGTCGCCGTAACGAGCACGGGCGCGAGGGCATTGGGGAGGAGGTGGCGAAAGATAATGCGGAAATCGCTCAATCCCGTGGCCCGGGCTGCCGTCGCAAAATCAGCCGACCGCAATTTGAGAAACTCGCCCCGAACCAGGCGGGCCACATCGGGCCAGCGGGTGAGGCCGATGGCAATCATGATGTTGTAGATGCTGGGCTCGAGAAAGGCGATGAGCGAAAGTATCAGGATAAAGGTCGGGAAGCAGAGGACCACTTCGATGATCCGGAGCAAGATGGTGTCGACGATTCCCCCATAGAAGCCCGCGAGGGCACCGGCGATAACGCCAATAAAAACCGCCAGACCCATGGCCACAATACCCACGGTCATGGAGATTCGGGTACCCCAGATAATTCGACTCAGCACGTCTCTACCTCGGTCATCTGTACCCAGGAGGTGCTCCTTTGATGGGGCCTTGAGCATATCCATTAGATTGGAGCGCTCCGGGGAGTGGGGCAGGAGGGGCATGATGGCATGGTCGTTGGGGCCGGGTTTCCAACCATCAAAATCCATGGAAACCAGATCTTTATACGCGATGACATTCGGAAAAATGTAAGACGTTCCATCGAGAGAGAGGTAGATGGGTTTTTCGCCAGAGAGAAAGGGGGCCGCCAGGCCGATGAGACACAACACCGCGAGTAGGCCCAGCGAGGCGAGGGCCATTTTTCGCTTTTTAAACTGGCGCCAGACGAGGTGCCAGAAGCCCTGACTCTGGTGGGTGGTGTCAGCCATGGGGCGTGTTGACTTTTTGTTCTATGGAGATGGGGTACATCTAGTGGCGTTCCTAGTTAAATTTTATGCGGGGATCCACAATGGCATAGAGGATATCGGAGAGAATCAGTCCTATCAGGGTTAACAGGGCGGAAATCGAAAGGACGCCCATGACCATGGGGTAATCGCGATTCAAGATGGCGTCGAAGGCCAGATTACCCATACCGGGTATCGAAAAAATGCGTTCAATGATTACGCTGCCCCCAATAAGGGACGGGAGCACGGTGCCCAGGAGCGTAATGATTGGAATGAGCGAATTGCGGAGGGCATAGCGATAGATGACCGTCCGCTCCCGAAAGCCATAGGCCCGCGCCGTCCGCACGTAATCCTGGCGAATGGTTTCAATGAGGCCCGCCCGGGCATAGCGGGATAGCCCGGCAAGTTCCGCGTAGGAGAGACAGAAGATAGGCAGGATCAGGTGCCAGGCCCGGTCCATGAGCCAGGGCCACCACGTCATCGTGTCGGCGTCGTAAGAATGGGTGCCCGCCACGGGAAACCAGTTCCAGTGGGCACCACCGCCAAAGAAATACATGAGCAGCATGGCCACCCAGAAGCTGGGCAGACTATAGAGAATAAACAACAACAAGGTGAGTATGTTGTCGGAAATCGAATACTGGTGGGTTGCCGAATAGACACCAATGGGAATGGCAATAAGAAATACGAAAAGAATAGAGATGAGATTTATCTGGAGGGTAATGGGAAGGGTTTCCCGGATACGCTTCATGACGGGTTGGTGGTCTTTGTAGGAGTTGCCGAAATCCAGTGTGGTGAGTTTTCCCAACCAGAGCACATAGCGCACGGGCAGGGGTTTGTCCAGACCGTAAAGCTTCTTCGTCGCCTCTATTGTTTCCTGGGTGATGGCACTACTGCCGGCACTGCCCGCCGGATGGAGCTTTAGAAAGATGGGACTGCCCGGTGCCATCTGCACAATGATAAACGTGACGAGGCTGATTCCGATAAAGGTCGGAATGATGAGTAGCAGGCGTCGGATTAAATAACTGCGCACGTATTACAACCTCATCTCATCGGCAAGCCACGATGAGCACAACAAGGGACTCGTGGATAGGCCCCATGGAAGGGGAAAATGACGTTCTATCATAGGTATCGGTAATTTCTCAGTTGCACGGTTCGGATCTTCGCCATAGACACGACCAGGTGACCCGAGGGTGGAGTTGTGCCTATTTGTAGCGTTGCTGATCCAGGGGCACCCACCACTCACGCATATCGAAACCCAAAATATAGGGTTTGACGTTTTGAAAGCGATTGGAGATAACGACTTTTCGCTTGGAATTAAACAGAAAGGTGTAGGGCTGCTCTTCATGGAGAATCGCGTGAAAACGCCGATAGAGGGCCGCCCGTTTCTCCGGGTCAAATTCCTGCCGTGCCGTTTCGATGATCTCGTCTGCTTCCGGGTTAACAAAGCCCACAAAGTTGGAGCCACTCTCGGTTTGACTGGAGTGCCATACCTGATAGGGGTCTGACTCAAATTCCGAGGTCCACGCCATGCTACAGGCATCAAAGGATCGCTTGGTAACACTCTCCAGGAAGGTTGCCCATTCCAGGGGGCGCAGCACCACGTTGATGCCCACCTTGTCCAGTGATTCCTTATAAACGGTGGCCATTTGCTCATATTCGGTAACGCCGGCCGGGAAAATCCATTGAAACGTAAAGGGCACGCCGTCTTTGTCTCGTATACCATCCTGGTCGCTGTCAATCCAGCCGGCCTCATCGAGGAGTTTCTTCGCACCTTCCGGGTCAAAGGGCCAGGGAGTGATGGTCTTGTCGTAGCTGGGCGAATCGGGGAACTGGGACCCCGAGACCACGCGGACGAGACCGCGGTAAATGGTTTCCCCGATGGTCTTTCGATCAAGCAGCATGGTCATGGCCCTCCGAACGCGTTTGTCCGCGAAGTAGGGCCGTTTGGCGTTCCAGCCGATCCAGCCGAAGGATGACGCTGCGCCATCAACGGGCGAATAGAGGGTCAAGCGTTGGTAGTGGTCTGCAATCTCCGGCTTAACAGCGTGCCGCACCCACTGCTCGGGGGTGAGGCGCATGTAGTCCAGTTCCTGGCGACGGAGCAACTGCATAGCGGCGTTGCTGTCGGTGACAACCTTGAAGTGGAGTTCGTTCACGTGGGGCTTGGTTTCGCCCCAGTAATCATCCCGCTTTGTCAGCACGATTTCCTGTCCCGTATCCCATTTGGAAAAGAGATAGGGGCCACTGCCAACCGGAGCCCGATTGGCCGCGAGAGTGTTGAAATCCCCTTCACCATAGATATGCTTGGGGAGGATAGAAAGAAAGCCGTCGCCAAACAGGTCCAGGTGGAGAAAGTAGGGTTTCGACGCTTTGAATTGAATCGTGTAGTCGTCCAGCAGGGTGGCAGACTCAAAATCCGTGAGGTAGCTGCGTTTGTCTGCCGTGTCATTGACCGGATTCAGGATGGCTTCATAGGTAAAAAGGACATCGTGGGCGGTAAGAGGCACGCCGTCGGAAAACGTCACATCCTTCCGCAGGTAGAAGGTGTAGGTCAGGTGATCGTCCGAGACTTCCCAACGTTCCGCAATGTGGGGCTTGTTCTCCAGTGTTTCCATGTCACGAACGAAAAGGGTCTCAAATATATTGCCCCCGTTGCCATTGACAATGAGCTGGGTGTAGGAGTCGGACGCGCCAAGGTGGGGATTCATGACCGCAGGCTCGGCACCCAGGTGAACGACGACCCAATCGCCGTCTACGGGGTCACCGGCAACCACTTCGGGGGCGCCCATGACTTCGTTCGGCGTCTCTGCGCCGCCACTGGGAAGGGCGTTTTCACTGGATGTGTCTGTGCTCGGGGTATCTGTCGACCCGGGTGCAGACGATCCACTGCATCCGGCCAATCCGACCGCCGTTACGGCGATTGCAGCCCACAGGTTCTTGCGAAGGGTGAACGTACGCATATAGTTACTCCAGAGGGGACGTTGTATATAATTTGAAATTCAACGGGCGATAGAACCGATGTCATGGTAGCATAAAGGCAAGAGTACGGAAAAATGAGATACGGCATTCGCGCTGCGGGCCCACGATGCAGTATGGTTGGGGTGGGAGGTAAGTGCGGTACGAAAATAAAGTGAGGGAGCACATGCCTGAAAAACCAAGATTAGGTGTTGCCGGGGTACCCACGGATATAGCGGCCGTCGAGCTTATCGCCAGGAATCTCGGCGTTGCCTTGGTGTATCTCGTGGATGGCCAAGGTGCCCGCCCGCCCGTGCCGGAGAATGCCGAAGTCGTGCAGATTTCCTTGGACGATATGGACAAGGAGGTTCCCCGATTTCAGGGCCTCGATCTACGGGGTGTCTGGTTGGTGGAATGCCGCTATCAACGCTGGCTCAACCAAATGGCACCGCACTTTGCCTGGCCCCATCTCAATTGTGCGGTCGACCACCCCGATCGGCCCTGTCCTATTCCCAACGCACGTTCTTTCTCCGCCGATGGCCTGGCCCGCCTTGTGGAAAGCGGGAGCGGCACCATCCCCATTCCAAGCTGGGTGAGAAGCAGTTGCGGCAACGGCGATTCGTCGTGCATGCGCGTAGAACATCCCAGCGATCTTTCCCTCGCCATCCAGAAATTGCGCAAGCGTAGTCCTGAGGGTGTACTGCGTATTCAGCCTACCGTAGAGGGCGATATCTACCGGCTTCTGGCCTTTAAGACGGGCCGCACCCTCGTGCCCGTTGATCTCGTCGAAGAAATCGTCACGCCGTCGGTCTACCGTGTGCCCCTGGGCGTATCCATGCCCGTTGCGCGGCGGGGTGCCTTGTTTGATGAGACAGTTCGCCAAGCCCGGGAAGTGTCCGACGTGCTCCCGACGGGATGGGGGATGGTGCAAATGGAATTCGTGATTTCGGCCGAATCCGGAGACATTATTCTCACCGACGTGCAGGCTCCGGCAGGCCTGGATCAGGATCTCCAGACGGTATTTCTCCTTTCGCAGGGCATCGACTTGACCCGCTGCGCCATGGAGTGCGCCCTGGGCCACCACCCTTCCGTGGCACCCACGTGCGAGACGGGTATCGCATTCAGCTGGCTGTTGACCCGTAGCGGGGTAGTCGTCGGATTCGAAGGAGTGGAGGCCGCCCCGGAATTACCGGGCGTCGTAGCCATCCATATCAATGCCCACGAAGGGGATATTCTGACCCATGTTGTCGATATGCCGACGCGGGAGCGGGGGGGCTATATCGTGACCCGTGGTGCCACGGCGGCCATCGCCCGGGAGCGTCTCGAAGTCGTCCGCAACGCCGCGTGGATCAGCACGTCACCCGCCTTATCCTGAAACCCCTTAGTTCACCATGGGGATTTCGTGGTCCCACGTTCCACTATAGGCTTCGGTGGCGGGGCCTTCCTGGTAAACACAGCCGTCTTCGGCCCACTCGATAGTGAGGACGCCAAAGACCAGGTGCACGTTGACCCGGCGATTGACCCGGTCGGTAATGATGGAGGCGAGGGCTGCCCCACAGGAGCCACTGCCGCTGGCCATGGTAATGCCACTGCCTCGTTCCCAGATGCGCATGACGATATTGTCCCGATCGATGACGTTAACAAATTCCACGTTGGTCCGCTCGGGAAAGCTTGGGTGTTTTTCCACCTTGGGGCCGAGGTCATTGAGATTCACGGCCGTCGCATCGTCGACAAAGAATACCGCATGGGGATTGCCGATATTGGCGCAGGTCACGTGCATGGTGGTGCCCGCCACATCGATGGCTTCCTCTTTTACGTCACCGGGATTTCCGAGCATGGGGATTTGGGCCCGTTCAAACTTTGGCTTGCCCATGTTGGAGCGCACGGAAACGACGGACTTGTCTTCGACCTGCAAGACGACCCCATTGGGACCGGCGAGGGTCTCGATGACAAATTCGGTCTTGTCGGTGAGGCCCCGCTCGAAGACATACTTGGCGAAACAGCGGATGCCATTGCCACAGGTTTCCGCTTCGCTGCCGTCGGCGTTGAAGATGCGCATGGCAAAATCGTGTTCTTTGCCCGGCTGAATCAGGATAATGCCATCGGAACCGGCACCCAGATGGCGGTGACTCATCTGACAGGAGAGCGCGGGCCAATCGACACCCGGATACTTGTCTGCTTCGATGAAGTGATAGTCGTTGCCCAGTCCGTGAAGCTTAGTGAATTGAATGCTCATGTCTAATCCTGATATCAGCAGGTATACACCGAGTGCACTGCCGGGTTTGGCCCCATTGTGCGGGTGTTTGCTGCAATCCTGTTGTTAAATTCGGTTGGTACGTTTCAAAAGAAGGAGGCCCGTCAGATAGCCGCCTTCTTCACTTCTACACGGCGGATCGCGTCTTCCACGAGGGTGGTGATGAGTTGGGCATAACTGATGCCCGCCGCTTCCGCCGCCTGGGGGAAGAGGGAGGTCTCCGTCAGGCCTGGGATGGTATTCACCTCAATCCAGACCGGGCCCTGCTCATCAATGATGAAGTCGCTACGGCTCCATCCACTACAACCCACCACTTCATGCACATGGACAGCCATATCCATCACGAGGTCGGCCGTGTCCATGGGAATCCGCGCGGGGGTAATTTCTTCGGTGGCACCGGGGGTATACTTGGCTTCGTAATCGAAGAAGGTGGATGATTTCGGGCAAATTTCGGTTACCGGGAGGGGCCGCATACGTCCACTCGGGTCCGCATCCAATACGGAGCAGGTGACTTCCGTGCCTTTTACAAAGGCCTCCACCATCACATAGTCCTCAATATCCAGGACCTGTTCCATATCATTCCGGAAGGTCAGGATGCTCTGACAGATGATGACGCCCTTGCTGGAGCCCTGGGATACGGCCTTAATCACACAGGGAAAGCCGATATCTTTTTCCACCACCTCCATGACCTGGCCCGAGTCGATGGCCCAGGTGGGGCGATCGAGGCCCAAGTGGCCTGCCACACGGATGCCCTGGGCCGATACGACGGCCTTGCAGCGGACCTTATCCATGGCGAGGGCACTTGCCGCACAGCCCGAGCCCGTGTAGGGCAGGTCGATCATGTCGAACAGTCCCTGAAGGCGACCATCTTCCCCAAAGGGGCCGTGGAGGGCAATGAAGGCACAGTCGACGGCGGCCTGGTCCAGCGCGGCCACACCGGCAGCGGGTTTGAGGGCCTCGCCGTTGTTGACGGTCCACAGCCCATCCCGGCCGATGACGACCGGCGTTGTGGTGTAGCCTTCAGATGTCAGGGCCTTCACCACACCCGCGCCCGAGCGTAAGGAGACATCGTGTTCTTCACTGCGTCCGCCCATAAAGACGGCGACATGGGGTTTACTCATAGTAATTGTGTTCCTCTTTCGGCAAGGGGGTAAGTGGGGCCGGCGAAGCCGGATATCCAACGCGGACTCGTGAAGAGGTAATCCAAGGGACCGGCGGGAAGTTCCCTTATGATATAATTCGCGACGTTTCCATTTCTACCCAAGACCGAATCGACCCATGTTGAAAGGGGCTCCACCATGCGGAGAAGCCTATCGATTTTCTGCCCTGCCGTGTTGGCACTTTGCCTGTTGGGCCTCAGTGCCTGCCAGACCACGCCGGAAGAGGAGGCCTATAATCCCGAGGCCCAGGGCGTGGCCGAGCGGGTGCGTCACTACCAGAGCGAAGTGGCAAAACATCCGGAAGACGGCGAAGTTTACTATCGATTGGGCAACGCCCTCATCGATATGGGCCGTTATCACGATGCCTACCTGGCCTTTCAGCGGGCTATCGTTTTCGAGCCCAACCACGCCAAGGCCTATGCGAATCTAGGACTGGCGTTGCGCAAAATGGGCAATTTGAAGGCCGCAGTCGGCGCCTATGAGCGGGCCCTCGATATTAATCCTGCCGACGAGGCCACACTCAACAGTCTGGCCACTATTGCCGAGATTAATGAAGACTGGGAGCGCATGGCCTGGTGCTATGGCAAACTCCACGCCCTTTCTCCCGACAACCTCGCCTACACCGGGGCCTACGCTGCGCTGCTGTATGGCCTGGAAAAATACGAACCCGCCATCCCCGTGCATAAGGCCCTGATCGATGCAGGGCAGGATGTCGACGCCAACACCTATCGCCTGGGCTTTTGCTATTACAGCCTCAATCAGTGGCCAGAGGCCATCGAAACCTGGGAACAGGCCCGCACCCTGGCACCTTCCAATGGCCCGGTCAATCTCGGGCTGGTGGCCGCCTACGCGTCCGCCGGAAACAGTGGCGCGGCCCACGCGGCGGCGGCACGATGTCGTGCGCTCCAGATCGAGATCCCTGCGGAAGTGCAGCAGCAATTGGATGCGCTGCCGGGTTGATAGCACCGATAGCAAAACCCACAGGATACGGTGCAAGTCAGATAGACTGATTTGAGCCTTGCGCAATACAAATCGATTGTGCGTGTTATCGAAAATAGACTTGTTTTTTACAGGACGTATTGATGACTACGACACCAAAGATCTGAAGTCCGTTAACGTAGGTTAGGCGTCCCCGCCTGACCCGCGGTTCGTGCTGAGGCTTGCTCATAGCCAAGGTTATTTTGACTCTATTTCGAGTTCAACCCTTGGTGCCTGTCGACCTCTATCGATTTCGGGTTCGCCTCTGGAAAATCAGCGTCGTGACGGGTCAGGCGAGGACGCCTAACCTACGTTCGTTTGCCATGCGAAACCACGTCTAGTCCAATAAGCAGAAACCGGAGTGCCCGCAGTGAAACACGTGACATCCCATATATGTATGACCCGCGACCTGGGCACCGGGGGCAATCTTTTCGGTGGCACCATGATGTCCTGGATGGACGAGGCGGCAGGCATTTTCGCCCACATCTGCACCGGTGCCCCCCGCATGGTAACCCTGAAATTTACCGAAATCCTCTTTCGCCATCCCGTCCGCGAGCGGGATCGCGTAGATTTTTATGCGGGAAACGTTCGCCGTGGCCGCACCAGTGTCACCTTTGATGTGGAGGGGCGGGTGGGCACCAACGTGGTCTTCCTCACCACCGGCAC